>NZ_JBVJCT010000016.1:0-185480 GCF_055588305.1 Streptomyces sp. NPDC042002 | reverse complement strand
AGCCTCTTTTCCCGCAACTTGGTCTTTTGGGGGTGTTTCTTTCCCAGAAAGGTGGGTTGGGGGGTGTTTTTTTGGGGGGGTTTCCGGGTTTCCCCCCCCCCCCCCCCGAAGGGGGGACGCTCGCGTGCGCGCGGGCGCGCGCGAGACAGGCGGACGGCAGGCGGAGGGCGGCCGAAGGCCGTCGAGGACGCACGAGGGGCCCGCATCCCTGGTGGGATGCGGGCCCCTCGGCGTGAGTGCGTCGGTGGCCGTTCGCGCCCGGACTAGACGGCGAGTTTGACCATGTCCGCCTGCGGACCCTTCTGGCCCTGCGAGATCTCGAACTCCACTCGCTGACCCTCTTCAAGGGTGCGGTAGCCGTCCATCTGAATCGCGCTGTAGTGCACGAAGACGTCCGCACCACCGTCGACCGCGATGAAGCCGTACCCCTTCTCCGCGTTGAACCACTTGACGGTGCCCTGAGCCATGCCTAACTCCCCTATTACTGGCCCTTGCACAGATCCGCACTTCGCGGATCCGGGTCAGACCTCACCCCCCAAACGGTTGGGGGTGTGCGCCGGAACGCGTCGACCGCGGCTGAATGTATCTGTCCAACTGCCCTCTGCAACAGGTCAATCGGACGAGAATTCTGGGCATGGCTGATCAATGACATGCGGAGAACCCGCAAGGATTCAGGGCAAGTCGGGCCCCGTAAATGCCATAAACAACCCATAAAGGGGAGGCAGTTTGGCTACTTCTTGTCGGCCGCCGAACGGGTACTCATATGCGTCCGGCATGAAACCAACATCGAAAGCGAAGTCGCTTCCCCAACTGTAGCGCCCTCAACCATACAGAATTGCCCCCTCCGTTTCTCTCACGGAGGGGGCAATTCGATGAACTCTGCGTGTCCGGCATTACCGAGGGTAACGAAACGGGGTAACGGTCAGCCTCCGGCGACGGCCGGAATGATCGAGACGCCCACACCGTCCGGGGTCGCCGTCTCCAGACCCTGCTCGAACCGCACGTCGTCGTCGTTGACGTACACGTTGACGAAGCGGCGCAGCTTGCCCTGGTCGTCCAGAACGCGCGCGGCGATGCCCGTGTGGTTCTTCTCCAGGTCGGTGATGACCTCGGCGAGGTTCGTGCCCTCGGCCGTCACCTCGGCGGCGCCACCGGTGTAGGTGCGCAGGATGGTGGGGATGCGGACGTTGACGCTCATGATGCGAGGCCAGCCTCTCGGAAGGAGTCGAGGTTCGGGCGGATGGTCGCGGTCAGCCCGGTGTCCGAGGCCACCGCGTCCAGGGTCTTGAGGCCGTCGCCGGTGTTCAGCACGACCGTGGTCAGGGTCGGGTCGAGGAGACCGCTCTCGATCAGCTTGCGCGTGACGCCGACGGTCACCCCGCCGGCCGTCTCCGCGAAGATGCCCTCGGTGCGCGCGAGCAGCTTGATCGCGTCGACGATCTGCTCGTCGTTCACGTCCTCCACCGCACCGCCGGTGCGCCGCGCGATGTCGAGCACGTACGGCCCGTCCGCGGGGTTGCCGATGGCGAGCGACTTGGCGATGGTGTCCGGCTTCTGCGGCCGGACGACGTCGTGTCCTGCCTTGTAGGCGACGGACACCGGGGAGCAGCCCTCGGCCTGGGCGCCGAAGATCTTGTACGGCCTGTCCTCGACGAGCCCGAGCTTGATCAGCTCCTGGAGACCCTTGTCGATCTTCGTGAGCTGGGAGCCGGAGGCGATCGGCACGACGAGCTGGTCCGGCAGCTTCCAGCCGAGCTGCTCGCAGATCTCGTACGCCAGCGTCTTGGAGCCCTCGGCGTAGTACGGCCGCAGGTTGACGTTGACGAAGCCCCAGCCCTCGCCGGCCGGGTCGCCGATCAGCTCGGAGCAGAAACGGTTCACGTCGTCGTAGTTGCCCTGGATGCCGACGAGTTCGCCGCCGTAGACCGCGGCCATGACGACCTTGCCCTGCTCCAGGTCGTGCGGGATGAACACGCAGGAGCGGAAGCCGGCGCGGGCCGCCGCGGCGCCCACGGCGCCGGCGAGGTTGCCGGTGGAGGAGCAGGAGAGGGTGGTGAAGCCGAAGGCGCGGGCCGCTTCGATGGCCTGGGCGACGACGCGGTCCTTGAAGGAGTGCGTCGGGTTGCCGGAGTCGTCCTTGACGAAGAGCTTCCCGGCGTCGACACCCAGCTCGCGGGCCAGGTTGTCGGCCTGCACGAGCTTGGTCCAGCCCGGGTTGATGTTCGGCTTGTCCGCCACGTCCGCGGGGACGGGCAGGAGGGGCGCGTAGCGCCAGATGTTCGCGGGTCCCGCTTCGATGCGCTTACGGAGCTCTTCGGTCTCGTAGGCCGAGAAGTCGTAGGCGATCTCCAGCGGGCCGAAACACTCCTCGCAGGCGAAGACCGGGCCGAGCGGGACGCGGTGTCCGCACTCGCGGCAGGAAAGCGCCGCGGCCGGGCCGAGGTCCACCGCTTCGGCGGAGTTCGTGGTACTTGCATCTGTCTGCGCAGCCATGGAGGCGAGGCCCTTTCCTCATCTTCCTCACGACGCACTTCGCCGTGAGACGGATTTGGCACCTTCCCGAGCCGGGAGCCTCGCGACGCGATCGACATCGATCGGTACGAGACCGGCTGGAGGGTTGCCGGGGCTTCATCGGGCCGTATCCCTCTGCCCCTCTGGATGAGCGGTATTTGATTGTTGAACTGTTGAACGCGATACATGCCGACGATCCAGGACATGCGATGGTCATCCGCGTTGTTCAAGACTGTAACCGAAGGCCAGGACAGTTGAGATAGTCGTCCGAACCGCGAGACGACGGCAATCGATCTGCCGCTGGCCGCAGCGGGCACGCCGATGAGAGCGTGTGATCAGACAGTGAGGAGCCGCAGACCGTGCTGAAAGAAGTCGAAAGCTGGCTGAGCACACGCTCCTGGTCCGTGACCGACCGCCCCCTCCACCGGCTCATGGCCGCCAAACGCGTCACCGGGTCGACGGTCAGTGTCGTACTGCCCGCGCTCAACGAGGAGGAGACGGTCGGCGAGATCGTCGCGATCATCCGCCACGACCTCATGCAGCAGGTGCCCCTCGTCGACGAGATCGTCGTCGTCGACTCGGGCTCCACGGACCGCACCTCCGCGGTCGCCGCCGCCGCGGGCGCGCGTGTCGTGCACCGCGACGACATCCTCCCCCGGATCCCCGCCGTGCCCGGCAAGGGCGAGGTGCTGTGGAGGTCGCTGCTCGTGACGAGCGGGGACATCGTCTGTTTCATCGACGCGGACCTCAAGGAGTTCTCGTCCGACTTCGTCTCCGGGATCGTGGGCCCGCTGCTCACCGATCCCGGCGTCGACCTGGTCAAGGCCATGTACGACCGTCCGCTGGGCGGCGCCACCGGCCAGGGCGGCCGGGTCACCGAGCTGATGGCCCGCCCCCTGCTGAACATGCACTGGCCGCAGCTCGCGGGCTTCGTCCAGCCGCTCGGCGGTGAGTACGCGGCCCGCCGCTCGCTGCTCGAACAGCTCCCGTTCCCCGTCGGCTACGGCGTCGAACTGGGCATGCTCGTCGACGCCCTGCACCTGGTGGGCCTGGACGCCCTCGCCCAGGTCGACGTCGGGGTGCGCAAACACCGCCACCAGGACGGCCAGGCGCTCGGCCGGATGGCCGCCGCGATCTACCGCACCGCCCAGCTCCGGCTGGCGCGCGGCCATCTGATCCGCCCCGCCCTCACCCAGTTCGTGCGCGGCCGGGACGGTTTCCAGCCGCGCACGTACTCGGTCGACACGGAGGAAAGGCCCCCGATGACCGAAATCTCCGAGTACCAGCGGCGCAAGGCCGCGTAGGCAGGACCGGCCGGCCGCGACCGCATACGGCCGAAGTGAACGTTTGAGCGTTTCGAGACGGGGCTAGGTTTCGAGGCATGGCTTCAACGCACGGTGCCCACCGGATTCTGGTCGCGTCCAACCGCGGCCCGATCACCTACGAGGTACGGGAGGACGGTTCGCTGCACGCCCGGCGCGGCGGTGGCGGCCTCGTCTCGGGACTCTCGGCGATCGGGCCGGACGCGGGCGCCCTGTGGGTGTGCTCCGCCCTCGGCGACGGCGACCGGGAGGCCGTCGCGCGCGGAGTCGGCGAGGACGGCGTACGGATGCTGGCGATCGACGCCGAGGTGCACGCCGACGCGTACAACGGCATCGCCAACTCCGTGCTGTGGTTCGTCCACCACATGCTGTACCAGACCCCGCTGGAGCCGGTCTTCGACGCGAAGTTCCGGCGCCAGTGGGCGTCGTACCGGACCTACAACCGCGCCTTCGCCGAGGCGCTGGCCGAGGAGGCCGCCGACGGCGCCTCCGTGCTGGTCCAGGACTACCACCTGTGCCTGGTGCCGGGGATGCTCCGCGAGCTGCGCCCCGACCTGCGCATCGGCCACTTCTCCCACACGCCGTGGGCGCCCGAGGACTACTTCCGGATGCTCCCCGACGACATCCGCGCGGAACTGCTGGACGGCATGCTCGGCGCCGACCGGCTGGCGTTCCTGACCTGGCGGTGGGCGACGGCCTTCATGCGCTGCGCGGGCGAGATCGACCCCGGGCGCTACCGCGTGACCTCGCCCTCGGACGCGCCGCCGGCGGTCGAGCACCTGGACGGCGGCCCGCCCCGCCGGACCCGCGTCGGTGTGCACGGCCTCGGCGCGGACGCCGAGTTCCTGCGCGAGCGCTCGCACCGGGCGGACGTCGAGGAGCGGATGGCCGCGCTGCGCGAGGAGATCGGCGAGGGCCGCAGGACCGTCGTACGCGTCGACCGGACCGAGCTGTCCAAGAACATCGTGCGGGGGATGCTGGCGTACCGGCAGCTCCTCGACGAGCACCCGGAGTGGCGCGAGCGGGTCGTCCACGTGGCGTTCGCCTACCCCTCGCGGCAGGACCTCGCGGTGTACCGGGACTACACGGCCGAGGTGCAGCGCGTCGCCGACGAGATCAACTCCCGCTACGGAACGCCGGGTTGGACCCCGGTGGTGCTGCACGTCAAGGACGACTTCGCGCGCTCGCTCGCCGCGTACCGGCTGGCGGACGTCGCCCTCGTCAACCCCATCAGGGACGGCATGAACCTCGTCGCCAAGGAGGTCCCGGTCGTCTCCGACGAGGGCTGCGTGCTGGTGCTCTCGCGGGAGGCCGGGGCGTACGAGGAGCTGGGCGAGGACGCGATCTCCGTGAACCCGTACGACGTGATCGGTACGGCACGGGCGCTGCACGAGGCACTGACCATGCAGCCGGGCGAACGGGCCGAGCGCACCAAGCGGCTGGCCGCCGCGGCCACCGCGCTGCCCCCGGCCCAGTGGTTCCTGGACCAGCTGCGCGAGCTGGAGGCCTGACCGGCGGCCCGTCACCCACCGTCCGACAGCACCCTTGTTCCAGCCAGGTTGTCCCAGCCGGTCCTCTCAGCCCGGTTGTCCCGGTCCGGTTGTCTCAGGCCAGCCGGGCCGCGAGGGCGGCGAGCAGGTGGACGACTCCGGCGGGGCCGTCGACCACCAGGTCGGCCCGTTCGGCGAGTTCGCCGACCTCGGAGCTGCCGCTGCACACCAGGAGTCCGGGGACCCCGTCGGAGCGGAGCTTGTCGACGGCGGCGAAGGCCGGCAGGTCGCCCAGGTCGTCACCGGCGTACAGGACGGCCTCGGCGCCGATCTCCCGGATGTACTCCATGAGGGCGACGCCCTTGTCCATGCCGGGCGGGCGCAGCTCCAGGACCATGCGGCCCGGCTCGACGATCAGGCCGTGCCGGCCGGCCAGTTCGGCCAGCGGCTCCCGGAGCGCCTCGAAGGCGGCCTGCGGGTCCTCGGCGCGGCGCGTGTGCACGGCGACCGCACGGCCCTTCTCCTCGATCCAGGTGCCCTGCCAGGCGCCGATCCGGTCGAGGAACCCCGGCAGTTCGGCGCGGACGGCGGCCACCCCGGGGTGCGGGGCGGGGGCGGTGACCGTGCCGCTCACCGCGTCCCAGCGCTCGGCGCCGTAGTGGCCGAGGACGACGAGGTGCTCAAGGCCGGGGACGCCCGCGAAGTCGCCGTGGCGCACGGCCACACCGGCCGGGCGGCCGGTGACCACGGCGACGGAGGCGACCTTGGGGGCGAGCGCCGCGAGGGCGGGGACCGCGCCGGGGTGCGCGCGGGCCCGGTCGGGGTCGGCGACGATGGGGGCGAGGGTTCCGTCGAAGTCGAGTGCGACGACCGTGCGGGTGGGGCGGGTGAGGATCGCCTCCAGAGCGTCGCGCCCGGCGGGGGTCACCGGGGCCGGCGAGAAGTCCTTGGATTCGGGGTGGCTGCCCATGGGTCGACCCTATCCGGGTGGCGGCGGGCGCACCCCTGACTCATGGCCGAGCGGGGGACCCGTCGGCCGGAATGCCCCGATCCCACCGCTCGATCTCTCCGCCGGCCCTCTCCCCCGCCCTCACCGCTCGTCGCGGCGGGCCTCCCGTACCCGGCGGAGCCTGTTCACCGTGACCGGGTCGTGCGCCAGGGCCCTCGGGTCGTTCAGCAGCGCGTTGAGCAGCTGGTAGTAGCGGACCGGGGCGAGGCCCAGCTGTTCGCGTATGGCGCGCTCCTTGGCGCCCGGCCCGGGGAAGCCGCGGCGCTCCAGGGCGAGGATGCTCCGTTCGCGCGCGGGCAGCTCTTGCATGGACAGCACGGTAGTCCCCGGCACCGACACGTGCCGGGGCCGGGGACCGCGCCGGTCAGGACAGGGGCCGCCGGCCGGCACTGTCCGCCATGGTGGCGCCGCTCTGGAGCGAGCCGAGAATCCGGGCCGGGTCGCCGTTCGGGCTCACGGCCCGGGCGATCTCGTTCTTGACGTCGGCGCTGACGCCGGCCCAGGAGGTCTTGCCGACCGGGTAGAGAACCGAGGCCGGAAGCTGGGCGAGGAAGGGCTTCAGGTCCGCGTCGGCCCGGTCGGACGCCATCGCGTCGGAGGCGGAGACGGTGACCGGCAGCAGGTGGTACTCGTGGGAGAAGGCGAGGACGTTCTTGTCCTGGTAGACGAAGTCGAGGAAGTCGCCGATCTGCTCGCGGTGGCCGTTCTTCTTGAAGGCCATCATCCAGTCGGCGACACCCATGGTGGCCTTGCTCCGGCCGTCGGCGCCGGGCATCGGCACCATGCCGAACCGCACGCCCGCCTTCGCGGCCTGTTTCATCAGCGTGGGGTGCCCGACGAGCATTCCGACGTCACCCCGGGTGAACGCCGAGAACGCGTCCGCGCGGTTCAGCTTGGCAGGTGCGACGGGTCCGGTGAGGCCCTTGCCGACCAGTTCGTCCTTGAGCCAGGTCAGCGTCCGGATGTTCTGCGGGGAGTCTATGGAGTACGTGCCGATGTCGTCGGTGTACCCGTCGCCTCCGCTGAGCAGCCACTGCATGGTCTCCGCCTGCGCCTCCTCGGGGCCGAGCGGCAGCGCGTAGGGGAACTTCACGCCCCGGGCCTTGAGCACGCCGGCGTCGGCCGCGAGCTCGCTCCAGGTCTTCGGCGGGGTGATCCCGGCCTCGGAGAACAGGGTCTTGTTGAAGAAGAGCAGCCGCGTGGACGCGGCGAACGGCATGCCGTACTGCGTGTGGTCCGTCTGCCCCGCGTCGGTGAGCTCGGAGGCGAAGTCGGCCTGTACGGAGGTGGAGAGGAGGTCGTCCACCTTGTAGAGCCGGCCCTTCGCCGCGTAGTCGGCGTAGGCGCCGATCTGTGCCATGTCCGGGGCGTGGCCCGCCGCGACCATCTCCTTGACCCTGCGGTCGACATCGGTCCAGGGCAGGACGCTGACGTCGACCTTGATCCCCGGGTGGCCTGCCTCGTATTCCTTGACCAGGCCGTCCCAGTACTTCTGCGAGCTGTCGGCCTTGGAGTCGCCGTAGTCAGCGGCCACGAGTCTCAGCGTCACGTCGGAGGAGCCGCCGGCCGAACCGCCGCAGCCGGCGAGGACCGCCGTCATGCCGAGGGCCGAGATTGCCGCGATCGTTCCTGTCGTGCCTCGCTGCACCGCTTGTTCTCCCCGAGCCTCTGAGCCGTATCGGCTGCGTCTTTGCTTCTGCGTCCGTTGCATCCGTCTCGGAATGCGGATACAAGGTCTACACCACGTGAGTGGACTAGACCTCTCTAGGGGTAAAGGGCGACACTGTCCCCCGTGAGACATGTCATCGCCCTCGATGTGGGCGGCACCGGGATGAAGGCCGCCCTCGTCGGGGCGGACACCGAGCCTTCCTCGGGCCACCCCGACGTGCCGCCGTCGCGGACCCCCGGGCACCCCGCGCTGCTGTACCAGGCCCGCCGGGCGACCGGCCGTGAGCGCGGGCCCGACGCCGTCGTCGAGGAGATCCTCGACTTCGCCGCCGAACTGCGCGCCTACGGCGAGGAGCACCTCGGCGAGAGCGCCCTGGCCGCCGGCGTCGCCGTCCCCGGCATCGTCGACGCGCGCAACGGCATCGCCGTCTACGCCGCCAACCTCGGCTGGCGCGATGTCCCGCTGCGCCGGCTGCTCGGCGAGCGGCTCGGCGGTGTGCCCGTCGCGCTCGGGCACGACGTGCGCACCGGCGGGCTCGCGGAGGGCCGGATCGGCGCCGGACAGGGAGCGGACCGTTTCCTCTTCGTCCCGCTGGGCACCGGGATCGCGGGCGCCATCGGCATCGACGGCAGCGTCGAGGAGGGCGCGCACGGCTTCGCGGGCGAGATCGGCCACATCGTCGTACGGCCCGGCGGGGCCCCTTGCCCCTGCGGGCAGCGCGGCTGTCTCGAACGGTTCGCCTCCGCGGCGGCCGTCAGCCAGGCCTGGGCCGAGGCGTCCGGCGACCCGGAGGCGGACGCGGCGGACTGCGCCAAGGCCGTCGAGTCGGGCGACCCGAGGGCACGGGCCGTCTGGCAGGAGGCCGTCGACGCGCTCGCCGACGGCCTGGTCACCGCGCTCACCCTGCTGGACCCGCGCACGCTGATCATCGGTGGCGGGCTCGCCGAGGCGGGGGAAACCTTGTTCACACCTCTGCGGGCCGCGGTCGAACGACGCGTCACCTTCCAGAAGCTGCCGTCGATCGTCCCCGCCGCCCTCGGGGACACCGCCGGTTGCCTCGGTGCCGGGCTCCTCGCCCGGGACCTCCTGAACACCACTCCTACGACTCCCCGGAGGTAACCACCCGATGGCCCCTAGCAAGGTTCTCGCCGGCGCCCGGGTGGTACTGCCCACCGGGATCGTGCACGACGGCCGCGTGATCATCGACGGTCCGCGGATCGCCGACGCGGGCGACCCCTCGGCACAACCTGCCGGAGTCCTTGGGGGAATCCCCGCGGACACGCCCGTGACCGACCTGTCCGGCCACTGGGTGGTCCCCGGCTTCGTCGACCTCCACAACCACGGCGGTGGCGGCGCCTCCTTCACCTCGGGAACGGCCGAGGACGTCCTGCGGGGCATCCACACCCACCGGCTGCACGGCACCACGACTCTCGTCGCCTCGACCGTCACCGGTGACATGCACGGCCTCGCCGAGCGCGCCGGGATGCTCTCCGAACTGGCCGAGCAGGGCGACCTGGCGGGCATCCACTTCGAGGGCCCGTTCATCTCGCCGTGCCGCAAGGGCGCGCACTCCGAGGCCCTGCTGCGCGACCCGGACCCGGCGGAGGTCCGCAAGCTGATCGACGCGGCGCGCGGCCGGGCCGCCATGGTCACGCTCGCCCCCGAACTGCCGGGCGGCCTCGACTCCGTACGCCTGCTCGCCGAACACGGGGTGATCGCCGCGATCGGGCACACCGACGCGACGTACGAGCAGACGAAGGCGGCCATCGACGCGGGCGCGACCGTGGCGACGCACCTGTTCAACGCGATGCCGGCGCTCGGACACCGCGCGCCCGGCCCCATCGCCGCCCTCCTGGAGGACGAGCGGATCACCGTCGAGCTGATCAACGACGGCACGCATCTGCACCCCGCCTCGCTGGAGCTGGCGTTCCACCACGCGGGTCCCGGCCGGGTCGCGTTCATCACCGACGCGATGGACGCGGCGGGCTTCGGCGACGGCCGCTACATGCTCGGCCCGCTGGAGGTCGAGGTCGCGGACGGCGTCGCCCGCCTGGTGGAGGGCGGTTCGATCGCGGGCTCCACCCTCACCCTCGACCGCGCCTTCCAGCGCGCCGTCACGGTCGACAGGCTGCCGGTCGAGGACGTCGTGGCGGCCATCTCCGCCAACCCCGCCCGACTGCTCGGCCGGTACGACCGGGTGGGCTCCCTGGAACCGGGCAAGGACGCGGACCTCGTGGTCCTCGACGCCGACTTCGCGCTCAAGGGCGTGATGCGCGGCGGAGAATGGGTGGTCGATCCCCAACTGAGGTGATTCATTCCTTTGTTGTCCACGGCGGTTGGCCCGGGGGGACTGGGCCGACCGCCGTTGTGTTTGGCATGATCGAGCCTCCGGAACCACCGGCGGGCGCCCGAGGGGCGTCCACGTCACACCATTCTTCGGGGGAGGTCGGCCCAGGTGATCCTCACGGTCACGCTGAACACCGCTCTCGACATCACCTATCGCGTGCGGGCACTGCGGCCGCACAGCTCGCACCGGGTGAGCGAGGTGACCGAACGTCCGGGCGGCAAGGGCCTGAACGTGGGACGGGTGCTCGCCGCGCTCGGCCACGAGGTGACGGTCACCGGTTTCACGGGCGGCGCGACCGGCCGCGCGGTACGGGACCAACTGGCCGGGACCGCCGGGGTGGTGGACGCGCTCGTCCCGGTCGAGGGATCGACGCGCCGCACGATAGCCGTGGTCGACACGACCACCGGTGACACGACCCAGCTCAACGAACCGGGACCGGCGATAACCCCCGCCGAGTGGGCGGCCTTCCAGGAGACGTACGAGCATCTGCTGCGCTCCGCCTCGGCGGTGGCCCTGTGCGGCAGCCTGCCACCGGGGGTACCGGTCGGCGCCTACGCCCAACTCGTCCGCACCGCACGCACCTTGGCCGTCCCGGTACTGCTGGACACCAGCGGCGAGCCGCTGCGCCGCGGGGTCGCGGCCCGCCCCGACATCGTCAAGCCGAACGCCGACGAACTCGCCGAACTCACCGGCTCCCACGAGCCGTTGCAGGCCACCCGGAACGCCCGCAGGCGCGGTGCGCACGCGGTGGTCGCCTCCCTCGGCGCGGACGGGCTGCTCGCCCACACGCCCGAGGGCCATTGGCGGGCCACCCCGCCCGTCCGTGCCCACGGCAATCCGACCGGCGCGGGCGACTCGGCGGTCGCGGGCCTGCTGTCGGGTCTGGTCGAGAAGCTTCCCTGGCCGGCCCGCCTCGCCCGTGCCGTCGCCCTGTCGACAGCGACCGTGGCGGCGCCCACGGCGGGCGAGTTCGACCGGGCGCTGTACGAGAGCCTGCTCGACAGGATCACGGTGACGACGGAGTCCGCCGCGGCGTAGTCCCTTGGGGGAGCCGGGAGCCGGACAACAGGAGGCGGGACAGCAAGAAGGCGGTTCCCGGGACGCGTACGCGCGCCGGTCACCGCCTCGCGGCCGATGAGCTCAGAGGCCCTGAGAGCCCACCAGGGCCCTTACAGGGGCTAGTTCTTGACCTGCCCCTTCTTCAGCGAGAACTGGTCCAGCAGCACGTTGCAGCTGTCGCCGTCCCCGCAGGAGAGGGTGACCGTGTTGGTGCCCTTGTTGAGGCTGGGATACGCGTAGGTCTTCGTCCAGCCCTTGGCGAAGTCGCCGTCCGCGGCGTGCGCGTAGTTCTTCATGCTCAGCTTGGAGCCGAAGACCTTGCCGTTGACGGTGAGCGTCATCGACGCGTCCTGGCCGGGCACGCTGTAGCGCGCGAACAGGGTGTAGGCGCCGTCCTCGGGGATGCCGTTGAACGTCCAGGTCACCGAGGCGCCCGGACTGTTCAGGCCGGACACGTAGACCCCGCCGTCGGACTGGGCGCCCTCGACGTCGGACGCCGTCGTCACGCCGGTGCCCAGGTTCAGCGCCTTCGCGTCGGCCTTGGGGAGCTCCGCGGCGGCGCCCGGTGTCGTCGTCGCCGACCCGCTCGGGGACGCGCTCTGGGAAGCCTGCGGGGTCGTGCCCGCCTGGTCGCCTCCCTTGTCGTCGTCCCCGCCGCCCAGCATGGCGACGCTGATGCCGATCACGACGGCCGCGACCACGGCGATCGCGCCGATGAGGAGGCCCTTGGTGTTCGGGCCACGGCCGCGCCCGCCGCCGTCACCAAGACCGGGCATCGGCGTCCGCGCCGTCTGCGCGCCGCCGGGAACGGTCTCGGGGGCGCCGTAGTGCGCGCTCGGCTGGCCGTAGCCGCCCTGCTGCGGCACCTGGCCGTACGGGGCGGTGGGGGCGGTCTGCTGGCCGTAGGTGCCCTGAGCGGTCTGCTGGCCGTACTTGCGCTCGCCGACCGCCCGCACCCGGTTGACCGAGCCCGGATAGCCGTAGCCGCCGCCTCCAGAGGGCGGCGTGGCTCCGTTGGCCTGACCGTCGGCGTAGAGATAGCCGAACGGGTCGTCGTCCTCGGGCGTGCTCGCGCCGTTGTTGCCGGGCGTCATCCCTTGGTCTCCTCAGCGGGTGCGGTTCTGATGCGGTACACGAATGAATGGCGAGCCTACCCGGTTTCGCTGGACCAAACGGGGGGCCTTCACCGCAAGAACCTGCTGACCTGTGTCTTATCCCGCACGCCTGTGCTGTTTGGGACGAGAACGTTTCTCCACGTACATCCGTTCGTCAGCGGATTTCAACACCTCGTCCGCCGTCATGCCACAGTGCGCCCACCCGATGCCGAAACTCGCGCCCACGCGGACGGCCCGTCCATCGACCCTGATGGGAGGAATGATCGCGTTCCGCAGGCGTACGGCGAGGTCCTGGGCGTCCGCCCGGCCGAGGCCGTCGGCGAGCACCACGAACTCGTCGCCGCCGAGCCGGGCCACCGTGTCGCCGTCCCGGACCCCGTGGGTGAGCCGGCGGGCGACCTCGATGAGAACCTCGTCACCCGCGTTGTGCCCGAACCGGTCGTTGATCGACTTGAAGCCGTCGAGGTCGCAGAAGAGCACCGCGAGCCCCTTGGCGCCGTCGTCCGTCTCACCCTCCGGGGCGATGGTGTGCACATGGTGGTCGAAGGCGTCGAACGCCTCGGCGTCGGCACGGAAGTCGAAGCCGTGCCCGTTCCCGTCGTAGGCGGGGTGGCCGTTCTCGTCGAATTCGCCGGTCGCCGGGCCCGCGAAGTCCCCGTGCCCGTACGCCGCGTCCAGCGAGGCGACCGCGCCGGGCGGCAGGGACTGCGGGCGCCGGCAGAGGCGGGCGCCGAGCCGGGAGCGCAGCTCGGCGGAGTTGGGCAGACCGGTGAGGGCGTCGTGCGAGGCGCGGTGCGCGAGCTGGAGCTCACGGCGCTTGCGGTCCTCTATGTCCTCGACGTGGGTGAGCAGGAAGCGGGGACCGTCGGCGGCGTCCGCGACGACGGAGTTGCGCAGGTGGACCCAGACGTAGGTGCCGTCGCGGCGCCCGAGCCGCAGCTCGGCCCGGCCGCCCTCGGCCGAGGTCCGCAGCAGGGTGCCGATGTCCTCGGGGTGCACGAGGTCGGAGAAGGAGTAGCGGCGCATCGCGGAGGCGGGCCGGCCGAGGAGCCGGCACAGGGCGTCGTTGGTGCGCAGGATCCGGCCGTGCTGGTCGCCGCCCATCTCGGCGATCGCCATGCCGGAGGGGGCGTACTCGAAGGCCTGCCGGAAGGACTCCTCGCTGGCGCGCAGGGCCTGCTGCTCGCGTTCCAGTCGGACCAGCGCGCGCTGCATATTCGCGCGTAGACGTGCGTTGCTGATAGCGATGGCGGCCTGGAAGGCGTACATCTGGAGGGCCTCTCGGCCCCAGGCGCCCGGCCTGCGGCCGTTGCGCGGCCGGTCCACGGACAGCACGCCGATCAGCTCGCCGTGGCCGCTGCCGCCGTTGGAGGCGCTCGGGGTGTGCATCGGCGCGAAGAGGCGGTCGGAGGGGTGCCACTCGTCCTCGAAGCGGGGCGCGGGACCGTCGGTGTACCACTGCGGTACGTCGTCCTCGTCGAGGACCCAGCCCTCGGTGTGCGGTATGAACCGCAGGTCGCCCCAGGCCTCGCCCATGGTCAGCCGGCGGTCCCAGGAGGCACGGGAGCCGACGCGGCCGGTGATGAGGGCCTCGGCGGCGGAGTTCCCGGCGAGAGCGGCGACCACGAGGTCACCGTCGGGGCGTACGAGGTTGACGCAGGCCAGCTCGTAGCCGAGCCCGGTGACCACGCCGTCGGCGACGGTCTGCAGCGTGTCGGCCAGGCTGCGGGCGGTGTTCATGTCCGCCATCACCTGGTGCAGTTGCCGCAGGGTCGCAAGACGGACGTAGGGCTCCGACTCGGTCTCCATTCGCCCTCCCCTCGAGACCTCGCAGCAACTCCAGGGTTCTCTCGGCGTACTAGGTGCTTTTCGGTTCCGTGCTGACTGCTCGGCGCTTCCCGTGAACCGCTTCGCGCCGTACTGCTTGGTAGCTTCCCGCGTAACGCCCCCGCCACTGAATCACAGCGCGCTCCGCACTCGGTACACAGGGTCAACAAAATATCGACCCTGTGACTCAAGTCACAGCGGAACCTGAGCAATTGAGTGGAGTTTCTGCATTTCAGTGTGCGTTTACCGAATGCATTATTGGGCGACTGTGCAGAAGCTGTGCACTCTTGCGCCCGCTGAATGAGTACGGATGAGAGTACGGCCGTCCCCGTCTCCGCTTCCGTCCACCCCGCCCCGCCCCGGCTCCGGCGCCGTTCCGGGCTCCGGCTCCGTCCCCGGACCTAGGTCCCGGTTCGGGCCGAGGTCCGATGCGCCGTCCCCGGAGCGGAGACTAGCGTTCCGGCGTGCTCACGACTTCCCCTGCCCTTCCCCTCACCCCGTCCGTGCATGCTGAGGGGGTGAGCAACGACGAGTTCCGCGCCGCCATGACCCGGCTGGCGGCGGGTGTGGTCCTGGTGACCGCGCACGAGCCCGCGCTGGCCCCGGACGGACCGGGCGGCGAGGACGTCGGCATGACCGCGACCGCGTTCATGTCCGTCTCCCTGGACCCGCCACTCGTCCTCGTCAGCCTGCGCGAGGGCTCGCGGATGGACGACCTGCTCGACGAACAGCCCCTGTGGGGCGTCTCCGTGCTCTCGGAGAGCCAGCGCCACATCGCGGGCCGCTTCTCCATGAAGGGCCGGATCAGCGACCGGCTCCTCTTCGAGGACATCCCCTACGTCCGCGGCGAGGTGTCCGGGGCGCTGCTGGTGGGCGGCGCCCTGGCGACCCTGGAGTGCCGCACCGAGCAGCGGATCCCCGCGGGCGACCACACCCTCGTCATCGGCCGCGTCCTGACGGCCCACGTACCGAGCGCCGACGGCGGTCCCCTCACGTACTTCAAGGGCCGCTACCGCCAACTGGGCTGAGGCCGACCGGCCGGGCCGGCCTCCCGCAGGGACCGCCCGACCACTGGATCGGCCGCCTCAGCGGTCCAGGACGGTGACGCCGAGAACCGCCAGCCGCTCCGGGTCGTTGACGCTGTCGATCACGGCGATCCTGCCGTGTACGACCGTGAAGGCGAGAACACCGGCCGGGCGTCCCTCGACGACCAGCACGACACCCGCGACGCCGTTCACGAGGGCGGGCCGCGCGATATGGGCCAGGTGCGCGAAGCTGATCGCGTTGGACGCCACGGCGACGGCGCCGGTCGTCACACCCCGCTCGGAGCGGGCCACGACATCCGGGTCCAGGACGGCGACGAGCGCCTCGAAGTCTCCGTCGCGGGCCGCCGCGAGAAACGCCTCGACGACCTCCCGCTGCTGGGCCGGATCGGCGTCCGACACCGGCACGCCGCCCTGTACCCGGCGGCGGGCCCGGCTGGCGAGCTGGCGGGAGGCCGCGGGGGTCCGGCCCAGGACGGCCGCGATCTCGTCGAAGGGCACGGCGAACAGGTCGTGCAGAACGAAGGAGAGCCGCTCGGCGGGGGTCAGCGTCTCCAGGACGACGAGCAGCGCGAGGCCGACCGAGTCGGCGATCAGCGCCTGTTGTTCCGGGTCGACCCCGCCGAGGGGACTGAGCACCGGATCGGGCATCCGCACCCCCTGCCACTCCGCCGCCGGCTCCAGCGGCTCCTCCCTGCGAGTCCTGCGCGATCGCAACATGTCCAGGCAGACCCGGCCCACCACGGTCGTCAGCCAGCCCCCGAGGTTGTCGACCCCGTTCGCGTCGGCGCGGCTGAGCTTCAGCCACGCCTCCTGCACGGCGTCGTCGGCCTCGGCGAACGAGCCGAGCATGCGGTAGGCGACGGCACGCAGCCGGCTCCGGTGGCTCTCGAACCGCGCGGCGAGGAACTCGATGCCGTCCCGCGCGTGCGCTCCCCCGCCGTCCGCCGTCCGCGCGTCCTTCGGGAAGTCCTCGTGGGCGCTGTCGCTCATCGCTGGTCACCACTCCTTGTCGCGAGCCGTCACGGAGGTGACGGACCGCGCGGCGGAGATGTGACAGCCGGCCGGGGAGCGGGGGTCCGGCCGGTCTAGCCCCAGTCGCGGCCGGTGCGTCCGCGCTTGGTGTCGGAGCGCTGCTTCTTCTCGCGCAGACGGCGTTCGTTGATGCCCCGGGGGATACGGGTGGCGCGGCGCGGCTTGGGCGGCGGCGCGGTGGCCTCGGCGAGGAGGGAGGCCAGGCGCACGGCCGCCGTCTCGCGGTTGCGCCACTGGGAGCGGTGCTCGGAGGACCGGACACTGATGACCCCGTCGACGAGCCGCCCCTCCAGCTTCGCGAGCGCGCGGTCCTTCCACACGGGCGGCAGCGCCTCGGTGTTCGCGAGGTCGAAACGGAGCTCGACCTGCGAGTCGCTGGTGTTGACGTGCTGCCCGCCCGGCCCGCCGGAGCGCGAGAAACGCCACATGAGCTCGGCCTCGGGCAGGGAGACGGAGCCGCGGATGACATAGGGACCGGACATGTGTTCATGGTCGCGTGCCCGGCCGGTCCGCGTCACCCTGTTTTCGGCGTCTCTCGGGGTGAAGCGCGTCTCTCGGGGTGAAGAGGGGAGTCTGGGTAAAAAAGGTAAAGACAGACGGAACCTCGGGTACCCCCCTTGGCGTTCATAGAGGTGACGGTAGCTTCGTCCCCAGTACGAAGCCCGTACGTCACGAGGGAAGGGACTCCCAACAATGGCTGTAAGCCTGTCCAAGGGTGGCAACGTCTCGCTCACCAAGGAGGCTCCGGGCCTGACCGCCGTCACCGTGGGCCTCGGCTGGGATGTCCGCACCACCACGGGCACCGACTTCGACCTCGATGCCTCGGCCATCGCGGTCAACCCCCAGGGCAAGGTCTATTCGGACGCCCACTTCGTCTTCTTCAACAACAAGCAGACGCCGGACCAGACCATCGTCCACACCGGCGACAACACGACGGGTGAGGGCGCCGGCGACGACGAGGCGATCAACGTCAACCTGGCGGGCCTGCCCGCCGACGTCGAGAAGATCGTCTTCCCGGTCTCCATCTACGACGCGGAGAACCGCTCGCAGAACTTCGGCCAGGTCCGCAACGCGTACATCCGCATCGTGAACCAGGCCGGCGGCGCCGAGATCGCCCGCTACGACCTCTCCGAGGACGCGGCCACCGAGACCGCCATGGTCTTCGGCGAGCTCTACCGCAACGGCGCGGAGTGGAAGTTCCGCGCGGTCGGCCAGGGCTACGCCTCGGGCCTGGTGGGCATCGCGCAGGACTTCGGCGTCAGCGTCTGATCCTGAGCACCCGCCCCATGAGAGGAGCCCCCGGACTTCGGCCGGGGGCTCCTCTCATGGGGCCGCCCGCCCGCGACACCCGGCAACCGCACCGCCCACGACGCCCGTGGTGCCCGGCGGCTCAGGGATGGGCCGGCTTGCCCTTTCCGTACAGCCAGTCCTTCCAGATTCCGCTGAAGTCCTTGTCCGGCGCGGTCTTCTCGACGTACGCCGTGAAGTCGGCCGTGTCCGCGTTCGCGTGGCGATGGGTGGCGGCCCAGCCCTGGACGATGTCGTAGAAGGTGTCGTCGCCCACCAGCCGGCGAATCTTGTGCAGGACCATCGCGCCGCGGTAGTAGACGGGCGGGTCGGAGATCTGCGCGGCACCGGGAGGGTCGGCGGGCGGGAAGGCCCAGACCTCGCCGTTGTCGACCGGCTCGTAATAGTCGCCCTTGTAGAGGGAGTTGAAGATCTTGTCGGCCGAGTCGCCGCCGTGGTCCTCCTGCCACAGCCACTCCGCGTAGGTGGCGAACCCCTCGTTGAGCCACATGTCCCGCCAGGACTTCGGGGTGACCGAGTCGCCGAACCACTGGTGGGCCAGTTCGTGGACCAGGGTCCTGGTGTCGGGTGCGCCGGGGAAGACGGGGCGCGTCTGGGTCTCCAGGGCGTAGCCCGCGTCGTCGGGGCGGTCCACGATCGCCCCGGTGGAGGAGAAGGGGTACGGGCCGAAGTCGTGCTCCTCCCAGTCCATGATCCCGGGGATCCCTCCGAGCACCTTCCTGCTCGCCCGCGTCTGTGTCGGGTCCACCGCCACGTAGACCGGCAGCCCGTTCCTCGTCGTCGAGCGGGTGATGTCGTACCGGCCGATCGCGAGCGTGGCGACATAGCTCGCCATGGGTTCGGCCGTGTGCCAGGCGTACGTCGTACGGCCCTTCGCGGTCGTCTCGCTCGTCAGCTCGCCGTTGGAGACGGCCTGGAGACCCTTCGGGACGGTGATCCTGACGTCGTACGCCGCCTTGTCGAAGGGGTGGTGGTCGCCGGGGAACCAGGCCATCGACCCCGTGGGCTCCCCGAGGGCGAGGGCGCCGTCGGCCGTGCGCAGCCAGCCCTCCTTGGAGTTGTCGGGGTCGGTGATCGTCTCGGGGGTGCCGGAGTAGCGGACCGTCGTCCTGAACGTCTTCCCTTTGCCCAGGTCGTCGTGCGGGCGCACGGTCAGCTCCTGGCCCGCCCGGCTCCAGCCGGCGCTCCGGCCCTCGACGGTGACGTCGGAGACGTGCAGCCCCAGCAGGTCGAGACGGAAGGCGCTGAGGTCCTCAAGGGCCCGCGCGGTGATCTCGGCCGTCCCCGTCAGCCGCTTGTCCCGGGGGTCGTAGGCGAGGGTCAGGCCGTAGTGCGTGACGTCGTACCCGCCGTTGCCCATCTTCGGGAAGTACGGGTCGCCGACACCGGCGGCGCCGGGCTTGCCGCGCACGTCGTCCCCGCCGCAGGCGGTGAGGCCGGCGACGAGCGTGAGGGCCAGGGCAAAGGGGACGGTGACGGAGGATCGGGGCACATCCGCGATCCTAGGGCGCCGCTCCCCCAGGGGCGGGGCGAGTCGGCGCCCGTTGGCCGAGGGCTCCCCGCGGCGACCGGAAACCTCCGCCGTGCCACCGGCTCGGCAACAGGCCCCGGTCCCGCCCGCCGTGCTGCCCCCACCCTTCGACGCCACACGCCGGAGGCTCCTCCCCGAAGCCCCGGCCCCGTGCCCGGGGCAGCCCTGACCCCCCGGCCCGATACCCCGCGGGCGGCCGGAAACCACCGGTCGGGAAGCGGCACCCCCGGCGTGACACCATCACCTCGTGCTCGACATCGGCTACGCCCTCTCCAACCGCTTCCCCGACCCCCCGCAGACCGACTACCGCCGCGCGGACGTCCACGCGCTGCGGCACGACCTGTTCTGCGGCGACGTCTACCTCGCCGACACCAAGACGGACCGCGAGGTGTCCACGGGCTGGGGATGGGTGCCGGTGCTCGACTTCGCGTGGGCGCTGTGCGACATCGTGGAGCAGCTCGACCGCGACCCGCTCGGCAGCCGGGCCTCGCGCCCCCAGCAGGCGGAGCTGGACTTCACCGAGTCGACCGACCGCATGCTCTTCGAGCGCCGCTTCGGCTGGGTGGACGTCGAGGCCGACTGGATGCATCGCGACGAGGAACCGCTGACCTTCTCCCACACCGAGCTCCGCCGCGAGGCCCGTGACTTCCTGCACGACCTGCTCGCGGACCTCACCGACCTGCACGACGACCTCGCCGAGAACCCGGCGATCTGGACCCTCCAGGCCCGCTTCCCGCGCGTCTCCTGAACCGACGGGACCGTGGGTCCGTTGTGCTGCGCGTAGAGCGACTCCCGGCACACGGAAGGAAATCTCGGATGCCACCCCAGAAAAGAAGGACTGACCTAGAGGCGCAGAGGGACACCACAGGTTCGGACAGCGACGATTCGAACGTGTCGACGAGGAGTGTCACCAATATTCCCTTCGTCGCCGTCACGATCAACCGCGACGGCGAACCCGAGGCTCTCCCCATCGCCATCGCCGCCCCGCACGAAATGCCCGAACCCCCCGAGCCGCTCCACCGGGAGCGCGGCATCTACTTCGAGCCGGGCGACCTCGTGCCCCCTCAGTTCGTGGCGCAGGGCATTTCCGGGCAGCTCTACAACTACAGCCAGGCCACGGGTGCATGGATCAAGGCGCATGCGGAGGAGATCGCTTCGTTCGCGGTGAAGTCCCTCCCCCTCGTCGCCACGGTCGCGGCGACCTTCACCGAGGGTGCCACGTCGGCCCACCTGCAGAAAGCGTCGACCTACCTGGCGACGGGCGAAACGGTACTCAATGCCGGTACCACCGCCTACAAGCTCTACTCCGACCCCACTGTCAAGCGGGGCCAGGCCGCGATCAGCCTGGCGGCCAGCGTGTTCTCCATCGGCGGAACCGTGACGAGCGCCCAGGCGGGCGAGCCCGCGAGGACACCGAAGCAGGCGCAGCAGCTGACGACATTGGGAGCGTCGTTCACCGCCTTGGCCGGTGCCGTCAGCTTCACCCACCGCGCCACGCAGGAACGCTTCCTGCCGCTCACCGAGTCCCCGTCCCAGACAGCCAGCGGCGCCAGCGCGGGGCAGGGCAACAGCAACACGAGCCTGCCCGCCAACACCTACGCCATGCACGCGGTGCCGACGAGCACCTCTCCCCCCTCGGCGAGCGTGGCCTCCTTGCAGTCGCCCGGTGCGGGGTCCTCCAACGCGCAGCCGACGGCGACGACCTCGGCCCTCCAGAAGCCCCCGCCGAAGGCGGCCGTCACCAAGCGCGGCGCTGCCGCCCCCTAACCAGGAATCAGCCGACAGCCGGTCCCCGGGACGCCCTCGCAGGGGGCGTCCCGGCAGCGGCTGCCCCTCCACCTTCCCTCCGGTCCCGAGGACATCCCCGCATGCCAGAGAACGCCACCCTGACCGGCGTCCCCGAGGGCGACGAGCACGGCCGAGAACTCCAGCACCCGGAGGAGGCCGCCCCCGCCACGGACGTCCCGTCCGACGGCAGCGCCCCACAACCGGCGCCGCCGCCCCGGACCTCACCGTTCATCCTGTACCTGGAAGGCCCGGAACAGGACGACGCCCTCTTCCGGCTGACCCTGTGGGTGCGGCACCTCCTGCTGCCGGTGTACGGCCGCGAGGTCACCTCGACGGCGCCCTGGTGCGCGAGCTGGTGGCGGCACCCCGAAGCGGTGGCCCAGTTCTACGGCCTGTGGATGACCTGGCAGGAGCTGACCGGGCAGGCGGCCGGGCTGAGCGGTCCCGCGCTGTGGCACCGCGACCACCTCACCCATGTCATGGCCGCGCTGCGCGACCCCGCCGGCCCCTTCGCGGGCTGCAAGGCGGGCCACCGGGACAAGGAGATCCCCTCGATGGATCCCTACCCGGGGTGACCCGCGCCCCTGAGCCCGGGCGTCCGGCGGGCCGGTCCTGACAGGTCCTAGCCTTCCACCCTGACCCCCAGCGCCGCCGCCAGCACCGGCGCCAGGTCCAGGAGCTGGGCCGTGCTGATGACCGCGCCCGCGAGCCGCTCCACGCCCCGCGCGATGTCCAGTTCCGCCGCCGCGCGCAGGTCCACGTCCACGAGGGTGGCCTCGGTGAGGTCCGCCCCCTTCAGGACGCAGTCCACGAACTCCACCCGCTCCAGGCGGGCGCCCCCGAAGTCCGGCTCGACCAGGACACAGCTCTCGAAGACGACGTCCTTGAGTCTCGCCTTGCGCAGATTCAGATAGTCGATCTTCCCGCCGCGCACGACCACCCGCTCCAGGACGGAGCCGTGCAGCTGCACTCCGCCGAGCCGGGCGTCGATCACCTCGACGTCACGCAGTGTCGACTCGGCGAGGTCGGTGCCCACGCCCCGTATGCCCGTCAGGACCGAGTCCAGCACGCGCGCGTGGTGCAGCCGCGTCTCGTCCAGCGCGCAGCCCGTCAGGGCGCAGTCCATGAAGCGGGCTCCCCCGCCGTCCTGTCCGGCGAAGTCCGCGTCCCGGAACTCCAGCCCGTCGTAGTCGCCGTCGGGCTCCAGCTCCGCGCCGTCGTACGGCTCCAGCGCCGGCAGCCGCACCTCCGGCCGCCGTGCCGCCTTGATCCCCGTCCCGGGCGCCTTCGCACCCGTCCCGCCGCGCCCGCCCGCCACTCTCCTCGCCATGCCCCCATCCTGCCCGCCCCCACTGACAATCGGCGCCGGCCTGCGAGAACTCCCCGCATGTCACCTTCCGGGCCCCGACATGTCACATTCCGGGCCCCCATCCCGTCGTACGCACAGGAAGGCCTGCTGGCAGAGCACCGAAGGACCCGCGGACCGGACCCCGAGCACCGACCCCGAGCAGAGGAGACCTCCAGCCATGCACCGCATCACCGTCATCGGCGGCGGCTTCGCCGGACTCACCGCCGCCATCACCGCCGCCGAGGCGGGCGCCGAGGTCACCGTCCACGAAGCTCACCACACCCTCGGCGGGCGGGCCAGGACCGCCGAGGGGCCGTACCGGACGAACGAGGGACCGCACGCCCTCTACAGCGCCGGGCCGCACTGGACCTGGCTCAAACAGCGGGACCTGATCGGGGCGCTCGCCCCGATCAGGTCCCTGGAGGCGGCCCGGCTGCGGCTGCGCCACAAGGGCGCGCTGCGCCGCACCCCGCCCTTCGCGATGCTCAAGCTGCTGCGCCGCTCCTGCCAGCAGGCCCCCGCGGACGTCGACTTCATGACCTGGGCGACCGGGCAGGCCGGCGCGGAGGGCGCGCTGGCCGCCGCCCACTACTCCGCCGTCGCCCTCTTCCACCACGATCCCGGTTCGCTGTCCGCGGCGTTCGTGCAGGAGCGGCTGCGCCGGGCCATGAGACTGCCGACGGAGGCGAACTGCCCCCGGGGCGGCTGGGCGAACGTCATCGACCGGATGGCGGGGCGGGCCTGGAACCTCGGCGTACGGATGGAGACGCTGGCCCGGGTGGACGCCGTCCCCGCGGACCGGGGTCCGGTCATCGTGGCCACCTCGCTCGACGCCGCCCGCCGCCTCCTCAAGGACGCGTCGCTGACCTGGCCGAGCGGCCGTACCGCCCTCGTCGACCTGGCGCTGCGGAGCCGCCGTGGCGACGCGTTCGCCGTCTCCGACCTGGACGCGCCGGGCTGGATCGAACGGTTCACCGCCCGGGACCGCACCCTCGCCCCGGCCGGGGAGCAGCTCCTCCAGGGTCAGATCCCGATCGCCCCGGGCGAGACGGGGGCGCACGGCGTCGCCCGCGCCGAGGCGTTGCTCGACCTCGCCTTCGAGGGCTGGCGCGAGCGGGTCACCTGGCGGCGCGCGAGCGTCGCGAACGGCCGTACGGGCGCGGTCGACCTGCCCGGCACGAGCTGGCGGGACCGCCCGCGCGTCGACCGCGGTGACGGCGTCTATCTCGTGGGCGACCAGGTCGCCGCCCCCGGGGTGCTCTCGGAGGTGTCCTTCAACAGCGCGACGGAGGCCGTGGCACTGGCCCTGCGCATCCGGGAGCGTCTTGACCTCAAGCGAGCTTGAGGTCGAAAAGTGGTTACTCACCCGACCTCGCGAGACGCTCCCGTGGCCACACGGACCTCGCGGACCTCGCGGGGTCTCACGGACCCGCGGGGCCCCGCCGCCTCGCAGACCTCGTAGACGCTGAGGAGCCCCCTATGTACGCGATCCGCCTGCACGCCTTCGGTCCCGCCGAGAACCTCGTCCACGAGCGGACCGAGGACCCCGAGCCGGGGCCGGGACAGGTCCGTATCGCCGTGGCCGCCGCCGGCGTCCATCTCCTGGACACCGCCCTGCGCGAGGGGATGCGGGGCGGCCCGGCCCCGGCGCCCACGCTGCCGACCGTCCCCGGCCGCGAGGTCGCGGGAACCGTCGAGTCCCTCGGCGAGGGCGTCGCCGCGCTGTGGCTCGGCAGACGCGTCGTCGCCCACCTCGGCTTCGCCCCCGGGGGCTACGCCGAACTGGCCGTCACGGACGTCGAGCGCCTTCACGACATTCCCGCGAACCTCGACTTCGCGCAGGCCGTCGCCATGATCGGGACCGGCCGTACGGCCATGGGGATCGTGCAGTTCGCCGAGTTCGGCCCCTCCGCCGTGGTCGTCGTACCCGCGGCGGCGGGCGGCATCGGCACGCTCCTCGTGCAGTACGCGCACCACGCGGGCGCGACCGTGGTCGGCCTCGCGGGCGGCCCGGAGAAGGTGGCGCGGGCCCGCGCGAACGGCGCCGATCCGGCCGTCGACTACACCGACCCCGGCTGGCCGGAGAAGGTCCGCGCGCACCTCGGCGGCCGGGCGGCGACCGTCGTGCTCGACGGCGTCGGCGGCGACATCGCCCGGGACGCCGTCGGACTGCTCGGTCCCGGCGGCCGGCACATCGTCTTCGGCTGGTCGGGCGAGGGCATCCGAGACGGCTCCCCGTACCTCGTGGAAGGGGTGTCCGAGCAGGTGCTCGGCCCCGTGATGATGCGCAAGGCCGGCGGACCCGACCCCGCACGAACCCTGGAACTGCGGGCCCTGGCCGAGGCCGCGGCCGGACGCCTCACCCCGGCCGTCACCCGCTTCCCCCTCGCCGAGGCGGCCTCGGCGCACCGGGCCCTGGAGAACAGGGCCACGATCGGAAAGGTGGTGCTGGAACCATGACCGCGAGCCCGTGGAACGCGTCCCGCGAAGCCATGTCGTCCAAAGATGCGACCCATCCTGTTTCATGGTCTTCTGGGCGAATGAGTGTCACCCGGACAGGTGAACCAGAGGCGCCCGTGGGTCCCGACCCCCATCGCTGGTGGGCGTTGGTGATCATCGCGCTGGCCCAGTTGATGGTCGTGCTGGACGCGACCATCGTGAACATCGCGCTCCCTTCCGCGCAGCACGACCTCGGCATGTCCGACGGGAACCGGCAGTGGGTCATCACGGCCTACACGCTGGCCTTCGGCGGGCTGCTGCTGCTCGGCGGCCGGATCGCCGACCTCGTCGGCCGCAAACGCACGTTCGTCATCGGGCTGATCGGCTTCGCCGTCGCGTCCGGGATCGGCGGCGCGGCCACCACGTCCGGCATGCTCTTCGGCGCCCGCGCCCTCCAGGGTGCCTTCGCCGCCCTGCTCGCGCCGTCCGCACTGTCCCTGCTGACCACGACGTTCACCGATCCGAGGGAACGCGGTAAGGCCTTCGGTGTCTACGGAGCGCTGGCGGGCTCGGGTGCGGCGATCGGCTTCATCGTGGGCGGCCTGTTGACGGAGTACCTGAACTGGCGCTGGTGCCTGTACGTCAACATCCCCATCGCGGTCATCACGGTCATCGGCGCGTTCGGACTGCTGCGGGACCGGCCGGGCTTCAAGAACGTCCACCTCGACGTGCCCGGCGCGGTGCTGGGCTGCGGCGGACTGGTGGCGATCGTCTACGGGGTCAGCGAGGCGAACTCGCGCGGCTGGTCGGACCCGCTGGTGCTGGGCCTCATCGCGGGCGGGGCCGCACTGCTGGTCGCGTTCGTGTGGTGGCAGAACAGGGCACCGAGCCCGCTCCTGCCGCTGCACATCGTCAAGGACCGCAATCGTGCCGGCTGCTTCCTGACGATGGGGCTCGCGGTCATCGCCCTGTTCGGCATGTTCCTGTTCATGACCTACTACCTCCAGGTCATCCTCGGATACTCGCCGGTCAAGACCGGTCTCGCGTTCCTGCCGCTGACCGTCGCGATCATCATCGGTTCGACGCAGATCTCGGCGCGGCTGCTGCCCCATGTGGCGCCGCGCATACTGATGGTGCCGGGCGCGGTCCTCGCCGCCGGCGGCATGGTGATCTTCACGCAGCTCACGGTCAACTCCGACTACGCGGGCCAGCTGCTGCCCGGTCTGCTCCTGATGGGTCTCGGCATGGGCCTGGTCTTCATGCCGGTCTTCGCCACCGCGACCGCCGGGGTCGCCCCGCAGGACGCGGGCGTGACCTCCGCGACGGTCAACACCTCGCAGCAGGTGGGCGGTTCGATCGGTACGGCGCTGCTGAACACCATCGCCACCACGACCAGCACGGCCTACATCGCCGCCCATCTCCACAACCCGTCCCAGAAGGCGCTGATCGTCCGTGAGGGCGTCGTCCACGGCTACACCGTGGCCATCTGGTGGGCCACCGGCATCCTGCTGCTGGCCGGCCTGGTCGCGGGGCTCATGGTCACGGCCAAGGCCCCGAAGTACGCGGCGTCGAGCACGGCGGTCCCGGAGTCCGTGGGCTGACGGCACCGGCTCGGATCCCGGGGGTCCGGCGCGGACTCCCCGGCCGGACCGCCGGGACCGGGCCGACCTCGGCCGCCGGGACCGGTCAGTGGCGCCCCGACACCCGGTCCGCGAGCCGGGCCAGCCGGGACGACTCCGGGCTGTGGGTGGCCTGTTCGCGGCGGTCGGCCGTGCGGTAGGTCGCGTACATGCCGTGGACGCCGATCCAGCGGAAGGGCTCCGGTTCCCACTTGCGGACCTTGTGGTTCACCCAGGGCAGGGCGGTCAGGTCGGTCGCGCCCGCCTGGCCGGAGTCCTGCCGCACGAGGTCGCGCAGGGTGCGGGCGGCGAGGTTGGTGGTGGCGACGCCGGAGCCGACGTATCCGCCGGCCCAGCCGAGGCCCGTCGCCCGGTCCAGGGTGACCGTGGCGCACCAGTCGCGCGGGACGCCGAGCACGCCCGACCAGGCGTGGGCCACCTGGACGCCGGCGAGCGACGGGAAGAAGCGGACCAGGATCTCGTACAGGGCGTCGATGGTCGACTGCTGGGTGGTGCCGTCGTTGTCGGTGCGCGAGCCGAAGCGGTACGGGACACCGCGGCCACCGAGCGCGATGCGGCCGTCGGCGGTGCGCTGGGCGTACATGTAGGCGTGCGCCATGTCGCCGAGCGTCTCGCGGCCCTCCCAGCCGATCTCCGCCCACTGGCCGGCGGTCAGCGGCTCCGTCGCGATCATCGAGGAGTTCATCGGCAGCCAGGTGCGCTTCTGGCCCTTGAGGTTCGCGGTGAAGCCCTCGGTGCAGCGCAGGACGTAGGGGGCGCGGACGGTGCCGTACGGCGTCACCGCCTGCCGCGGGCGGATCTCGGTCACCGGTGTCTGCTCGTGGATGGTGACGCCCAGTGCCTCGACGGTCGCGGCGAGGCCCTTGACCAGCTTCACCGGGTGCAGCCGGGCCCCGTGCGGGGTCCAGGCCGAGCCCACCGCGTCGGCGACCCGGATCCGCTCGGCGGTCTCCTTCGCGCCGTACAGCTCGCGGTCCTTCTCGCCGAACGACAGCTCGTGCGCGTGGAAGGCCTTGAGCCGGGCCAACTGGGCGGGCGTGTACGCCACTTCGAGGACGCCGCCCTGGTGGATGTCGGCCTCGACGCCCTCCTCGGCGGCCACCTTGACGACCTCGTCCACGGTGTCGTTCATGGCTCGCTGGAGGCGTACGGCCGCCTCCTGGCCGTGCAGCCTCGCGTACCGGTCGCGGCCCGCGATGCCGTTGTAGAGCCAGCCGCCGTTGCGCCCGGAGGCGCCGTAGCCGCAGAACTTCTGCTCCAGGACGGTGACGCGCAGGGAGGGGGCCGCCTTCTTCAGGTAGTACGCGGTCCACAGTCCGGTGTAGCCGCCGCCGACCACGACGACGTCGGCGGACGCGTCGCCGGGCAGCGGCTCCCGGGGGGCGGGGAGGCCGTCGTCCGCGTACCAGAAGGAGATGCCGCCGTTCACGGCCTTGCTCGCCGAGCTGCTCATGGGCAGGACGTTAACCCCGGAAAGCGGCCACTGTCTCCTTCGGATTCCATGCCTTTCCGCGCCCCCGGGCCAACGGATAACAGGCGAGACCGATCAGAACGGAGGTGAAATGCCCGAGATCGGTGAAGGTGCGCGCGGTCATGAAGGGAATCCCGTAGACCGCCAGAACGACCACCAGATACGGATACCGCCAGGGCGTCGCGATCCGGTAGGTGAGCACGCCGACCACCCCCGCCAGGGCGTAGCTCACCCCGATGTCGAGGGTGTCGACCGCGGAGTGCGGTGCCACGCCGTGCTTGATCGCCCAGAGCAGCGCACCCTCGCTGACCAGCGTCGACACGACATGCGCGGTCGCGTTGACCGCGAGCCAGCGCGCCGTTCCGAGCCAGCGTTCGGCCGGCGCCTGGAAGACGGTGTAGAGCACGGCGTACGGCGCCCAGCGCCCGCCGTCGATCCACATCGCGCTCGCGAACAGCACCCGCACCGGGTTGTTCGACAGCTCATGGATGTTCGTCGAGCGCTGCCGCAGGAAGTCCTCTTCGAAATCCGGAGACATGTGGTGCATGGCCACGGTCGTGATGAAAAGAATGGTCAGCCAGATGTACGTGCCCGGCGCACCGCGCACGTACATCCACACCCTGTGGAGGACCCGGTCAATGCGCATGGTCCGATTCACCCATGCCGGCAGTGTCCCTTGTCCGATCGACATTCCGGACGAGCCGCCCGGGTCGCGGAAAACTTGCGGCGGAGCCTCCCGGGCTAGTCTCGGCGCATGATCCGTACCGCTGCCCCCGACGACATCCCCGTCATCCACGCCCTGGTGCGTGAACTCGCCGAGTACGAGAAGGCCCTGGAGGAGGCGCGGGCGACGCCGGAGCAGTTGCGCGAGGCGCTGTTCGGGAAGAATCCGGCCGCGTACGCGCACATGGCGGAGGACGACGTCACGGGTGAGCCGGTCGGCTTCTCGCTGTGGTTCCTGAACTTCTCGACCTGGCGCGGCGTCCACGGCATCTACCTGG
The DNA here is from genome assembly GCF_055588305.1 of Streptomyces sp. NPDC042002. NCBI lineage: Bacteria > Bacillati > Actinomycetota > Actinomycetes > Kitasatosporales > Streptomycetaceae > Streptomyces > Streptomyces sp. NPDC042002. Next base: position 156,527 of record NZ_JBVJCT010000016.1, on the reverse strand, counting down.
AGGACCTGTACGTACGCCCGGCGGCGCGCGGCGCCGGTCACGGCAAGGCGCTGCTCACGGAGCTCGCGCGGATCTGCCGGGAGCGCGGCTACCAGCGCCTGGAGTGGTCCGTCCTGAACTGGAACCGGCCCTCGATCGACTTCTACGAGTCGCTGGGCGCGCGCCCGCAGGACGAGTGGACGGTGTACCGGCTCACGGACGAGGCGCTGGAGACCCTCGGAAAGCGCGGCTGAGGCCCGGCGATCCCCGGGATCCGGTGCGGGCGGCCTGCCGACCCGCCGCGTACACGACACGAAGATATGAAATTGGCCGAATCGACAGAGTGTTCGTAACCGCCCTCGCTACTCTCTGGTGTTGTGAAGGTTACCGATGGTGCGGAAGTTCTCCGTTTCTCCTTACTGGGCCCGCTGCGTGCCTGGCGGGGCGAGACGGAACTGGCACTCGGCTCGCCGCAGCAACGGGCCGTGCTCGCGGTGCTGCTCCTGCGCCGCGGGCGTACGGCCGGTGTCGGCGAACTCGTCGACGGCATCTGGGGGCACGACCCGCCGACCGGTGCCGTCCCCATGCTGCGCACCTATGTGTCACGGCTGCGCAAGCTGCTGGAGTCCGAACGGACCCCCGGCGCCCCGCCCCGGCTCGTGGTGTCCATCGGTGACGGATACGCGCTGCGCACCGAGGAGATCACCAGCGATCTCGGCGAGTTCGAGGAGAGCCTGGCGCGGGCCGAGCGGCTCCGCGCCCGGGGCGACAGCCGCGGGGCGGCCCGGCTGCTGAGCAGCACGCTCGCCGGCTGGCACGGCACCCCCCTGGCCGGTGTTCCCGGGCCGTTCGCGGAGACCGAACGGGCACGCCTGGCCGAACGACGGCTGACCGCCCTGGAGTACCGGCTCCGCGTGGAACTCGAACTCGGCCGCCACGAAGCGGTGTTGCCCGAACTGGTGGCGCTGCGCGCCGCGCAGCCGCTGCGCGAGGCCGTGTGCGAACTGCTGCTGGTGGCCCTGTACCGCTGCGGGCGGCAGGCCGAGGCCCTGGAGGTCTACGCGAGCACCCGCCGCACGCTCGTCGACGAACTCGGCATCGAACCCGGACCTTCGCTGCGCGCCACGCACGCACGGCTGCTGGCCGGGGACCCGGACCTGTCGCCGCCGCCGGTCCCGGTACCGGCGGCGGACACCGGCGGCACGGACACCGAGGACGGCCCGGACACCGGGGAGCCGGACGACCCCGGCCAGGACGAGCGCATACGGACCACGGGTGACGTACACCCGTCCCAACTCCCGGCCGACCTGCCCCTGTTCACCGGACGTGACACCGAACTCGGCAGGGTGGACGCGCTGTTGCCCTCCGATGACCATCCGGACACGGCCGTCATCGGCCTCATCAACGGTATGGCGGGGGCTGGCAAGACCACCCTGGCCGTGCACTGGGCACACCGGGTCGCCCACCGCTTCCCCGACGGCAGCCTCTATGTGAACCTGCGCGGATACGACCAGGGCGGCTCCGTCATGGACCCCTCCGAGGCGCTGGAGACGTTCCTCGTCGCCCTCGGTGTGGCCCCGCAGGCCGTCCCCGAAGGACTCGACGCGCAGGCCGCCCTCTACCGCAGTGTCCTCGCCCGCCGGCGCGTCCTGATCGTGCTGGACAACGCCCGTGACAGCGGGCAGGTACGCCCGCTGCTGCCCGGCACACCGGGCTGTCTCGTCATCGTCACCAGCCGCAGCCGGCTCACCGGACTGGTGGCCGGCCACGGCGCCCACCCGCTGACGCTGGGCCCGCTGGCCACCGGCGAGGCCCGCGCGATGCTCACCCGGCGCATCGGCGCCGCGCGGGTGGACGCCGAACCGGAGGCCGCCGACGCCATCGTCGAGCTGTGCGCCCGGCTGCCGCTGGCCCTCGCCATCGTGGCGGCGCGGGCCGCGCACCACCCCGGCTTCCGGCTCACGGACATCGCCGGGGAACTCCGCGAGACCCACGGAAGCCTGGACGCGTTCACCGGCGGCGACGCCCACACGGACGCGCGCGCCGTCTTCTCGTGGTCGTACCACGCGCTGCCGTCGCCCGCCGCGGAACTGTTCCGCCGGCTGTCCCTCCACCCGGGCCCCGACATCAGCACGACGGCCGCCGCCGCCCTGGCCGCGGTGCCCCCGCGCCCGGTCCGCGCGCTGCTGGCCGAGCTCACCGGGGCCAGCCTGCTCGGTGAACACGCGCCCGGCCGCTTCGCCTTCCACGACCTGCTGCGCGCCTACGCCCGCGAACTGGCCGACACCGAGGACACCGGGGAGCGGCGCGCCGCGGCGCTGCGCCGCATGCACGACCACTACCTGCACACCACCCACCACGCCTCCGCGATCATCAGCCCGCTCCGCGAGACCCTTCCCCTGCCGCCGAACACAACGGACGGCGGCGCGGTCCGGTTCACCGGACGGAAGAACGCCATGCAGTGGCTGCGCACGGAACGGCACGTCCTGCGGGCGGTCGTCGAGCACGCCGCCGCCCACGGCTACGAGGACCACGCCTGGCGCACCGCCGTCGGCCTTGACCTGTACTTCGACCGGCTCGGCTTCTGGCACGACCTGATGGAGATCAACAGTGTCGCGCTCCGGGCCGCCCGGGCCGTCGGCGACCGTGTCGGCGAGGCGCACGCCCTGCGCGGTCTGGGCTTCTTCCACACCCGGTTCGCGCACTCTGCCGAGGCGAGCCGGGACCTCGGCCGCGCGCTGGAGCTGTTCCGGACCGAGGGCGACGCGTTCGGCGAGGCACGCACCCGGCGCTGTCTCGCCTACCAGGCCAACGGGGAGGGCCGGTTCACCGTCTCGCTCGACCACTACGCGCACGCCCGCGAGCTGTACCGGGCCGAGGGCAACACGAGCAGCGAGGCCATCGTCCTGAACGAGGTCGGCTGGACCTACATCCTGCTCGGTGAGCACGACAAGGCGCTGGAGCACTGCGAGAAGGCCGTCGCCCTGCACCAGGAGATCGGCGACCCGATCGGCGAGGCCGCGGCACAGGACAGCGTCGGCTACACCCACCACCAGCTCGGTCAGTACGACGCCGCCGTCGAACGCTTCGAGCACGCGCTGGCGTTGTACCGGGAGGTCGGGGACCACTATCTGGAGGCCGACACCCTGCGCCACATCGCCGACTCCCGGCTCGCCGCCGGGGACCGGGACGCGGCGATCGGCGCCTTCCGGGCGGCGCTCGCCCTCCTGGAGGAGACCTCCCACCCGGAGGCCGCCGACCTGCGGCAGACCCTGCTCGACCTGGACGCCTCCGAGCCCGGAGCAAGCGGAAACGGTCCGAGGTGACCGGACGGCCCGGACGGCCCGGACGCGGTCAGGCCGCGGCTCGGACCTGGTCCTGGTCCAGCTGCTGCTCCTGCGGTCGGACGTCGTCGTCCGCGACGACACCGTGCTCGCGCAGCGCCAGCCGCAGGCTGCGCAGCGCGTAGTACACCCGGGACTTGACCGTGCCCTGCGGGATGCCCAGGGCGTCGGCCGCCTCCTGGGTGGTGCGGTCCTCGAAGAACGTCGCCCGGATCACGTCGCGGTGGGCGGGAGTGAGCGCCCGCAGGGCCTCGCGCACCACGATGGACGACAGCATCCGCTCGATGTCGTCCACCTCGGCGCCCAGTTCGCTCAGCCAGGTGGCGCCGCCTATCTCCAACGGCCGCGCCATCCGCGTCCGGTGCCCGTCGATGACGAGGTTGCGGGCGACCCGGAACATCCAGGGGCGTACGGCCATCCCCTCGTCGTCGGCCAGGTTCCGCTTGTTCCAGCAGCGCAGCAGCGTCTCCTGGATGACGTCCTCGGTGCGGTGCGTGTCCCCGCCGAGCATGCGCAGCACATACGTGTAGAGCGCCGGGCCGTGTTCCAGGTAGAGGTCGCGCAGCGCCCGTTCCTCGGGAGAGACCGCGCTCGCCGATCCGATGACCGTGACGTTCATGGTGTGCTCCTGTTCCTTGGGATGACCGGACCCGGTCAAGGGGGACCTGGGGCCGGGGCCTCCTGAGGAACGGAGTGTTCCGAGGGGTGTTCCACGTTCGTTTGACGTCGGATGTACGAAGTGATGGACGAGCTGGTCGGGGCGGGTGTGACCGGGGGTACGCGCGAGGTCGCGCGCGGTGACTCAGACGTACGCCTCCAGCGCGTCGACCTGTCCGCGGACCTGCCCGACGAGTGCCGCGTAGCCGGGCGGCAGCAGGCCGTGCCGGTCCAACGTGTCCCACATGTGCAGGAGTTCGCGCCCGTGGGCGACGACGGCCCGGTCGTCGTCGAGCTGCTGCCAGGCCGCCGCGGCCCGCGCCACCTCCGCGGGTGCGCGGCCGTCCCTGGCCCGGCACCGGATCCGGGCCACGGCCAGGGCCAGCACGATGGCCTCCCGGTGGTCGCCGCGCAGGTGCGCGAGGTACGCCTCGACGGCCCGCGCCTCCACGGCGTGCGGGTGCTCGGCCCCCATCGAGCCGGTCAGGCTCTCGCGCAGCGCGGTCGCGTCGGCGAACGCCTCGTCGAGCAGGCCGTCGGCGGCCAGCGCGTTGATACGGCCGATCCGTTCGACGAGACCGGCGGGGAGACCGCTGGTGACGGCGGGGGCCGCGACGGCGCCCGGGTCCGGTACCTCGGCGCGGGCGGCGGCCGTGGCGCGGGCCCGGGCGACCGCGGTGGCGACGGCGGAGGCGGTGTCCGCGTCGGAGACGGGAACGACGACGGTGGCGACCGGAACGGCCGCGGGCGGAGCCGTGGGTCCGGGCCCGGGGGACGGCTCCTCCTCCGGTTCGAGGACGCGGCTCGAACCGTCCGGCAGTACCTCCAGTACGAAGCGGGCGGCGCCGGGGCCGTCGTACACCGTCGCCGCGACGGCGCCGGCACGTTCCTCCGCGTACCCCTGCAACCGGTCGAGGACGGCCTCGTGCACGGACTGGCCGGGCGCGGGAACAAGGGTGTGTCCGTCGATCTCGGCGAGCCCTTCGCCGGAGATGTACACATCGAAGCGGGCCATGGCTGTCCTCCTCATGCGGCGGTCTGGATGGAACTGGTCGTGGTCGGGTCGGGCGTGACACCCGGGGTGGCGCCCGAGGGAGGGGCGCCGATGCCCTGGTACTTGGCGAACTGGGCGCGGATGGCGAGGACATATCCCTGGGCCTCGTTCGTCTGCGGCACCCCCCTGGCCGCGCGGACGGCGTCCATCCCGACGTCGTAGCCGGCCAGGGCGAGGTCCAGAACGCTGTTGGTGGTGCCGTCCCCGTCGCTCTGGTTCACCTCGCCGTTGTCGATCATCTGCTGGCCCTGTTTGGCCAGTTCACACAGGTAGCGGCCCTGCGCCATGATCGAGTCCTTCGCGTCCAGGGCCGAGGTCTTGCCGTTGCCGTCGTCGTCCTTGCCGTACTGCGTGAAGATCTCGGGCGGCAGTTGCGAGAGGCCCTGCTCGCCGTTCGGGCCGACCAGAGCGCTGTTGAAGCCGGACTCCTTCTCGATCTGAGAGGCGATGACGATCGGGCCGATGGCGCCGCACAGTTCGCCGGCCTTCTGAATGGGGTCCACCAGGTCCGCGGGGACGGTGGAGGTGTCCAGCTCGCCCTTGCCGTCGCCCTGGAAGATGCCGAGCGACTGGTCCGCGTCGGCCTGGCTCGGGGGGCTGCCGCCTCCGCCGTGGAACAGCAGGTACAGCGCGATGAGCGGCGCCAGCAGAACGCCGAACCCGCCCAGGACCACCACGACGACCAGCGTTCCGGCCAGGGCGAGCGGCGACAGCAGGCAACCGCAGCCGGTGCCCGCGAGGATCCCGTTCCTGACGGCGGTGGACGAACCGCCTTCTCCGCTCTCTCCGCTCATGAGCGCCCGCCTTCTTCCCCTCGCCTTGAACCGCTGTGGCCACATGGCCCGTTGTGCTGTCCGACGGGCTCGACAGATCGAAACGGCGCCCGGAGCAAATAAGTTCAAACCAGTGGAAACCAGATGAGCCAGAGCAGCGGATCAGCAAGCGAAGAGGGGGGCGGGACACACATGGGGACTCCTTCGGCAATGCCGTCGGGCCCGGGGTCATGGGTTCGGGGACCGAAGAACCCGCAGCCGACGCCGCCGGAAGCGCGGCCCGCTCCTGACACCGACGGAACCGGCCGGCCGACGGCGCCAGGCGGTCCGGCAGCCCCGGCCCCCGCCGGACAGCCAGTACTTCCCACCGGACAGCCCGCGCACCCCGAGGGTCCAGCAGGCCATCCCGCATCACCGCAGGCCCACGCGGTTCAGCCGGCGTCCACGCAGGCCCACGCGGTTCAGCACGCGCCGTCACAAGTGCCCGCCGCTCAGCCGGAGTTCACTACGGCCACGCAGGTCGCGAAACACGTGCAGGCCCCGCAGGTCGCGCCCCGGCCCAAGGTTGTCTCGCCGAAGTCCGCCCCAGGGCGGCGCTCGGCGGCGGCTGCCGTCTCCGAGGAGGCGGCCTGGGGTCAGTCGAAGCGGCCCCCCAAGGCGGCACGCGGGAAGTCGCGGGACGAGGTGGGCTGGGTCAAGGCGCACGGCGGGTCCGGCGCGACCTCGCTGGTCGAGGCGTTCGGCGGAGTGGAGGTGGGAGCCCGCTGGCCGGACCCCGCCCGCGGCGAGCCACGCCGGGTCGTCCTGGTCGGCCGGACCAGCGCGCGTGGACTGCGGTCCGTCTCCCAGGCGTTGGGCGCGCTCAAGGAGGGCAACGCCCCGCAGGGACTCGAACTGCTCGGCGTGGTCCTCGTCGCCGACGCCCCCGGGCGGCTGCCGCTCAGTCTGCTGCGCCGCATCCGCGTGCTCCGCTCCGTCGCCCGGGTGCACCGCGTGCCGTGGATACCGGCCTGGCGTACGGGCGGACGCCCGAAGTCGATCCCCAGACAACTCGCCACGCTCGCCAAGCTGGTGGGCGGCGAGCTCTACGGCGAGGGAGCCGTGTCGTGACCCAACACCTCCTCGACGCGCGGTTCCTGGCCGCCTACACCCCGCCGGTGGAAGCCGACACGATCCTCGGCCTGCTCGCCTGGTGCGCCTCGGCCTGCGGTGTCGGCGGACTGATCATCGTCGGTATCCAGATGGCGCTCCAGCTGCGCCGCGGCGACCCCGGCGAGGGCGGCGAGCACTTCCGCGGCGTCTTCTTCGTCACCCTCAGCTGCCTGGTCGCCACGTGCGCCGGTCCGCTCGTCACGGCCCTCGGCAGCCTTCAGCTCCTCGGCCCCTGACCCCAACACGCCTTTTCGTAAAGCCAGTCACCTTCCCGCCCACCGCTCGTGCCGGGCGCCGAATCCTTCGGAGATCCTCATGTCCTCTCTGCTCTACGAAGCCTCCAACATCCTCGCCGCCGGAGTGCCCCAGCCCGCGGCCAACGCCCCCGGCGCGCTCACCTCCAAGGTCAACACGGTCCTCGGCATAGCCGCCTGGGCCGGTACCGCCGCCGGTGTCGCCGGCGTGCTGATCACCGGCGCGATGATGGCCGTGTCCGTCAAGCGGGGCGAGAGCTCGGAGCACATGAGCCGGCTCGGCATGGTGCTCGGCGGCTGTGTCCTCGTGGCCACCGCGGGCCCGCTGATCAGCTTCGTCTTCGCGTAGGCCCGGCGGACGGTCGTGATGTTCAAACGCAGGGAGCGCCGGATCGCGGAGTCCGGGCCGTACTACAAGCAGCGCGGTTGGCAGCTGTCGGCGGGATTCCTCGGCATCGTGGTCGTGGTGGGCGGGATCGTCACCATGCTGTCCGGCCCGGACACGACCACGGCCCATGCGAACGCCGCGGCCTCCGAAGGCCCGCTGGCCGGCCCGTCCGCCACGAAGGACGGCCGGCCCCGGGGCTGCCGTACCGACGACAGCGCGGGATCGGCGCTGCCCCAGGCCGCGCCCAAGGACGTGAGCTGGCGCACGCTCGGTGTCGCGCGGGTGCCCGTCTCCGTCTCGGCCGGGCCGACCCGGATCCAGGGGCCCCTGTGGTGGTGCTACGCGCACACGCCCACCGGGGCCGCGCTGGCCGCCCACATCATCCCCTCGCAGATGAGCGGATCCGACTGGCGCACCGTCACCGAGCAGCAGGTCGTCTCCGGGCAGGGCCGCGAGATGTTCGAGTTCCAGCGCGGCACCGTCCAGAGCACCGACAGCCAGAACAGCGGAACGGCCGTCGCCTCGTACACCGGCTTCTCGGTGACCTCGTACACGGACACGGCGGCGACCGTGCGACTGCTCCTCAAGAGCGCCCAGGGATACGCGGCGACCGACATCTCCCTGCGCTGGAGCGGCGGCGACTGGAAGGTCGAGCCCGACGACAACGGTTCGCTGCACTCGCCGGTGTCGGCCGTCCAGAGCACCAACGGCTTCATTCTTTGGGGGGTTTGACGTGAACTGCACGTCCGGGAATCCGGTCATCGACCTGGTGAAGGGGTTCTTCAGCTTTCTCGGCGATCCCATCGGAACCATCGTCGACCTGATCGCGAAGACCATCCTCGCGGGCGCGGTCGCGGTGTTCGCGGCGCTGACCACCAACGTCCCGACGCTGGAGCAGACCCAGACGTCGAAGGACATCAGCAGCGACACGCAGTGGATCGTGGTCTACCTCGCCGTCGGCTCGCTGCTCTTCGCCGCCTGCCGCATGGCCATCGAGCGGAAGGGCGACGCGGGCCGCACGGCGCTGAAGGGCATCATGCGGGTGGTGCTCGTCTCGGGTGCCGCCACCACCGTCGTGGTGGCCGCCGCGGCCGTGGGGGACAGCTACTCCAACTACCTGTTCAACAACGCCGTACAGGATTCGCTGAACAACGTCGGAGCCTGCTCGGACGGCGGCGGGATCCAGTCCTTCCTGCTGCTGGTCCTCGCGTTCCTGCTGCTGATCGCCGGGATCATCCACACGGTCCTGATGTACATCCGGCTCGGCGTGATGATGCTGCTGCTCGGCACGCTCCCGCTGGCCGCCGCGGCCTCGATGACGGACTGGGGCGCCGGCTGGTGGCGCAAGCACATCGGCTGGATGATCGCCTGGCTGCTCTACAAACCCGCGGTCGCCCTGGTACTCAACGCGGGCATGGCGATGATCAACTCGGGCAAGAACAGCGGCACCGGCGACACCAGCACCATCAACACCCGGATCGCCGGTATCGGCGTGATGCTGCTGTCCGCCGTCGCCCTGCCCGCGCTGCTGAAACTCATCGTGCCCGCGACCGCCGCCATGGGCACCGGCAACCCCATGTCCAGCATGGGACAGGCGGGCTCCAGCCTGGCCAGTGGCGCGGTCCAGCTCGGCGGCAGCCGCGGCGGCTCCGGCGGCGGCGCGCAGGTGGGTCCGAGCGGAGCGACCGGATCCGGCGGCTCGTCCGGTGGCGGCGGCTCGTCCGGCGCGGGCGGAGAGGCGGGCGCGACCGGATCGGGCGGCGCGGCCGGGGCGGGCCGGGCCGGGGCCTCGGGTGCCGGAGCGGCGGGCGGGGGCGCGAGCGGCGCGGCCGCCGCGGCCGGACCGGCGGGTGTCGCCGTCCTCGCGGCGGTGGCCGCGGCACAGGTGGCGAGTTCCACCGTCTCCGGCGCCGTCGAGGGCGCCGACGGCGAACTGGGCCACAACAAGTGATCCCCGGGGAGGCGACGGCGTCCGGACCGCGCGCCCGGCGCGAGCGCGCCCGGCCGTCACCCGCGGGCGGCCCCCGCCGGTGACCGGCGGACTCCCCGTCGTCTCCCCTCCCCTGAACGGCCGCCGGGTTCCCGCTCCCCCCTGGGAACCCGGCGGTCTCCCCACCGTCGCGCCGCCCCCCGTCACTTCACGAAGGGAAACCGGACTCATGTCCACGGAAGCCGTCATCCATCCGACCTACGGAAACTGGCGCAGGCCACGGCGGCCTGGGCTCGGGCCGCTCGGACTCGTCGGCACCTTCGGGGTCTTCGGCGGACTCATCGTCACCCTGCTGGCGTCGCTGATCTCGCTGTACGCGGCGCTGGTCGTGCTCGTACCGGTCGTCGTGTTCCTGGTGCCGCTCGCCATCCGTACCCAGGACGGGCGCAACGTCTACCAGTTGATGACCCTGCGCATCGGATGGTGGCGCCGCAAGGCGAAGGGCGCGCACCTCTACGTCTCCGGGCCGCTGTCCGCCCGCCCCGGCGGCCGGTTCCGCCCGCCGGGCCTGCTCAACAAGGTCACCGCGACCGAGGGCCGGGACGCCTACGACCGCCCCTTCGGCGTCCTGCACCACCCGGTCCGCAACCTGTACACGATCGTCCTCGGCTGCGACCCCGACGGCGGCTCGCTCATCGACCCGGACCAGGTCGACGTCTGGGTCGCGCTGTGGGGCGAGTGGCTGGCCCGGCTGGCCCACGAACCCGGTCTGCGCGGCGCCACCGTGATCGTGGAGACCGCCCCCGACCCGGGCACCCGGCTCGCCCACGAGGTGCTGCCCCGTATCCACCCCGACGCTCCGCCGGCCGCCCGCGCGGTCATGGAGGAGGTCGTGGAGCGGTACCCGAGCGCGTCGTCCGAGATGCACACCTACATCACCCTGACCTACGGCATCCCGCCGGGCCAGCGGCGCAAGAAGGCCGATGTGATCACCGATCTCGCCATCCGTATCCCGGGCCTGCTCAGCGGGCTCGTCGCGGCCGGCGGCGGTGCCGCGTACCCGCTGTCGGCCGAGCGGATCGCCGAGGTCGTCCGGGTCGCCTACGACCCCGCCGTCGCCGCCGACGTCCTCAACGCCCGTGCCCAGCAGGGCGGAACGGGCCTGGAGTGGGACGACGCGGGCCCCGCCGCCGCCGTCGAGACCGTGAACAGCTACCAGCACGACTCCGGCGTCTCCCGGACCTGGATGCTGACCCTGGCGCCGCGCGGCACCATCCGCTCGTCGGTGCTCCGGGGCATGCTGGAGGCGGCCCCCGGCACCCGTCGCAAGCGGGTCGCCCTGGTCTACCGGCCCATCGACCCGGCCACCTCGGCCCGCATCGTCGAGGCGGACCGGCGCAGCGCCCAGTTCATGGCGTCGTCCGGCAAGGGCATGGTGCAGGCCCGCGCGGCCTCCGAGGTGAGGGCTGCGGAGCAGACCGCCGCCGAGGAGGCGTCGGGCGCCGGACTCGTGGAGTTCTCGCTGATGCTGACGGTCACCGTCGACAGCATGGAGGAGCTGGCGGACGCGAGCGTCACCGTCCGCAACCTGACCGCGGCGTCCCGGGTCCTGATGCGGCCCGCGGACCGGATGCAGGCGGCGGCGTTCAGCTGCACCCTGCCCGCCGGAATCCTCCCCTGGGAGCAGACCCTCGTCCCGCACGAACTTCAGGAGGCGCTGTGAGCGGCAGGCGCGAGCAGAAGCAGGCCGAGCGGGCCGACCGGCTGGCCGAGGAGCAGGCGCTCACGGCACTGGACGGCGGCCGGTCCGCACGGGACGACCGCAGGGCGGAGACGTCCGCGCGCAGGAAGGCCAAGAAGGGGACGCCGGACAGCCGGCTCGGCGGCCACGACGGTACGACGGGCCTGGCAGCCGGGACAGGCAGGGCGCCCGGGACGGGCAAGGCAGCCAAGGAGAAGGCTCCGGCGAAGCCCAAGGAACTCTTCGTCCCGCACCGCGGCTGGTACGGCGTCGGCGGTGGGCGCGTCGGCTACATGGACCCGCCCACCATGTGGCGTGCCACTACCGTGCAGGCGTGCGGCATGTGGCCGTTCGCCGCCGGTTCCGGCTCGCCCATGACCGGCGTCCCACTCGGGCAGCACCTGTTCACCGGCGCCACCGTGTGCGGCGACCCGCTGAACTGGTTCACCCGGGCCCGCTACATCTCCAACCCCTCGCTGTTCATGCTCGGTATGCCGGGTCTGGGCAAGTCCACGCTCATCAACCGGATGCTGATCGGGCTCGCCGCGACCGGTGTCGTCCCGCTCGTCCTCGGCGACCTCAAGCCGGACTACGCCGACACCGTCCGCGCGCTCGGCGGCCAGGTGATCTCCATCGGCCGCGGCCGGGGCGGCATCAACGTCCTCGACCCGGGCGCCATGGGCGAGGCCGCCGCGAAGATCGGCGGCGAGGCCGGCGAGGTCCTGAAGGCCGAGGCCCACGGACGCGTACTGAACATGGTCGCCGCCCTCATCACCATCGTCCGCGGGCGGCCCATGGACGACCACGAGCAGTCCGTGCTCTCCGCCGTCCTGCACCACCTGCGCGAACGCACCTCCCAGGGACGGGCGTTGCTGCTGCCCGACGTGCTGCGGGTGCTGACCGAGGGCCCGCCCCGGGTCCGCGCGGTCACCCTCGACCGGGGTGACGACGCCCGCTACCGGGACGCCGTCGACCCGCTGCACCGCTCCCTGCTCGGCATCCTCGACGGCCCGCTCGGCGACACCTTCGCCTCCGAGACGTCCACCCGGATCGACCCGAACGCGCCCGCCGTGTGCATCGACATCTCCGGCATCGGCGAGGCGGACACCCAGCTGACCGCCGCCGCGATGCTCGCCGCCTGGTCCGACGGACTCGGCACGGTGGCCGCCTCGCACGCCCTCGCGGACGCCGGACTCGCCCCCAGGCGCTGGTTCTTCACCGTCCTCGACGAACTGTGGCGCCCGCTGCGGGCCGCCTCCGGCATCGTCGACCGCATCGACGCGCTGACCCGGCTGAACCGTTCGCTCGGCCTCGGCGACGCGAAGATCACCCACACCCTCAAGGACGCCGAGGCGCTCGGCACCGACGCCGACCGCGCCAAGGCCCGCGGCTTCGTCGAGCGGGCCGGGATGGTGGTGTGCGCCGGGCTGCCCAAGACCGAGATGGAGGACCTCGGCAAGGTGGTCGGCCTGTCGCGGCGCGAGATCGAACTCGTGTCGTCCTGGTCCTCGCCGCCCGGCTGGGGCGTCAACGGCGACAACGAGGAACCGCCGGGCCGCGGCCGGTTCCTCATCAAGGTCGGCGGCCGCCCCGGCATCCCCATCAAGGTCGCCATCACCGACGCGGAGCGCCGCCTGCACAACACCAACACCCGTTGGACGCCCAACGAGGACGCCGTCGAACAGGCGGCGGCCCGGGCCGCCGCACAGGTCGCACGGGCCGCCCAGGAGGGTGTCCACGGATTCCCGGGCGCCCCCGGCACCCCCGGCACCGAGGCGGCGGCCGGGCGGTGGACCGCGTGAGCGCCCCCCGCGGCGGTGGCGGCGACCTGCACGACCTGCTGCCGTGGGCCATCGTCGCCCTCGCCGGCACCGGTCTGTTGATGTTCACCGTCGCCTGGTCGGGCGGCACCCTCGGGGCCGGGCTCTCCGGCAACGGCTGGGACGCGCCGCCGTTCGCCCTGTCCACCGTCACCCGCCTGGTCTCCGACGGACCGGGCGCGCTGTGGCCCACGGCACCGGCCGCCGCCGTCTACGCGGGCATGCTCGGCCTGCTGGCGCTCGTCGCGGTGCCCGTCGCCCTCGTCGTACGCCTCTTCACGGACCGTTCGGCCCGCCCCAAGGGCCTGGCCGGGCGGCGTGAACTCGCCGCCATGTGTCCCAAGGGCATCGAGGCCCGCGCCCGCGAGCTGCGCCCCGGTCTCAAGGGCCGCGACCAGGTGCACCCGGACGAGACCGGCAACCTCCTGGGCGACCTGGAGCCCAAGGGCCCCGAACTGCGCAGCAGTTACGAGGACGTGGAACTCGACCTCATGGCACCCCGGGCCGGCAAGTCGACCGGGATCGCCGTGCCCCGGGTGCTGCGCGCCCAGGGCGCCGTCCTGCTCACGTCCAACAAGGCCGACGTGTACGCCGTCACCCGCGCCGAACGCGAGAAGGCGGGCACGGTCTGGACGTTCGACCCGCAGGGCATCGCCCACACCCCGCGGGCGATGTGGTGGAACATCCTCGGCGAGTGCCACACCATCGAGGGCGCCCGCCGGATGGCCGGCCACTTCGTCGCGTCCGTCAACGACGACACCGCGAAGAAGGACTTCTGGATCTCGGCCGCCCAGAACACGCTCACCGCGCTCTTCCTCGCCGCCGCGCGCGGCAGCGCCCCGCTGACCGAGATCCTCGCCTGGCTCGCCGACCCCGCCGACCGTGCCCCGATCGACCTCCTGCGCCAGGTCGGACTCGTCGCGATGGCCGAGCAGTTGCAGGGCACCGTGCGGGGCGCGGTGGAGACCCGGGACGGCATCTACGAGACCGCCCGGCAGACCGTCTCCTGCCTCCTCGACCCCGAGATCCTCGCCTGGGTCACCCTCGACCCCGACCTCCCCGAATTCCGGCCCGACCGGCACGTCCTCGGCCACGACACGCTCTACCTGCTGTCCAAGGACGGCGGCGGCTCGGCGGCGGGCGTCATCGCGGGGCTCGCGGACGCGACGATGCGGGCGGGTGTCGTCGCCGCCGAGCGCATGGGTGGGCGCCTCGACCCGCCGCTGACCGCGGTGCTCGACGAAGCGGCGAACGTGTGCCGCATCTCCGATCTCCCCGATCTGTACTCGCACTTCGGCTCCCGCGGCATCAACGTCGTTACCCTGCTCCAGAGTTACCGCCAGGGAGCCCGGGTGTGGGGCGAGGTCGGCATGGACGCGCTGTGGAGCGCGGCGACCGTCAAGCTCCTCGGCGCGGGCCTGGACGACGCCGACTTCGTCCAGAAGATCTCCACCCTGGTCGGTCAGCACGACGTGCGCACACCGAGCGTCTCCCGCAGCAAGGACGGCACTTCACGCTCGTACTCCTACCGCCAGGAGGCCGTCCTGCCGCCCGACAGGATCCGCGCGCTGCCCAAGGGCACCGCGCTGCTCCTCGCGACGGGGGTCAAGCCCGCCCTGATCCGGCTGCGCCCCTGGTACAAGGAGCCCGGCGCCGGTGCCATCTCGGCGGCGGCGAAGGCCGAGACGGCGGCGATCACGGAACGGGCAGCGGGCCGTCTGCTGCCGGGTGTGACCCTGAGCAAGCCGGCGCCCGGCCGGGACACCGCGCCAGCGTGACCGTGCGCAGCGCCAGTTCGGCGGGCCCGTACCGGACCCGGCCCATCAGCCGGGCGCCGAGGGCAAGTTGGAGGCCGTACAGCGGCACGCAGCCCGCGAGGACGACGGCCGTGCCGACCCGGTCGTAGAGCCCCAGCCCGTACCCGGTGAACACGCAGGCGAGGACCAGCGACTGGGTGAGGTAGTGACTGAGCGCCATGCGCCCGGAGGCGGCGAGCACGGCCGCCGCCGGGCGCAGCGCGTCGGCCAGCAGGAGCACTCCGCACGCGTACGACACCGTGAGGGCCGGCGCGGTCAGCAGCGACACCGCGTGGCCGACCAGGAACCACCGGCTGTCCAGGGGCCCGTTCGCGCAGCACGCGGTGACGACACCGCCGGCCAGGCCGACCGGCAGCCACCGTACGACCGTCCGCCGCAGCCACGCCCGGTCCCGCCCGCGCCGCTCGACCAGTCCCGCCTTCGCCGCCGCGAGTCCCGCCAGGAACGCGGCCAGCATGTCGGGGGTGTACATCAGGTTGGCGCCGAGCGCGGTCGGCAGTTCGCGCAGGTGCGCCCCGATCACCGACAGGGCCCCGCCGCGATAGGCGGCCACGGTGTCCGCGACCCGGGGAGCGTACCGGGCCGGGGTGAGCGGCTCGGTGAGGGCGACGGTCGCCAGCCCGTACCCGAGCAGCAGGACGGCCAGACCCGCCACCAGACAGACCGCGACCCGCACGGCGGCCCGGGGGCCGAGGTCGCGCAGGCCGTACAGGACAAGCGCCAGAGCGGCGTACGTCATGAGGATGTCGCCGGGATAGAGCAGCACGGCATGCGCGAGACCGAGCCCGAACAGCCCCGCCGTGCGCCGTAGATGCTGCGCGGGGAACACGGCTCCCGTCCGCCGGGCGGCACGCCTCTGGAGGACGAAGCTGTAGCCGAAAAGGAAGGAGAACAGCTGATAGACGGTGGTGGTCGCGGTCACTCCCCACGCGGCCGCCCGGTCGATGTCCGAGGCGTCGGGACCGCCGCCGAACGCCGTGTAAGGACCCGCCATCAGCTGGGCGTTGACGAGCAGGATGCCGAACAGGGCGAACCCGCGCAGCACGTCGATCCCGTGGACCCGCCCGAGGCCGCCGGATCCGCCCCCGCCCCGCCGCGCCGCGGCCACGTCCCGGCTCACGACGAGACCACGACGCCGGTGCCGAACGCCAGGGTCGAGGACAGGAACCATCCGAACGACGGCGCCAGCAGATACCGCAGCGTCCACAGCCGGGCCGTGGCCGGCCGGTTCTGCGCGTAGACCACGGGCACGCTCCCGCCGACCGGCGGCAGCCCGCACAGCGGCCCCCGCCACCCCGGGTCGAAGACCAGCCCCCGCCCCAGGTGGTCGGAGAACACCACGAGCCCGCCCCACCGCCGGTCCGGGGCCATGCGGGGCGTCACCTGGCCCATCACGCGCAGCCCGCGCACCCACAGCCGTACGGCCGCCAGCGCCGACCGTGTCGCCAGCGTCAGAAAGCCGAGGCCGAACCCCGTGCACAGCGCCAGCAGCACCAACTCCGCGCCCATACCGATCCCTTCGTCCGCGAACCGCACCTGGGACGCACAACGGGTCGCGCGTCCGGCCGGTTCACACCCCGCTTTGAACCACGGGCCGCCACCGCCCCGTTGTGGTGACGACCCCGCCCGCACACCTCACGCGACGCCCACGAAAGGAGCTTCGGCACAGATGAGACGGACTCTGCGCGCACACGGCCACCGGACGGCGGCGACCGTCACCCTGGCCCTCGCCCTGACGGCGACGGCCCCGCAGCCGGCCCGGGCCGAGCCCAGCACCCTCACCGAGGTACGCGCCGAACTCAAGCGCCTCTACCACGATGCGGAGGTCGCCACGAACAAGTACGACGCCGCCGACGAGAAGGTGACCGAGCAGGAGGAGCGTGTCCACACGCTCCAGGGCCGGATCGAGGCGGCCGAGACGAAACTGGGCCGTCTCACCTCACTGGCGGGGGCGGCGGCCCGCGCCCAGTACCGGGGCGACAGCCTGCCCGCCGAGATGCAGTTCGCCCTCTCCGACAACCCCGAACGCGCCCTGGACAACGCGTCCTTGGCCCGTCAGGCACAGCAGGCCACCCAAGGGGTGCTGACCTCCCTGAGTGCCACCCGCAAGGACCTGGGGACCCGCACCGACGAGGCCGCGGACGAACTGAGGAGTCTGCGGACGAGCCGCCGTGCCAAGGACACCGAGCGCCAGGCCATCGAGAAACACATCGACGACGCGAAGAAGCTGGAGTCGCGGCTGGAGAAGAAGGAGGTCGAGCGGCTCGCCGCGCTGGAGAAGACGGAGGCCGACAAGGCCCAGGCGAAGTGGGTGGGCACGGGCATCCTCAAGAAGGTCGGCACCGACGCGACCCCGGCCGGGAAGAAGGCCATCGCCTTCGCCACCCGCCAGCTCGGCAAGCCCTACGTGTGGGGAGCCGAGGGCCCCGACTCCTTCGACTGCTCCGGCCTCACCTCGCAGGCCTGGCTGGCGGCGGGCCACCCCATCCCCCGCACCTCGGAGGAGCAGTGGCGACAGCTCGAGCACGTCCCCATCGAGGACATGCGCCCCGGCGACCTCATCATCTACTTCGCCGACGCCAGCCATGTCGCCCTCTACATCGGCGGCGGCAGGATCATCCAGGCTCCCCGGCCCGGCCGCTGGGTGTACGTCTCCCCGGCCGCGTCGATGGAGATCCTCGGGGTGGTCCGGCCGGACGCCTGACCTTCGAAGAGGACGAGGGCAAGGACGGGGACGAGGGGCGGACCACCGTGGTCCGCCCCTCGTTCCGCCGGGGCCATGAGCACGCCCGTCAGCCCTGAACGCGTCCGTCAGCCCTGGGCGGGCCGTGGTCCGGGCGGCGGGCCGAACGGGTCGACGGCGTCGACGACGGGCACCTCCTTCGGGCGGTGCGAACCGGGCTTGCAGCCGGCGAACACACCCGACGGGTCCCGCAGGTTCTGCATGATCGGCCCCAGGAAGTCCCGGTGCCAGCTCGCCGGGCCGCTCATGCCGGACTCGGAGCCGGTGTCGCTCAGTTCCCCCCAGGCGAGCCACAGCCCGTGCAGCTGGGCCACCGCCTCCGGGTGCTCCCACCAGCGCGAGCACCACAGGGCCATGGAGGTGACCTCCCGGCCGTAGACCGGCAGCAGCACGTGGTGCACCCACAGGGTCAGCTGCCGCAGCGCCCGACCGTACTCCGGCGCCTCCAGGTAGAGGATGAACTTCGGCGCGGGGGGCGGTGGCGGAGTCCCCTGCGGCGCCGCCGCGGCGGGTTCCGGGGACGGTTCCGGGGGCGCTCCCGGCGACGGTTCCCGGGGCGCTGCGGTCGCCTGCTCGGCGTCAGGCGTCTGGACCGTCATGGCGCTCCTTCCTGATGTGCGGTGAGAGCCGCGTCGGACAGTGGTCCAGGACCCCATGGAGCACGAAGTCCGGGTCCCGTCTGGGCACCACAACGCACCCGTGCGGTACGGGGTT
This sequence comes from Streptomyces sp. NPDC042002, assembly GCF_055588305.1. Lineage (NCBI taxonomy): Bacteria > Bacillati > Actinomycetota > Actinomycetes > Kitasatosporales > Streptomycetaceae > Streptomyces > Streptomyces sp. NPDC042002. Next base: position 138,161 of record NZ_JBVJCT010000016.1, on the reverse strand, counting down.
CACGGATCCGGCGGATCCCCGGTATCGGAACAAAGATCGCTCGGCACGGCAGCCGGCGCTCGCCCGCTGATCACGCTGCCGTACCGGGAAGGCCCAAGATCCCCGCCAGATTTCAGGCTGAGGGCGGGTGAACCGTGCTACAGCGCTTGCCGTTGTTACCTGTCAAGACAGACAGGGCGGTGGGATCCGCCCACAAGGCAACCGCACACGATCATGTGAGCAATCGCCGGTCCCACCCCGTTCGATCCGCAGCGCGGGTAGGCGGCGGCTGCTCGTCGGGCAGAAAGGGAAGACACCGCGATGGCTTTCAGCGAATCCAAATTCCGGCGCGGGCGAGAGAAATCCTTCGAACGTCTGGACCGCTACCGGGGTCTGCGGGCGGCGGACAATCCTGCTCTCCACGCCGCCATGACGGCCTTCTACGACCAAGTGGCGTTCGAGGGGCGCGAGATCAATGCGGGTCGGCAGCCCGTAGCGAATACCCAGGTGGTTCACGACCTGGTGCGTGAACTGGACAAGCAGGGTGCCTTTTCGGTCCGAGCACGCTGGTGGCTGGACAATCAGAGCAAGAGTTCGTACCGCAGGAGCAAGGACTGGGCCTCCGCCCTGGTGAAGGCAGGCGCCGAGCACGTCAAGAACACCGGCGCATGGTCGAAGACGACCGGGATGCCGGCGGAGTTGAGGGCGGAGCTCAACAACGGAAGGACGCTGGAGAGTACACCCGGGGCGGCGATCCTCGACGGGCTCGACACGGGACACGACCGTACGTCGTCCTCACCCTCGCTGAACTACATGTGGGGCAGGACATCTCAGACCTTCATGGCTGAATCCCGCGGAATGGTTCACGCGGACGTCTACCGGGGGATAGACGAGAACAGCGTACTGAAGACAATCGAGATGCCTGAACTGCTGAACAAGATGGCGAGGGGTGAAGTCGACGGCGTGACGTTCCACGTCCGGCGGCGGAACCAGCAAACGGCCGTACTGGACGAAGTCGCCACGTATACGGTTCGGTCCCAGAATTCCTGGGACCAGGTCATGACTCTCGATCGGACGCCGTCGTATCTCGAGGAACAGAGCCGGGAGTATCAGACCCAGCAGGTGTCGCGCTCGATCCTCAGGAACCGTCAGGGACTTCAGCAGTCGCTCGACGGTTTCAGGGGCATTCTCGACAATGCGCAGTGGGACCCCGACCAGGCCGTCTTCATGACGGCCGCCGGCGCGGAGTTCCCGCACAGCACGGCGACCCGTGAGCAGCTCGCGGGATGGCAACGTCATCCTTCACAGAGCTCGCAGGCCGGTGCGAACTGGCCTGCCGCACCGTCGGCGGCGCGAACGCTGGAGGACAGGCTCCAAGCCGTCGCTTCCGCGCAGGAGGCGCGAGGGAGCGCGTCGTCCGGGTCTTCGGGCTCCAATCCACAGTTCCCGCCCGGAAATACGGTGAGGGAGTCCTTCCAGTCGGACACCACGGTCTCCAGCCACGGCTCCGGCGGCTACCTGGGCCCGGTGAACACCCTGAGCAGCGGGCAGGACGTGTACATGTCCAATGCCCGCAATCAGCTTCCCACCGGAGGCCAGATGTTCAGCGGCTACACGGCCACCAGCGACCCGGCACCGCACTTCGCCACCCCGGACTACGAGATCGAGAATCCGCTCGCGACCACCATGTCCAACATGAGCCTGGCGGTCTCACCCGGTGAAGAACCGGGTACCGCCCGGTCCTCGTACTTCGACTCCTACTACGGCAACCAGAATCCGAGGCAGGCCTACGGCGGCGGCTCGTACGGCTCGGGCGCGACGGCCTCCGGTCCGTACGCCGGGTACACCATGAGCGCCACGCCACAGATCGATTCGGTGGACCGTCAGTCCTACTTCCCCGGTTCTCAGGCGAATCGTGGCGGCAACAACTCCTCCGACAGCCAGTTCGACGTACCCCTTAACCGAGTCGACGCCAACGACTACACCCCCGCTCCCGCGGCGGGGACGGGGCCGTACAACCCTTCGCGCACCCCGAGCACGGGCTCCTCCTCGGGCTTGGGAGCAGCCCTGGAACGCACCCCCAGGAACCCCAGCCCTCCGCCCGAGGCTCCGGTGCAGAGCGGTTCGTCGAAGCGCGGACACAGCAGCAGGAAGCCGAAGCCTCCGAGCAGCGGAACGACGGGGTCCCAGCAGAAGAAGCCCGGCGGCTCCCGCAGGAGCTGACGGTCCGACGGACTCCACCCGGGCCCGCAGCGTGCTCGCGGCGGTGCGGGCCCGGCCGTCGGACGCGCCCACGGCACCACCACGAGCGGCACGACCACAGGACGCCGAAGTCCCTTTCGGGGACTGCCGGTTGAACCGCGGGGCGCGCCGCGTCCGTTGTTCTCCTCCGACTGGCGTCGGCACCCGGCCGACGGATCACAGCCGACAGCTTCGGGAGGTACGCCCATGACCGCAGCCCACGCGTGGCGGTCCGCGTCGCAGGGTCTGCTGGAGCGCCGCCGGTCCGCGTCCGGCGCGGACGGCTGCTATGCCCGTCGGGCGGCCCCCGCGCGACCGGTCGACGGCGCCCCCTGGTTCCCCCAGGCTCCGCTGCCCCCCGGTCTGCTGCCGTTGCCGAGCGGGTTCGAACTGCGCGTGGCGTGACTCCGCCCGCCTCCGGCCCGAAGTCACACATCCGGCATTCCGACGTTGAGACATGGATGAGGGGCAACCATGGCGAATGACATGGCCGCTTCCCCGGCCGGGAAGCGGTTGGCCAGGAAGACGCGGCCCGAGCGGCTGGATTCCCCCGAACTCGGGCTGGCGCGCAGCCTGCTCAACACCGAGTACGCCATGCGAGGCGGGCGTCCCGGCGGCACGGCGCGCCCTAGGGACACCGGTAGCGCCTGGGATCAACTGGCGGACGAGCTACGGCGCTTCATCGACAGCCTCAGGGGTCGGTCACCGTCGCGAGGGGGTGCCCCCGCGGCCGGCGGCGGCCCGGAGGCCGACGGATCCGGCCGGTCCGAGGCGGACTCGGCTCCGTCGACGCGAGGCGGGTCGCCGGAGCGGTCTCTCTCCACTCAGCCGATGCCCTCGTCGAGGGAGGCCTTCGAAGGGACGATCAGCCGGCTTCCGCCCCATGCGCGAGAGGCCTTCGAGGACGCGGTTCTGGAACTGGTCAGAACCGAGAGGAAGTGGAGGAAGGCGTACAACAAATCTCCCACGAGCATGCCGAGTGTCGCGACGTACGCCAACAACGCGTACCTGAGGGAACTGCGGCGCACCGCTCCCCCGAGCACCGACCCGTCGACGCGGACGCGGGGCACGTCGCGGGGCGACGTACCGCGGACGGTCACGGCCTCGGAGTCCATGACCGACGCCCGGACCGCCATCGTGGCCCAGGACCGGGAGCGGTTCGAGCAGGCCCGCGCACTCTGGGAGCGCCCGGCGACCGGCCGACAGGACTCGGTCGCATCGTCGGCCAGGAGTAGTTTCGACTATCCGCGCGAGAACGAGATGAGCGACGGCGCCGCCTTCCAGGGGGCCCGGCAGGCGCGGTACGCCGGGAGAATCGACAACTCCCGCAATCCGGGCCGGGATCAGCTCAGCGACGCCGTCGGCTTCCGAGCAGCCGAGGAAGCGAGACTCGAAAGAGTCACCGGCACCCCCATGGACCCGACGCCCACCCCCGTCCAAGAGGCCGATGAGGCCCACCAGGCGTGGAAAGACACCGACTTCAGCAATCCGGGCCGGGAACCGATGAGCGACGGCCATGCCTTCCTCGCGGCCCGGATCACCCCGCAGTTCGAGAGCCCCACTCTCCTGCCCTTCGCTCCCGCGAGCCCCATGACGCCGGTGTCTCCCCTGGCCGGTTCCGCGGTCCCGGCGACGTACGAACCGCCGCCCATTCTCAGCCCTGCGGGGCTCACGGCCGCACGCGACTCGATCGCCTCCACCCGGTCGGCCTCGACCTCTCACGGTGCCGACTCCCCCACCAGGTCCACCCCCGCGCACATCAGACGAGACACGAACGCGACCACCCCGAAGGCGCGACGGGTCTGACATCCGCCACCGGGTGAACCGTCCGCCCCCGTCCATCCGTCGTGCCTGCGGCGACGATCCGATCGCCGAATCGGCGCCCGCCCGTTGGAGAGGCACACGCTCTATGCGCAGACGCACATCCTTACTCCTGGCCCTGCTCCTGGTCGTCGTCGGTGTGACCGGCACTGCCGTGGCGATCCAGCAGCACCGCTCCGGCGGCGCCGACATCCACGGAAGACCCGCCGCCGACGTCGGCGGCGCCGAGCACAGCGTCACCCTCCAGAACCGGACGGACAGCCGTATCTGGGTCGGCAGCACGGTCAACGCCGACGGTTCGACCGCGCTCACCGGTCTGCCGGTGCTGGACCCGGGCCAGTCCGCCACCCTCACCGTCCCCGAGCGCGAGGGGGCCGGTCACTGGCGCGGCACCTTCTTCGCCCGCCAGGGCTGCGGCGGTGAGGAGGGCAGTACGTTCCACTGTGCCGTCGGTGACTGCGGACCGTACGCGGACCGCTGCTCGACGGGCGAACAGCCCACCGGACTAGCCGAGTTCAACTTCGATCCGGCCGACTCCCTGGCGCCCTGGTACGACGTCAGTTACGTCAACGCCGTCGCGGCACCCGTCACCATCACGCCCGACGGCGAGACACCGCCCGCGAGCGGTGAGTGCGCGGTCGCGGGCTGCGCGCAGGACCTGCTGTCCGCCTGCCCGGCCGACAACCTCGTCAAGGACCCCGGCACGGGCTCCCCGCTGGTGTGTGTCAACCCGGACCGGGACGCCAAGACCGGCTACAGCGACATGATCAACCAGAAGTGCCCCACCGCGTACGCCTGGTCCAAGCAGGACGCCGAGCCCGGGAACAAGGTCATGTACCAGTGCACCAGGTGCGCCGGCCTGACCGTCGCCTTCGGCACCGGCGCCGCCGCCCCGACCGGCCCCGCCACCACGGCGCCGCCCGGCCCGGGGAACCAGAGCCCGGCCGCCACCCGCAAGGGCGTCAGCCTCAACCCCGTCGACGGTGCCTCCCAGGCGCTGGCCGACTCCGGCGCGTCCTGGTACTTCAACTGGGCGTCCTCCACCGGTGCCGTCACCAAGCCGGCCGGTGTCGACTACGTCCCGATGATCTGGGGCCCCGGCTCGGTCACCGACGCCGAACTGGGCCAGGCCGCCACGGAGGGCAGGGAACTGCTCGGCTTCAACGAGCCGGACTCACCGGAACAGGCCGCCATGACTCCCGAGCAGGCACTCGACCTGTGGCCCCGGCTGGAGGCGACCGGCCTGCGCCTGGGCGCGCCCGCGGTCGCCACCGGCGCCGACCTGGCCGGCGGCTGGCTGGACCGCTTCATGCAGGGGGCGGCCCAGCGCGGTCTGCGCGTGGACTTCATCCCGCTGCACTGGTACGGCGCCGACTTCGGCCCGGAAGCCGCCGACCAGCTGCGCGGCTACCTCCAGGCCGTCCACGACCGCTACCACAAGCCGATCTGGCTGACCGAGTACGGGCTGATCGACTTCTCCCAGGGCACACCCCGCTATCCGAGCGAGCAGGAGCAGACCGACTTCATCAGGTCGTCGACGACGATGCTGGACGGCCTGGACTTCGTGGAGCGCTACGCGTGGTTCACGCTCTCGACCGTGACCAGCCCGACGGGCCTGTACGACGGAGCGACCGCCAACGCCGGCGGCCGGGTCTACCACGACGCGAACTGACCCCGGTTGCCGTCCCGGGTTGAAGCGTCCCCGGTTGAACCGTCCTCCCCCGCGGTCCGTTGTTCGGGTGACCCGGCCGGGGCCCCACCCCCCGGAGCCTCGGCCGGACCCTGATCGAACACATCGAAGAATCGAACACATGGATGCCGTCAAAGACATCAAAGGCACCGGCATCGCAGGAGTCGAAGGAGACGTATGTCAGGCGGTCCGCCCCGGCTCGGCAGCCCCCTGGGCGCGGGCGCCGGGCGGCCTGTCGTCCAGGCGGGGTCCGTCGTCCAGGCGGCCGAGCCGCGCACGCACCTTCTCGGCGTCCGGATGGTCGAACTCCGCGAAGATGGCCAGTGCCTGAAGCCAGCTGTCGCGCGCGGCCTCCGGTTCCCGGGCGTCCAGACGGACGTCCCCGAGGTTGCTCAGGGTGTGCCCCTCGCCCCACCGGTTGCCGATGTCCCGGTGTGTCCTGAGCGCCTGGAGGTGGTACTCGACCGCCGCGTCGTAGTGCCCGAGACGGCGGTGGACGGTGCCGAGGATGCCGAGGGTGACGCCCTCGACCCACAGGTTGCCGTTGGCGCGCAGGATGACCAGTGCCTGGTCCAGGCAGTCGACGGCCTCGTCGAACCGGCCGAGCCGCTGATAGGCGTCGCCCAGGTTGCTCAGGGCGATCCCTTCGCCCCAGGCACTCCCGATGACCCGCTCGATGGCCAGACCGCGGCGGGTGTACTCGACGGCCTTGGCGAGCTGCCCGGTCTGGAGATAGGCGTCGCCCAGGTTGGACACGGCCGACCCCCTGCCGTCGTGGTCCCCGAGATCGCGGTAGGCGACCATCGCGCGGCGCAGGTAGTCGATCGTCTCGTCGAACCGGCCCGAGCTGCGCACGGCGGCGGCCAGGTCCGCGAGCCCCTGGGCCTCACCCACACGATCGTGGGCGGCGCGCGCGGCGGCCAGCCCCACCCGGGCGGTGTCGAGCCAGTCGTGCATGTGGCTGCGGAGGTAGAAGAACCCCCACAGGACGGCGGGCAGCCGCCAGGCGATACCGGGGTGCCCGGACGCGGCGGCCGTGTGCACCGCGCTGACCAGGTTGCCCCGCTCCTTCTCGCACCAGCCGAGCGCGTCGTCGTACGTCGTGAACTCCAGCGGACGGCACCCGGGAGGCGGCGGGTCGAGGGCGATCCGCTGTCGGCGCGGGGTGATGTGCGGGTAGGCGGCGTCGGCGGTGTGCAGGTACCAGGAGAGCAGCCGCTCCACCGCCCGGTCCCGCTCCCGCGGTGTCTCCTCGGCCTGGACGCGTTCGGCGGCGTACACGCGCAGCAGGTCGTGCAGGGTGTAGCGGCCGGGGAAGTGCTCGCTGAGCAGATGGGCGCGGGTGAGCTCGACGAGCAGGCCCCGGGTCTCCCGGGGCGGGAGCCCGGCGAGCGCGGCCGCCGCGGGCGCGGAGACGTCGGGCCCGGAATGCAGGCTCAGCAGGTGGAAGAGGCGCGCGGCCGGAGCGGACAGCGCCCTGTACGACCAGGAGAAGACGGCCCGTACGTCCGTGGCGATGTCGTCGCCCCCCGCGAAGGCGTCGAGGCTGCCGTGGCTCTCACGGAGCTCGTCGACGATGGCGCTGAGCGGGAAGCCGGGGTACGCGGCCGCGTGGGCGGCGACGATGGACAGCGCCAGCGGCAGCCGGGCGCACCGGGTGATGATCTCGTCCACCGCCCGCGGTTCCGCCGCCGGCCGGTCGGTGCCGAGGCGGCGCGCCAGCAGGTCGTAGGCCTCGGCGGGCGTCAGCTGGTCCAGCGTCAGCGGGTGCGCCCCCTCCGCGGCGACCAGACCGGTGAGCTGGTTGCGGCTGGTGACGATGACCAGGCAGCCGGGCGAGCCGGGCAGCAGCGGGCGGACCTGCTCGGTGTCGCGGGCGTTGTCGAGCAGGACGAGCACCCGGCGCTGGGCGAGCATGCTGCGGTAGAGCGCCGTCTGGGCGTCGAGACTCGCGGGGATCCGCATCGGGGGGACGCCGAGCGCGTCGAGGAAGGTCCGGATGGCGTCGTCCGGCACCACCACCACGCCCGTCGGGTCGAAGCCTCGCAGGTTGACGTAGAGCTGTCCGTCGGGGAAGCGGTCGGCGATCTCGTGGGCCCAGTGCACGGCCAAGGTGGTCTTGCCTATACCGGCCATGCCGCCGATCGCGCCGATCACCACCGAGATCGGAGCTTCGCCCGTCTCGGGCAACAGGGCGCGCACCCGGTCGAGTTCGATCTCTCGGCCGACGAACGTCGGCAGGTCGGCGGGCAGTTGAGCCGGATGCGCCGTGTGCGTGACGACCGGCGGGGCCGGTTTCACGGACGGCTCGGGTTCGGGCGTCCGGGGCGGCACGGCGTCCAGGGACGCGTCGGCGGCCAGGATGCGGTCGTGCAGTTCCTTCAGCGGCGCGCCGGGCTCGATGCCCAGCTCGGCCACCAGAGTGCCGCGCGTCCTGCGGTAGACGGCCAGCGCCTCGGCCTGCCGACCGGACCTGTACAGCGCCAGCATGAGCAGCCGGCACAGCTGCTCCCGCAGCGGGTACTTCCCGGTCAACGAGACCAGTTCGGCGATCACTTCGCCGTGGCGTCCGAGTTCCACGTCGACGTCCAGCCGCATCTCCAGCGCGGCCAGCCGCTGTTCGTCCAGCCGGGAGCCCTCGGACTCGGCGAGCGGTCCGGGCACTCCCGCCAGCGCCGCTCCCTGCCAGCAGCCGAGCGCGGCGTGCAGCAGATCGGCCGCCGCGGACGGGTCGCCCCCGGCGCGCAGTCTCCTGGCCTCGGCGACCCGCTGCTCGAACACCCCGAGGTCCAGGGCGCCTTCGGGGATCCGGAGCAGATATCCGTCACCGACCGAGACGACCACCCGAGGAGCGTCGGCGGCGTCCCGTCCCGGCTCCAGCCCCTTGCGCAGGCGCGACACATAAGTCCGTACGACCGACACGGCGGTCGCCGGTGGCTCCTCGCCCCAGACCGCGTCGAGGAGTTCGCCGAGCATGACGGGGCGTCCTCGCCGGAGCAGCAGCGCCGCCAGCACGGCCCGCTGCTGCGGGGAACCGACGTCCACCTCCTGCTCACCACGCCATGCCCGGACCGGTCCCAGCACGGCGAAGCGCACGGAATCCTCGTAGGCGTTCACTCTCCGCACTCTACTGAACACCCGTGTCATATCAGGGGTGTTGGAGGTGTGGAGGAGCCCACACACCCCTCCCCCTCCGTCCCCGTCCCCGTCCCGGAATTGAACCGATCCCGGACGGCGCCCGTTGCGCTACGAGGAACCGACGCGACGGGCCCGGCCGGCGCCACGCGACCGGGAACGTCAGGAAGGAAGCGCCATGAGCCGGGATGAAGAGACACCCGAGCCGACTACGGGGGGTGACCCCGCCGTACCCGGGAAACCGACGGATCTCGGCAGGCCGGAGGCCGCAGGGGAGGCGCCCGAGCCGGAACTGGTGGGGACGGTGACCTCGCCCGGACTCGTGGGGGAGGCGTCCGAGCCGGTCCCCCGCTTCGCGGTGGTCATCTCCGGCGACGGCTCCGCCGCCATCGACGGTGAGCCCGTACCGTCGGCGGACGGGCTGACGGTCGACGCCGCGATCCTCGACGTGCTGCACGGGTACGCACAGGCCCGCGGCACCACCGTGACCGCCACCGTCTCGGACCCCTCCGCGGGTTACGTGGCGTTCGTCGAGGTGGCCCCGGACGGTTCGAGCACGCTGGTGGACCAGCAGGAGCAGCCTTCCCGGACCGGCGAGACGCCGCCGGCTCCGGCCCAGGCGCCGATGCCCGGCACCGAGGGGTCTCCGGAACCGGCCGAGAACGAGAACATGGCCGAGGCGCACGCGGGAGCCGGACCCGCCGAAGAGGCGGCACCCGACGAGCCGCTCGACGAGGACGTCGACGACGACCTGGACGCCGATGACCGGGAGGCTGACGACCGGGAGGCTGACGACCGGGAGGCTGACGACCGGGCCGAAGAAGACCTGAACGACGAAGACGACGATGCCGATGCCGACGACGAAGACGACTTCGACGTCGAGGCGTACGCGCTGGAGCAGCAGCGCTGGCGGGAGTCCGCGTCGCCGCCCCCGCCGCCCTCCCCCGACGGGGGCGGCGACCGCGGCGCGAGGCCCGACGCGAGGCCCGTCCCGCAGCCCGTCCCGCAGCTCGTCCGCAGGAACGGAACGCGTCAGTCGGACGACGAGTACGAGGGGCCCGGCCTGCTCCACAGGCCCCTGGTGGTCGGCCCGGTGGCCCTGGTGGCAGCCGCACTCGTCATCGTTCCGCTGGTGATCCTGGGCAGCGGCGGCTCGGACGACGGCGGACGCCAGAAACAGGCCGCCCGGTCGAGCGACGAGACGAGCAGGAGCCCGCAGGGCGAGCAGTCGGGGCCGATCTCCACCACGTCCGCGAGCATGTCACCGCCGCCCAGCCCTTCGGCCTCCCGGTCGGCCGAGCCGAAGGAGTCGAAGGGCGCGAAGGAGTCGAAGGGGCCCAAGGGCGCCAAGGACCCGAGGAGCGGCGGAGGGGTCACCGTCACGGTCACCGCGAGGCCGCCGCAGGCCACGGTGACGGCGAAGCCCGCGCAGGACACCGCCGCCACCGCCGTGAACCGGCTCGCCCACAACGATCCCTCGGGGCGGCACATCTGCTACCGCGCCTACGTCTCCGGACAGGGCTGGCAGAAGCCCGTGTGCGACGGCACGATGGCCGGCACCTCGGGCCGGAACCGTCCGATCAAGGCCCTCAACATCGCGGTGTCCGGCAGCGGCGGTTCGGCCGCGAACGCCTTCGTCCACGACCCCAAGTCGTCCAATGGACAAGGCAAGTGGGAACCCCAGTGGACGGCGATCATCGCCGACGGCAGGAACAACTACATCGGCAGCACGAAGAAGAACGCCCCCGTCATGTCGGGCTTCGCCATCAACATCGGCAACGGCCGGATCTGCCAGACGGCCAAGGTCCACGGCTTCGACTGGGGCGGCCAGGGTTGCGCCGACGCCCGCCCCGGCTACATCTTCGGCGGCGCCCTGGAGAACGCCCGCTGGCTCGAAGCGGTCAAGTTCACGGTCTGAAGCACCGAAACGCCGTCCAATCCTTGGCCAACTCCCTTGACCTACAGCTAGGTTGCCCCGTGATATCTCTAGCCCCGACGGTCGCCGAGACCGTCGACGCCTACCGCACCTGCGAGTTCGTGACGCTGGGCCGCGACGGCACCCCGCTCGCCTGGCCGACAGCCGCCTTCCGCCGCGACGACGGGACCCTGCTCGTCACGACGTCCCTCGCCTTCGCGCGAAAGGCCCTCAACGTCCGCCGCGACGGCCGCGTCGCGCTCCTCTTCTCCGACCCCACGGCCAGTGGCCTCGACCGGCCCGAGCAGGTGTTCATCGGCGGTACGGCCGTCTGCCCCGAGGAGATCGTGGCCTCCCCGGCCGGCGACGAGGCGTACTGGTCGATGCTCTTCGACCGCCAGCCCGACAGCCGTCGCTACGTCGACGCGCCGGCCCGCTGGCTGATGGACTGGTACTACCTGCGCCTGCCGATCACCATCACCCCGACCGACATCCGCACCCGCCCGGCCACGGACATCCCGGCGCCCCTCGCAGCGACTCCCGCCGAGGACCCCGCCGCGACCCTGTCCACGGGCCCATCCACCGCCCGCTCCACCGCCCCCGCCGCGGATCCCGCGCACGCCCTCCCCGGTGCCTCCGTCCTCGCCCGCTTCCCCACCGCCGTGCTCAGCGCCCGCGACGCCTCCGGAGCCCCGCTCCTGACACGCACGTCGACCACGCCGACCCCGGACGGCTTCCTGGTCGAGCCGGCCCCCGACTGCGAGATCGTCCCCGGACCGGCGGGACTGCTGGTCCACCGCCACGACGACCGGCTGTCCGGCCTCTACAACGCCCTCGTACGGGGTGAGCTGCACACCACCGCCGACGGCCACTGGCTGTTCCGCCCCAGCCGGGTGATCGAACCCTCCGGCTCGGGCGAGCCCCGCGACCTGCTGCGCACCCTGCGCACGGCCCGCCGGGACACCAAGGCGTACCTGGGCAAGCGCGGCCTGACCCGCCCCCGGGTGGACTGGCCCGCCCTGAAGTCCCTCGCCATCGCCTCCGCGGCCCGCGACACCCCCGCGCCCTGAGCCGGGGCGCCGGAACGACCGAGGGCGGCGCGAATGTCCGCGCCGCCCTCGATTGACGTACTACCCGAGCCCCCTGTCGGATTCGAACCGACGACCTACGCATTACAAGTGCGTTGCTCTGGCCATCTGAGCTAAGGAGGCCTGCCCGCGCGCGGCGGGCGTGCCCGTGCAGTGTACCCACGTCACAGCGGGGGCCTGTCGAGAGTTTCCGCGAACTTCACCGGTGTCCGGGTGCTGACAGAACACATGAACGCCAGGTAGCGTCCTGACCCAGTTCACTCATGTGGACTACACCACTATGGGCGTTTCCGTAGTGGACCACCACCTTTACAACGGATCGTCCGGCACGTTCCTGCCGGTGAAGGGGGCCCCTCACCATGGCCACTGTCTCGTTCAACAAGGCGACCCGTATCTACCCGGGTGGCGACAAGCCCGCCGTCGACCAGCTCGAGCTCGACGTCGCGGACGGCGAGTTCCTCGTCCTCGTCGGCCCCTCCGGCTGCGGCAAGTCCACCTCCCTGCGCATGCTCGCGGGTCTCGAGGACGTCAACGGCGGTTCGATCCACATCGGCGACCGCGACGTCACCCACCTGCCGCCCAAGGACCGGGACATCGCGATGGTGTTCCAGAACTACGCGCTGTACCCGCACATGACCGTCGCCGACAACATGGGCTTCGCGCTCAAGATCGCCGGCGTCAACAAGGCCGAGATCCGCCAGAAGGTCGAGGACGCGGCGAAGATCCTCGACCTCACCGAGTACCTCGGCCGCAAGCCGAAGGCCCTCTCGGGCGGTCAGCGCCAGCGTGTCGCCATGGGCCGCGCCATCGTGCGCGAGCCCCAGGTCTTCCTCATGGACGAGCCGCTGTCGAACCTCGACGCCAAGCTCCGCGTCTCCACCCGTACGCAGATCGCCTCGCTCCAGCGCCGCCTCGGCATCACCACGGTGTACGTCACCCACGACCAGGTCGAGGCCATGACCATGGGCGACCGGGTGGCCGTGCTCAAGGACGGTCTGCTCCAGCAGGTCGACTCGCCGCGCAACATGTACGACCGCCCGACCAACCTCTTCGTCGCCGGCTTCATCGGCTCCCCGGCCATGAACCTGATCGAGGTCCCGATCACCGACGGCGGCGTGAAGTTCGGCAACAGCGTCGTCCCGGTCAACCGCGAGGCCCTGAAGGCCGCCGCCGACAAGGGCGACCGCACGGTCACCGTCGGTGTGCGCCCCGAGCACTTCGACATCGTCGAGCACAACGGCGAGGCCGCCAAGTCGCTGTCGAAGGACACCGAGGACGCCCCGGCCGGCCTGGCCGTCTCGGTGAACGTCGTCGAGGAGCTCGGCGCCGACGGCTACGTCTACGGCTCCGCCAAGGTCGACGACGACCTCAAGGACCTCGTCGTCCGCGTCAACGGCCGCTCGGTCCCGGACAAGGGCACCACGCTGCACGTCGTGCCGCGTCCGGGCGAGATCCACGTGTTCTCCACCTCGACGGGCGAGCGCCTGTCCGACTGACCTCCGCGTCATCCGGACGGAGATCCACACACCCCGTAGGGGTTGAATTCACCCAAGTTGACGAAGAGGGCCCCGCAGTAGGCTGCGGGGCCCTCTTCGTTGTCGACAAATACCCCGGCAGACCGGGCATTTCGATATCCGTACGTCAACTCACCACCCAGAAACACCGCTTCCCCGTCCCCCGAACCGGTGACTAAATGTCGCCAAATCATCACCCCGCGCTACCCTCACTCGCGTGAAGCACTCCACCACTAACCAACAGACCCGGCGTGGCCGTGGCCCCGCCCGCCGGATCGGCCGCACCCTCGCCCTCGTTCTGCCTGTCGTCCTGGTGCTCTCCGGGACTCTCGCGGTCACCCGAGTCAACTGGTCGGGGAATTCCTCGAGCTCGGTGCTCACCGCGTCCTCCGAAGACGTCTCGGCGCGAGCCGTCTCCCGTGCCCCGCAGGACGTCCTGCGCGACAAACTCCTCCTGGAGCTCCAGGAGAAGAACCCGGGCGTGGCCCTCACCCACCTCCAGGAGGCGGTGAACGACCGTCCGTCGCTCGCGAAGCACTGCGTCTCCATCGCCCGCTCGCTGGGCCGCGCAGCGGTCCGCGCGTACGGACCGACCCGGGCCCAGTCCTTCGCCCGGCCCGTCTGCGACACGGCGTTCGCCTCGGGGGTCTCGGCCACCCATTTCTGAGGTCACCGCCCCCGCCCCCGGGTCCGCCCCCCTCGGAGACCACAGCCCCCTCCGAGGGGCACCGCCCGTCACCCCTTCACCGCCGCCCACGGCATCGCGCGTCATCCGTTCCGACGCGTCGCAGATCATCCGGTCGATCACATCGCACATCAGCCGATTCCGGGCCGCCCGGTAACAGCTGATTAAGGAACGGTTGCCGCGAGAGGCCGCGCGCGGGGCGCCACGTACAGTTCGGGCATGACCGATCCGAACGCCGCGTCGCGGCCCGTTCAAGCCGTTGTCCTGGCCGGCGGCCAGGGCTCCCGGCTGCGTCCGTACACCGACGACCGGCCCAAGCCGATGGTCGAGATCCCCGGCACCGGGACACCGATCATCGGCCACCAGCTGACCTGGCTCGCCGAAGAAGGCGTGACCGACGTCGTCGTCTCCTGCGGTCACCTCGCCGACGTCCTGCAGAAGTGGCTGGACTCGGCCGACCTCCCGCTCAACGTCACGACGGTCGTCGAGACGGAGCCCCTCGGCCGCGGCGGCGGTCTGAGGTACGCCGCGGCGCACCTCCCGCACCCGGACCTGCCCTGGTACGCGACGAACGGTGACATCTGGACCCGTTTCTCGCTGCGCGACATGGCGGACTTCCACGCCGAGCGCGACGCGGTCGCGACCCTCGCGCTGGCCCGCCCCCGCATCCCGTGGGGCGCCGTCAAGACGGACGGCTTCGGTCACATCACGGACTTCATCGAGGCCCCGCCCTCCACGTTCGAGATCAACGCGGGTGTGTACGTCTTCTCGCCCGAGTTCACCGACATGCTCCCCGAGCGCGGCGACCACGAGCGCACCACCTTCCCGCGCCTGGCCCGCGAACGCCGGCTGTCCGGCTTCCCGATCCCGCAGGGCGCCTACTGGCGCGCCATCGACACCGCCAAGGACCTCACGGAGGCGGCGAAGGAGCTCGCGGCCCTGGGCCGCTAGAGACCGTCCTCCCGGCCCCACGAGAGCCGCCCGGGCACGACGACAGGCCCCACAAGTACCTGGGCAGCACGGCCGACCACGACACGACGCACCACGACACGACGGCATGGCCCCGCACACCTGTGTGCGGGGCCCTGCCGTCGTCGCGCGTGACCGAGAGGATCAGCCCAGCAGGCCGCCCACCAGACCCGGCTGGCCGGTGGACGAACTCCCGCCGGTGGACGTGCCGTTCGCCGAGCCCGTACCGCCGGTGCCACCGCCCGCGCCGCCACCGCCGCCACCACCGCCGGTCGACGTGCCGCCGCTGCTGGTGGGGCCCGCGCTGGTGCTCGGGGCCTGGCCGACCGGGGCCGAGTGCTGAGGCGGCGCCTGACCGCTGCCCTGGGTCTGGCTGGGCTGCTGCGCCGTGCCGGTCCGGCCGGTCTCCTGGGTCGCGCCCGGTGTACTGGCCGCCTGCGACGGGGGCGCGGAGCTGCTCCGGCTGGGCGCCACCGAGGCCGAGGGGGTGGCCTTCTGGTGCCGCTTGCCGGGCGTCTCGGGGAGCGGGGAGCCGGGCAGCTCGTTGCGCGGGGCCTCGCCGGGTCCGGGGACGACGATCCTGCCGGAGTCGCGGACGGCGCCGCCGAGGAGCGAACCGATGAGCAGGGTCAGTCCGACGACGACGGCCGTGAGCAGCGCGCCGCGGCGCAGCACCCGTGCGCGCAGGTCCCAGATGTCGGCGCGCGGTCCGAGTGTCCGCCAGGCCTCACTGGCCAGCCGCCCGTCGGCGGAGTAGACCGGGGCGCCCGCGATGATCAGCGGGGACCAGGCGGCGAGGTAGATGATGTCGGGCGCGTCGTAGGCGGGAACCGTCTTCCAGCTGACCGTGACGATGAGCGCCGCCGACAGCGTCGCGCCGACGACCGCGGCCACCCGCTGCCACAGCCCGAGGACGGTCAGGACGCCGACGATGACCTGGAAGAAGGCGATGACGAGCCCGGAGCCGACCGGGTGCTGGAGCGCGAACTGCCGCAGCGGCTCGGCGACTTCCCACGGGTGCAGCGTGTTGAGCCACTTCACCATGGAGCCGCGCTTGCCGCCGTCGAAGTAGACGGGATCGCAGAGCTTGCCCATGCCGGCGTAGACGGAGATGAATCCGAGGAAGACGCGCAGCGGGAGCAGCACGACGCCGAGGTTCATCCGGCGGCCCGGGTGATAGGCCTGCCGCACCGGGTCGGCGCTGCGCCGCCTGACGGGGGCGTCGCCCGCCGTCCCGTCGAAGCCTTCGCCCTCGAAGCCGTCCTCGAAGTCGGCGTCCGCGTAGGCCTGTTCGCGGTAGGCGCGTTCGTCGTAGGCCCGGTCGCCGTAGGCGCGTTCGTCGTAGGCCCGGTCGCCGTAGACCTGTTCGTCGTAGGCGCTGCCCACGCCGCGCATCTGCGGGAGCAGTCGCTGCTCTTCGCCGACGGGAGTGCGCGGGCTGCCGACGAGGGGCGTCTGAACCGTGTCGACGGTCAGATCGCCCGCGTAGCCGGGCTGTTCGCCGATGCGCGGGATGACCTGGGTCGAACCGGCGTCGGGCGTCGGCCCGGCGGAGCCGTTGGTCAGGCCCGCGCTCCGTACGGCCTGGAGCAGGCGGTGGGCGCCGGTGTCGTCCGGCGCGGACTTCCCGCTCCAGACGACGGGAGCGCGGCGGCGGGCCCCGCCGGCCGGACCGGCCCCGCCCGCGCGGCCCGGCGCACCGGCGCCGGGAGAGCCCAAGTGCCGTGCGATGCGCGGGGACTGGCCCCGCGAGGCGCCCGCCAGCTGAACGCGGAAGCTCGCATGATTGACGATGACCTGCGCCGGATCGCTCGGCACCTTCACCATGCTCAGCGCGGGAACGTCGTCGAATCCCGACGAGCGGTCCCCCGTGGGTGTGCGGGGTGTTCTGGTGTCCACACTCATCTAACCGAGTGACATGTGGTTAGGACACTGCTTTGACCACGCCGAACTGTCCGGACCGCGTCAAGATCGTCCAGAACATCCCGATCGCCCCACGAGGGTGACCGCCCGGACGCCTGTTCAGGCGCGTCGGCGTGCCGCCTCGTACAGCACAACTCCCGCCGCCACACCGGCGTTCAGCGACTCCGCGCCACCGGGCATCGGGATCCGCACCCGGAAGTCGCAGGTCTCGCCGACCAGTCGGGACAGGCCCTTGCCCTCACTGCCGACGACGATGACGACGGGGCCGCCCAGCGCCTCCAGGTCACCGACCTCGACCTCGCCGTCCGCGGCGAGTCCGACCACCACGAGACCGGCCTTCTTGTACGCCTCCAGGGCCCGCGTCAGGTTGGACGCGCGGGCGACGGGAATACGGGCGGCGGCGCCGGCCGACGTCTTCCAGGCGCCGGCGGTCATGCCGGCCGCGCGCCGCTCGGGCACGACGACGCCGTGGCCGCCGAAGGCGGCGGCGGAACGGACGACCGCGCCGAGGTTGCGGGGGTCGGTCACCCCGTCGAGGGCGACGATCAGCGGGTCCCGGCCCTCGTCGTACGCGGCGGCGGCGAGGTCCTCGGGGTGCGCGTACTCGTACGGCGGGACCTGGAGGACGAGACCCTGGTGGTTGAGCCCGTTGGTCATGCGGTCGAGCTCGGGACGCGGGGCCTCCATCAGGTGGATGCCGCCGCGCTCGGCGACGAGCTGGAGCGCCTCGCGGACCCGCTCGTCGTTGTCGATGAACTGCTGGACGTAGAGCGTCATCGCGGGGACGCCCTCGCGCAGCGCCTCGACGACGGAGTTGCGCCCGACGACCATCTCGGACGTGCCCTTGCCGCCGCGGCCCTTGGGGTGGGCGGGGCGGCGGACGATCTGCTTCGCCTTGGCGTTGGCGACGCGGTTCTTCTTGTGGCCCTTGCGCGCCTCGGCGGGCGGGGTCGGACCCTTGCCTTCCAGGCCCCGGCGTCGCTGGCCGCCACTGCCGACCTGCGCGCCCTTCTTGCCGGACATGCGGCGGTTGTTAGCAGCCATGACCTACCTGTCTGTGTGAGACGTGCGTGCGTACGTATATGAAGTGTGCCGCCCGGAGGTCCGGGCGGCACAATCGATCAAGGCCGACAGAGGTCGGCCGGGGTCGCCGGAGCGGGCGCTCAGCGCGGCCCGAGTGTCCAGCGCGGCCCCTGCGGGCCGTCCTCGATGACCAGGCCGGACTGGTTGAGCTGGTCGCGGATGGCGTCCGCGGTGGCCCAGTCCTTGCGGGTACGGGCGGCCTCGCGCTGGTCGAGGACCATCCGGACGAGGGTGTCGACGACGCCGTGGAGGTCGTCGCCGCGGTCGCTCCCGTCGGCCCACTGCGGGTCGAGCGGGTCGAGCCCGAGGACGCCGAGCATGGCCCGTACCTCGGCGAAGCGGGCGACGGCGGCTTCCTTGTCGTCGGCGGCCAGGGCGGAGTTCCCCTGGCGGACCGTCGTGTGCACGATGGCGAGCGCCTGCGGAACGCCCAGGTCGTCGTCCATCGCCTCGGCGAAGGCCGGCGGCACCTCGGCGGACGGCTCGACGACGCCCCCCGCCTTCTCGACCACCCGCTGCACGAAGCCCTCGATGCGCGCGAACGCCGACTCGGCCTCGCGCAGGGCCTCTTCGCTGTACTCGATCATCGAGCGGTAGTGCGGGGTGCCGAGGTAGTAGCGCAGCACGATGGGGCGCCACGCCTTGACCATCTCGGAGACGAGGACCGAGTTCCCGAGGGACTTCGACATCTTCTCGCCGCTCATGGTGACCCAGGCGTTGTGCACCCAGTACTCCGCGAACTCGTCGCCGAAGCCCTTGGCCTGCGCGATCTCGTTCTCGTGGTGCGGGAAGATCAGGTCGATCCCGCCGCCGTGGATGTCGAAGGCGCTGCCCAGGTACTTGTGGGCCATCGCCGAGCACTCCAGGTGCCAGCCCGGACGGCCGCGGCCCCAGGGCGTCTCCCAGCTCGGCTCGCCCGGCTTCACGGCCTTCCACATGGCGAAGTCACGCGGGTCGCGCTTGCCGGTCTCGCCCACCCCGGAGGGCTGCTGGAGGTTGTCGAGCTCCTGGTTGGAGAGCTGGAGATAGCCGTCGTACGACCGCACGTCGAAGTAGACGTTCCCGTCGGACGCGTAAGCGTGCCCGCGCTCGATGAGCCCGCGCATCATCTCGATCATCTCGGGGATGTGGCCGGTGGCACGGGGTTCGTACGTGGGCGGCAGGCAGCCGAGCGCGTCGTAACCGTCGTTGAACGCGCGCTCGTTCTCGTAGCCGATGGACCACCAGGGGCGGCCCTGCTCGGCCGACTTGGTGATGATCTTGTCGTCGATGTCCGTGACGTTCCTGATGAACGTCACGTCATAGCCGCGGTACTCGAACCAGCGGCGCATGATGTCGAAGTTGAGGCCCGAGCGGATGTGCCCGATGTGCGGTGCGGCCTGCACGGTGGCGCCACAGAGGTAGATCGAGACACAACCCGGCGTGAGCGGGGTGAAGTCACGGATCTGCCGGGCGCTGGTGTCGTACAGGCGAATGGTCACCACTCCAGGGTAGTGGGCCCGGGGTAGTGCCCCGCGACCCTTCCCCCGCAAGGGCCACGGATTCGTGACATACGGAGGACCGCCCGCCCCGTTCACCCCGCCCGCCCCCTCCGGCGTACGAGGATCACCCGTTCGGCCGAACGGAACCCTCCCGTCTCAGCCCGTCCGGACGACCAGCGCCGTGGCGACCGCCATCAGGCCCTCGTCGCGGCCCGGGAATCCGAGTCCGTCCGTCGTGGCGCCCGACACCGACACCGGCGCCCCGACGGCGTCCGACAGGATCTTCTGGGCCTCGTCCCGCCGCTTGCCGATCTTCGGGCGGGGTCCGACGACCTGGACCGCGACGTTGCCGACGGTGAAGCCGGCCTCGCGGACGATCCGCGCCGCCTCCGTCAGCAGCACGACCCCCGACGCCCCGGACCACTCCGGGCGCCCGGTGCCGAAGTGGGCCCCGAGGTCACCGAGGCCCGCCGCCGAGAAGAGCGCGTTGCACGCGGCGTGCGCGACGACGTCCGCGTCGGAGTGCCCGGCGAGTCCGGGCCCCTCCCCCTCCCACTTCAGGCCGGCACACCACAGTTCCCGGCCTTCCTCGAAGGCGTGGATGTCGGTGCCGATCCCGACGAGCGGAAGCACAGGCCCCTGGCCGGGGTCCGGCGTCCGCTCCGGTGTCTCAGAACCCATCGTTCAGCCTCCGCCGTGCGAGGACCGCCTCCGCCAGCACCAGGTCCAGCGGGCGCGTCACCTTGAACGCCTCCTCGTGGCCCGGCACGACCACGACGGGCACGCCCAGCTGCTCGACCATGCTCGCGTCGTCGGTCACGTTGTCGGTGACGGTCTCGTGGGCCCGCAGAAGCGTCTCGCGGTCGAAGCCCTGGGGCGTCTGCACGGCACGCAGCCGCGCCCGCTCGGGGGTCGCCACGACCGGCTCGGGCTCCCCGGCGACGGCCGCGGGCCCGACCTCCTTGACGGTGTCGGCGAGCGGCAGCGCCGGTACGACGGCGGGAGCGCCGTCCCGGACGGCCTCGATGACGGCGTCCACGGTGTCCACGGGGACGAGCGGCCGGGCCGCGTCGTGCACGAGGACGATGTCGATGCCGGGCGGCAGCGCGTCGAGCCCGTACTTCACGGACTCCTGGCGGCTCTCACCGCCCGGGACCACGAGGAAGTCGGTGCGGTCGGGCAGCGCGTGCGCGTCGAGCAGCGTCTTCACCTCGGCCGCGTCGTCCGGCGGGGCCACGACGACGACCAGGGAGACGGCACGGGACGCGGCCATCGCGCGGACCGCGTGGATGAGCATGGGCGTGCCGTTCAGCGCGCGGAGCGCCTTGGGGGCGCCCGGACCGAGGCGCACACCTCGTCCGGCGGCCGGAATCACGGCGGCGGTGCGGGCCTCCGGCTGCGAAGGGAGCGAAACGTCAGACATCGGTTCCTGTCAGGTTTGTGTGCTCGACCGGGATGGGTATGGCCTGGGGGTACCCCCCGCTCGGCGAGCTGGGGGAGCGCCGGGCGCGACGCCTTGACCGGACCCTTCCGTGACATCCGGTCGAGTCGACCGCCCGGGTCGGCACCTCAAGTATCGGATACGCCGGTATACCGCGGGAAAGCCGATGCCGGGTGAACGTCCGGTTTACCGAATGGGCGCGGGTACGAACATGCCGCAGCGCCCGGCGACAGCAATTGCGTCATCGGGCACCGCGGCATTTTCATTGCGCTGCTGCGCGGGCTTGGGCGTACGTCAAGACGGCTGGCGTCTCGGCGACTGAGCCGGCGTCAGGACGCGAGAACCTCGTCGAGCAGGGCCTCGGCCTTGTCCTCGTTGGTGTTCTCCGCGAGGGCGAGCTCGCTCACCAGGATCTGGCGCGCCTTGGCGAGCATGCGCTTCTCACCTGCGGAGAGTCCGCGCTCGCGCTCACGACGCCACAGGTCACGCACGACTTCCGCGACCTTGATGACATCGCCGGAGGCGAGCTTCTCCAGATTTGCCTTGTAGCGACGCGACCAGTTCGTGGGCTCCTCGGCGTACGGTGCGCGCAGCACCTCGAAGACCCGGTCCAGCCCGTCCTGACCGACCACATCACGCACGCCGACGAACTCCGCATTGTCCGCTGGCACACGTACCGTCAGGTCGCCCTGGGCGACCTTCAGCACCAAGTAGGTCTTGTCCACGCCTTTGATCTGGCGAGTTTCGATGGCCTCGATCAGCGCGGCCCCGTGATGGGGATAGACCACGGTGTCGCCAACCTTGAACGTCATGTGACAGGTACCCCTTCCGTGGCTATCCAGAGTAACACGGAAACGGCGTCTTCTGAATGGCGTTTTCGCAGGTCAGGGCATATCTCGGGGCTTGACAACCGCAACAGGAACGTGCTGCGAGGGGCGAACGGAAGAGGGTATTCGCAGGTCGGAGCCGCTGTCCAGGCGGAGTGAAACGCGTGCGTTACAGACACCCGGAGCCCACGACCAGGGTCTGAACATCCCGTTTTGTCCGGCTCCAAGAGCGCGACTTCCGCTACTCCGTTCGATGGGCGGAGCCGAGTACGAGACGAATCCGGAATTGATCAAGACGTTCGAAGATCACGCACTCATCGGCCCCCGACGACCCCGTGATCCATTTCCCGGAGAGCCGGGCATTCATTCCACGAAATGCGCAAGCCTAAGTCTGCGGAACTTATGTGAATGGCGGACGAGCGCGCGATCAAAGTAGCCGACGCGCCGCGAGGGCGGAGTGTGAACGGTGGGGCGCACATCCGGCGCAATGGAGCCCGCAGGCGCATGCCCACCGGACCCAGGGGCTCACGCTCCACCGGGCCCGGGGGTGCACGCCCTGCCGCCCGGCGGCAGGCCGCGGGTCCGCCCCCGCCCCGGAGCGCGCCCCCGTTTTCCCCTCGGGCGAGCAAAGTCGGCGGCTTGGGGAGGGTCGGGTGCGGTCGCGCGGGAACGGATCGGTAACCTAAGGCCGCTGACAGACCCTTAGGGCGGCTTTACACAGAGGCCGCCCTGCTTCGCCCACGTTCAAGGAGTTGCCGCCGCCGTGAGCAGCAGCCTTCGACGCGGCACTCTCGCCGCCGCCGTCATCGCGTTCTCGATCGCCTCACTCGCCGCGTGCGGTGCCGGCAGCGACGCCCAGACGTTGGAGGTCAAGCCGGACAACGCGGCCACCTCCGTGGGCGACATCAAGGTCCAGAACGCGCTCGTCATCACCCAGCCCGATGTGAAGGCCACCGGTCCGGCGGTGATCTCCGCGACGCTGTTCAACAACGGCACCACCGCGCAGACCCTGGACTCGATCAACGTCGCCGGCGAGGGCACCGCCCAGATCACCCCCGCCAGCGGCACGGGCAAGCTGACCGTCCCGGCCGGCGGCTCGATCGTCCTCGGCGGCAAGGGCAACGCCTCCGCGGCGCTGTCCAGCCCCTCCGGAACCGTCCTGAACGGCAGCGTCCAGAAGGTCACCTTCGCCTTCAGCAAGACCGGTGACGTGAGCCTGAGCGCCTACGTCGTCCCGGCCGAGAGCTACTTCTCCAAGTGGGGCCCGAGCGACATCCCGGCGGCGCCGACCGCTTCCCCGGTCACCTCGCCGTCCGCGTCGATCACGGGCTCCCCGTCCGCGTCCACGTCCGCGTCGGGCAAGCCGGGCAACGCCACGTCGTCGAGCGCGACGGCCACCGCCAACCCGTCGGCGTCCGCCTCGTCATGAAGTGACCCGCCGTACGGCGGTACGACGAAGGGCGGGACCCCTGGCCAGGGGTCCCGCCCTTCGTCGTACTTCCGCGTCACGCTCTACGCCGTACTCCAGGCACGCGCCCGGAGGTGGGGCCGGTTTACGGCTCGAACTTGTAGCCGAGACCGCGCACCGTCACCAGGTACCGGGGCGCGCCCGGGTCCGGCTCGATCTTCGCGCGCAGGCGCTTGACGTGGACGTCGAGGGTCTTGGTGTCACCGACGTAGTCGGCACCCCAGACCCGGTCGATGAGCTGCATACGGGTCAGCACGCGGCCCGCGTTGCGCAGCAGCATCTCCAGGAGGTCGAACTCCTTCAGCGGGAGGTCGACCTTGCCGCCGGAGACGGTGACCACGTGGCGGTCGACGTCCATCCGGACGGGACCGGCCTCGAGGGCGGCCGGGGCGACCTCCTCCGGCTCCCCGCGGCGGCGCAGGACGGCCCGGATACGGGCGACCAGCTCCCGGGAGGAGAAGGGCTTGGTGACATAGTCGTCGGCTCCTATTTCGAGCCCGACCACCTTGTCGATCTCGCTGTCCTTGGCGGTGACCATGATCACCGGGACGTTGGAGCGGCCGCGCAGCTGGCGGCAGACCTCGGTGCCGGGCAGCCCCGGCAGCATCAGGTCGAGGAGGACGAGGTCGGCGCCGTTGCGCTCGAACTCGTCGAGTCCGTCGGGCCCGGTGGTCGCGATGGCGACCTCGAAGCCCTCCTTTCGGAGCATGTACGACAGGGCGTCGGAGAAGGACTCCTCGTCCTCGACGACGAGCACACGGGTCACGGAAGGACCTCCGGGGCAGGAAGCGGTTCGTACGGGGATATGACGGTGGTCGTCCCGTCGGGCTGCCCGGTCTCGTCCTCTTCGTCGAGTCCGGGCATGTGGTGATCGGTAACGCGGTCGCGGGCCGCGCTCGCCTCCGGCAGCCGCAGGGTGAACGTGGAGCCCTGACCCTCGGAGCTCCACACCGTGACCTCCCCGCCGTGCGAGGCGGCCACGTGCTTGACGATCGCCAGCCCGAGGCCCGTACCGCCTGTGGCACGGGAGCGGGCCGGATCGACACGGTAGAAGCGCTCGAAGACGCGCTCCTTGTCCTTCTCCGAGATGCCGATGCCCTGGTCGGTCACGGCGATCTCGATGTGTTCCCCACCGGGTGCCGCCACCCGGCGGGCGGCTATCCCGACGCGGGTGCGGGCGGGCGAGTAGTTGACGGCGTTCTCCACGAGGTTGCCGAGGGCCGCGGCGAGCTGGCCCCGGTTCCCCCACAGGCTCAGGTCGGCGGTGCCGCCGGCGGCCATGGTGATCTGCTTCGCGCCGGCCTGGTGGCGGCAGCGGTCGATCGCCTCGGCGACCAGCTCGTCGACACGGACCGGCTCGGCGTCCTCCAGCGGGTCGTCGTTCTGCACCCTCGACAGGTCGATGAGCTCCTGCACGAGGTTGGTGAGCCGGGTGGCCTCTATCTGCATCCGCCCGGCGAAGCGCTCGACGGCCTCAGGGTCGTCCGAAGCGTCCATGACAGCCTCGGAGAGCAGGGAGAGCGCTCCGACGGGAGTCTTGAGCTCATGGCTCACGTTCGCGACGAAGTCCCGCCGTACGGCCTCGATCCGGCGCGCCTCCGTCAGGTCCTCCACGAGAAGGAGGACGAGTCGCGATCCGAGGGGAGCCACGCGCGCCGAGACCGCGAGGGCCTCACCCCTCCCCGTGCCCCTTCTCGGCAGGTCCAGCTCCACCTGACGTATCTCCCCGTCACGACGGGTGTCACGCGCCATGTGGAGCATCGGTTCGACGGCCAGCTTGCCGCCGCGCACCAGTCCGAGGGCGTACGCCGCCGAGCTGGCCTTGACCACGGCGTCCGCTTCGTCGAGTACGACCGCAGAGGAGCTGAGGACCGACAGCACGGTGTCCACACCGGGCGGAAGGACCGCGTCCGTGTGCAGAGAGCTACGGGTCGGGCGTTTCTGGTCGCGCTCGCTCCAGCGGAACGCCAGCATGGCGATGACACCGGTGAGTACTCCGGCGATCGCTGCCGCTGCGGCGACTGCCGCGTTCACGTCCATGCACCCAGGTTAGGCATGCCGTCGCTCCTGGCCACAGCCATCCGAGTGCGAGCTCGAACACTCGTCGCCCAGAGTTCACCCAGGAGCCAGTATTGATTCACTTGGGGTGCCGGAAACGGACGCGTACGGGCCCGAACGTGGGAGCGTGGGGTTCACGGGTCCCTCCGGCGGCCGTCCGGCGGCCGGAGCAGCCAGGTCCCGGACCCCGGACCCCCGAAGCTGACGTACGAGAGGGACAACCACATGCGTGACGCGTATCACGAGGAACTTGACTCGATCGGCGACGGCCTGGTCGAGATGGCCCGGCTCGTCGGGTCGGCGATCGGGCGCGCCACGACGGCCATCCTCGATTCCGACCTGAAGCTGGCCGAGAGCGTGATCGCGGCCGACCAGAGGGTCGATGATCTCCAGCACGAGCTGGAAGCCCGCGCGATAGCCCTGCTGGCCCGCCAGCAGCCGGTGGCCACGGATCTCCGTATCGTCGTCACCTCGCTCCGGATGTCGGCCGACCTGGAGCGCTCCGGCGACCTGGCCCAGCACGTGGCCAAGCTGGCCCGGCTGCGCTTCCCCGAGCGTGCGATCCCGCACGACCTGCACGCCACGATCCTGGAGATGGGCCAGCTCGCCCAGCGCCTGATGGCCAAGGCCGCCGAGGTCATCATCACCAAGGACGTCGACCTGGCGATGCAGCTTGAGCAGGACGACGACGAGATGGACCTCCTGCACCGCACCCTCTTCCAGCACCTGCTGGACGACAAGTGGAAGCACGGCATCGAGACCGCCGTCGACGTCACCCTCCTCGGCCGCTACTACGAGCGCTTCGCCGACCACGCCGTGTCGGTCGCCAAGCGTGTCGTCTACCTGGTCACCGGCGAGCACGCCGACGATCTCCAGCCGGACATCCAGCCGGTCACCGGGGTCGAGAGCGCGTAGCCCTCTCCGGCGGCCCCGGCCCTCCCCGGGGGCGCCAGGACTACGGGCCACCCCGGCCGCCGCCGACCTGAGCAGGTCGGCTCCCGGCCGCCCCGGCTCTCCCGGAAGGGCCAGGATTACGGGGCCCGCTCTCCCGGAGGGATGCAGCCCTCTCCTGACGTACGAAGCCCGCGGGCCCAGCCGTTCCCTGACGGGGGACGGCTGGGCCCGGCCTCTTTCTCCCGCCCCGCGTGGGATTCACGCCCTGGGCGCGTGAGACGCCTCAGTGCGCCGTTGATGCGCCCGCCCGGCTGGGCATGTCATGGGCGACAGGAGCTGTGCGGCGCGGTGTGCGTCGGACGCCTCCGTGCCTGAAGGAGGGACCCATGGCCCAATCCCCCAGCACGCCCGACCCGACCCAGGACCGCGACACCCAACAGCCCGCCGAGATCAGAAGTCTCCCTTTGTTCGGCGCCTGCGGCTGCGGCTCCGGCTGCGGCTGCGGCTGCCAGTCGGGCAATCCCTGCCAGTGCGGCTGATCGCTTACGTACGTCCAGAAAGGCCCCGTCACCGCGACGGGGCCTTTCGCCCTTGAACGGGGCCCTCACGGAGACCGTGGCCGCCCACTGGGTGCCTGCCGCGAAGTAGGCCGACCCGCCCGTGAGCAAAGCCCGAAAGCAGACTTCGAAGGCCACGGCGGAGTGATCAGATGTGCTCTCGACAGGCCGAACTCCGCTCGATTATGGGGCTGTTGTCCGATTGACCGTGGTCTGACCGGCGAACTCTGCTACCCCTGGGACCGGGGAGGCGGGCCCTGGCCCGCGGCGGCGCGAGGGGCGTTGCCAGGAGGGGACACACGTGAGCACGACACCACGGGACGCGGTCATCGCCATCGAGCAGAAGGCCGTCGACCGCGCCTACGACTGCTACGAGGCCCGGCTCGCGGAGATGACGTCGCCGTCGGCGGCCACGGCTTCCGCGAGCGGCAAGGACGGCATCGCGGTCCGCGAGAAGGCGGAGAGCACGGCGGAGGAGTACGGCGGGCTCGGGGGCGAGGCCCTGGTCATCAGCCGCGTCGACGTCCAGGAAGCGGGCGACGCCGAGCCAGAGACGTTCTACGTCGGGCGACGCCATGTCTTCGACACCGAGACCCGCGATCAGGTGGTCGTCTCCTGGACGAACCCGATCGCCGTGAGCTGGCAGAACGCCCGCCCGGAGACGCCGGGCGAAGTGCTCCTGCGGCGCCGGTTACGCTGCGCCGAGCGCACGGTCGAGGACTTCCTGGACGAGATCACCCCGGCCGTGGAACGGCACACCGGCTCACCGGAACCTGGCCGGAAGGCCGCGTTACCGTCGGCCCTGGGGGAGGAGCCCGCTCCGCTCGAAGCCCCTGAAGCTCTTGATGTCCTTGAGACGGAGGAAGCCCCCGAGAAGCGGGAAAGCGCCACCGCCCCGCCCGCCGAAAGCGACGGCGGACGGACGGACCCCGTCGTACGGTCGCCACGGCGTGTCGTCGGCAGAAGGCGTCAAAAGCCGCAGCCTGTCGACGAGTTCCTGCTGCGGGAACTGCGCCGGTCCCGCAGCGGCCGGATGCGCGACATCGTCGAGACGATCAGACGTGACCAGATGGCACTGGTCACCGGTTCACCCGCGGACATCCTCGTCATCCAGGGCGGCCCCGGCACCGGAAAGTCCGCGGTCGGTCTGCACCGCGTGACCTGGCTCGTCAACAACGACCACTTCCGCGCACAGGACATCCTGGTCGTGGGACCGCACCAGAACTTCCTGGAGTACGTGGGGCGCGTACTGCCGACGCTCGGCACCCGCAACGTCACCGCCGTACAACTGGCCCGCCTCTGGGAAGGGGCGATCCAGGGCACGGACTCGACCGCCGCGCGGCTGGTGAAGTCCGACGAACGGATGGCGGCCGTACTGCGCGGGCGGGTGGAGAGCGAGTGCCGGCCCGAAGCCCTCGACACCGTCGTCTCCGCCGCTTCCCACGCCCAGGACGAACCGGCTTTCGTCGTTGTCGTGGGCGGCACTTCCCTGCGGCTGCCGCGCTCGGAGGTGCTCGGCCTCCTCCAGGACGCCCGGGAGGGACCCGAGGGTTACCGGGCGCGCAGGGACCGGTTCCGTACGCTGCTGGTGGACCGGCTGCTGGGAGAACTCGTCCGGATCGCCCCGCGCCGCAGCAGGGACGTGACAGTGCGCCGCGATCTGGAGCGCAACCGGCAGGTGACGAACCTCGTCGACCGGGTCTGGCCCGCGCTGAGCCCCGAGGAAGCACTGCGCGGTCTGCTCAACTCGCCCACCAGGCTGGGCGAATGCGCCTCCGGGATCCTCGACGCCGGTGAACAGGCGCTTCTTCAGCGGCCGAAGGCCGAGAGCGCCGCCGAAGAACCCTGGACCATCGACGACTTGGTGTGTCTTGAGGAGCTGCGCTTCCTCATCGCGGGCGAGAGTCCGCAGAGGTACCGGCACATCGTGGTCGACGAGGCGCAGGACCTCACCCCGATGCAGGCGAGGTCCCTGCGCAGACGGTGCCCGACCGGCTCGATGACCGTGCTCGGCGATCTGGCCCAGGCCACCGGACCGCATTCCTACACCGCCTGGGACCAGTTGGGCGGAATTCTGTCCGCCCAAGGGGACTGGCGCGTGGCCGAGTTGAACACCAGCTACCGCGTGCCCGCGGAGATCATGGAGTTCGTGGCGCCGCTGGCCCGGGCCGTCGCGCCCTCCCTGCCGTACCCGACGGCCGTGCGGCGGGCCGGCGACGAAGCGGTGCGGCTCGTCTCCACGACTCCCTGGGAACTGCTGGACGACGCGGCGACCCGTACGGCACGGCTCGTGGGCACCGATGACGGACGGTCCCCCAGGTCGGTCGCCGTCATCGTTCCCGACGACTCCGACTGGCTGGAGGAGGTCCGCCGACGCGTCGACCTCCTGGACGGCATGACCGACGACACACTCCGCACCGTGTCCGTACTCCCCGCCGCCCAGGCCAAGGGCATGGAGTTCGACCACGTCCTGGTCCTGGAGCCGACGACCATCGCCAACCGGGGCCCCGCGGGACTGCGCCAGCTGTACGTCGCCCTGACCCGCAGCACTCAGACACTGACGGTCCTCCACACGACACCGCTGCCGCTCGAACTCGGCACTCCGGTCGACGACACGGACGGTGAAGTCCCGCCTGTCTTCCCGCACTTGATGCCCATCGCGGCACGACCGAGGGAAACTCCGGGCCCCGATGACTCGACTCTCGACGGCTCAACTCCCGATGACCCAACTCTCGCTGACGCCCCGGCCGTTGAACTGCCGGTCGGCACGTCCGTCGAGGTGCGTGTGCTCGGCCCCGGCCCCGGATCCCACTGGAAGGTGAAGGTCCTCGCCCCTGTCACGGAGCGGACGGTTCTCCTCGTTCCGCGCCACGGCGAACCCACCCCGGCCACGGGCTCCCGGATGGACGGCTGGGTGACCCGGAACGAAGGCCGGCTGAGCCTGGTCTCGGCCGGCGACTTCGGCCGCAGACCCATCTCCGCCCGGATGGCGCCCCGTTACGAGGCCGCGCTCGGCGTCCTGCGGGACATCGCCCACGGCGACGGCGCGGCTCCACCGGAAACGACGGCGCTTCTGTCCGAGCTGAAGGGCATGGCCGGCCGTTGCCTGCGACGCGACCGGGTCGACTGGCTGAGCGTCTGGCGCCTGCTGGGTTCCGCCGACCGCGACCGTCTGAGCGATCTGGCGGACCTCGCCCAGCGCACACGACAGGCGGTCGTGTCGGACGCTCCCGGCCTGCGAGCCACCCTGGCGGACGATCCGGCGTTCCGCCACTGGGCCGACGCCCTCGACCAGGCTCGGTTCGAACTGCACCACCGGATCAACACCGAACCGACCCCGGAGCCGAGCCTGGAACCCGTACGGAAGCCCGTACCCGAGCAGCCCGCACGGAAGCCCGTACCCGAGCCCGACACCGCACGCGAAGCCGAAGCGGAAGCCCAATCCGAAGCGGAAGCGGAAGCGGAAGCGGCTGTGAACAGCGCACTACCCGAGGCGATCACGGCTCCCCCGACCGAGTCGCGCCGGCCACACGAGCAGAAGGACACGGACCCCATGAACACTGCCGCTCCCATGGCCACCGACACCGACCCCGCCTTGTCCGAGGGACGGCCGGTGTGGAGCGAGGCACTCGCGCGGCATCTGGACATCGAGGCGCAGAGCGACCGGGACTGCAACACGCACGAGGCCGTGCGCTTCGAACTGAGGGCCGCGCTCCTGCGAGCGGGACTACGCCCTTCGGACTCCCGCGTCTCTGACGTGATCCTGGAGGGCCCGGACGGCTTCTTCCGCTACGAGGTGCTCGGCGCCGACCGTTCCGGCTTCACGCACCTGCGTGCGGGAGCCGTCCGGCTCATGGAACTCGACCGGGTGGAAGCCCGCTCCGCGGACACCCGGTACCTGGTCCTGTCCGAGCCGCCTACCGAGGACTGGGCTCCCGACGCGATCCGGGAGGCCTTCGACGTGCACGTCGTATGGCGGACCGCATCAGGCTGGCACGGCCCGGACGCCCGAACCGCCTTGCGTCTGACCGACTGACTCATGGCCCACAACGGCTGACCCTGGTGGTCGCCGCAGGCAAGACGCCGACGTGCCTGAACGGGGGGATGGCGGTGGATCGCCATCCCCGCCGTCTCCAGGGTGCCCACCGACCACCGTGTTCCGGCGCCGGAATCGAGGCGACACGACGACTGCGGGCTCGTATTCTTCCCACGCCGTGGGAACGAGGACAGGGATAGGGACAGAGACGATGGAACACACGGTGGGGCGCCCGGTCCTCTTCCTCGACGTCGACGGCCCCCTCATCCCGTTCGGCCGGTCGCCCGCGCACCACCAGACTCCCGACTCCGACACCGACTCTGCCTCCGAAGCGCTCCCTGCTGAGGGAAATCCCCTGCTCGGGCGGCTCGATCCGGCAGTGGGCCCACGTCTGATGGCGCTGGGATGCGACCTGGTGTGGGCCACGACGTGGATGGACGAGGCGAACGAGTCCGTCGGCCCACGGATCGGGCTGCCCCGGCTGCCTGTGGTGGAGTGGCCCGAGGTCTCCACCGACGAGGGTCCGCGCGGCCTGCACTGGAAGACCCGCACCGTCGTGGAGTGGGCCGACGGCCGCCCGTTCATCTGGGTTGACGACGAGATCGGCCCGGTGGATCGGCTCTGGGTGGCCGCGCAGTACAAGGCCCCCTCCCTGCTTCACCGCGTCGCCCCGTCCGAGGGCCTGACCGAGGACGACTTCTCCACACTGGCCAACTGGCTCCACACCGCCGTAGGCAACAGAGCGAGAACCCGGTAGCCCCGCACCAAATCCCCCTCTCGGAAGACAGCGTCCGCCGGGGTACCTCTGGCCATGCCGCGACCGTCTGCCATGCTGCGCGGGCAATCATGCGCAGACCGGCCGCGTACGGCCGGGGGAGGCGGGACGGACATGACGGAATCCCAGGTGAGCGGGGCCCCGGCCCCGGAGGAGATCCGCTTCCGGCTCAGCATCTGGCAACGTGTGCTGCCCTTGCTCCCGATGACCGTGTGCCTGGGGCTCGACACCATCCTCTGGGCGGTCACCGGTGTCGGCCGGCCGATATGGTCCGATACACGATTCCTCGCCCTGTGGATCGTGTTCTTCGTGGTGGTGACGGTTTCCCCCTTCGGGATCACGTTGACCCCGTCGGCCGCCCGAGTGCACAACCTCCGCCGCCGCACCATCCCATGGGCGTCCGTGCAGAATGTCTGCGTCGAGCGGGCCACGGGCGGCCGGATCATCGTGCTGTACGAAGCCGACGGCCGCCGCACCCGACTCCGGGCACCGTTCACCGCATTCCTCCAACGGGACCGCCGCTTCGAGGAGAAGTTCCACATCATCGGCGAGTGGTGGCAGACGCACCGCGGCACCGACTGGATCGCCCTGCCACCTCCCAGAACCGCTCCCTCGTGGACGCCTCCCACCCCGGGCCCCCCGGCCTCGCCCGCGACCTGACGTCTCCGCGCAGAGAGCCCACACCGGACCCAGAACAAACGAAAGCCCCCGACCTACGCCATAAGCGCAGGCCGGGGGCTCGATCGCGAAGGTTACTTCTTCTTGCCCTGGGTCTTGCCGGGGATCTTGGCGACCTGCTGCTTCCCAGCTCAGGGACGGTGGGCTCGTGCGCCTGGTGGTCGTCATTGGCCGCTGTTGAGCAACCTCGGACGGCCCAGGGACGGCCCAGCCATGGCGCGTTCGGCTGACGGCCGGGACTTTCGACACGCCCCGTCTGAACCTCAGCCGACGACAGTCAGCCACGACGGTGGGTGCCCCACCCGACCACGCAGCAGACCCCACCGATCTCTGGCAGATCAGCCCAAAGCTGGTGGCATCCGAGCTAGCCTGCTACTCCAATGCCTTGGGGGATGTATGGGACTGCGCATCAACAAGTCGTTCAAGATCGCGCCAGGCGTGCGCGTTCGACTCGGCAGCAAGTCGAGCAGCCTGAGTATCGGAGGCAAAGCCGGGCGGGTCACCATGAACAGTCGCGGGCGCCGGACCACGACAGTGCGCCTTGCCCCTGGAGCGTCCTACTCCACCTCCACCTCTCGCGCGGGCTCTAGCACCACAAAGCCCAAGCCGGCCCGCTCTGTTCCAGAAATCCCAGCGGCTCCTACAGTGAGCGCGCCCCTTGGTCCGCTCATCGCACCACGCCGAAAGACGATTGACGGCTGGATTGCGGCAGACCTACGCGGCGTCGTCGTCCACCGGCGGGCCCTCGACGACGTGCGTATCCCGTTGGTCCAGCTCGTCAGTGCAGAGCTGGACGGTAAGGAACTGACTCTGAAAACCTCAGACGTGGTGACGTACCGCCTGATGCTGACCACGTTCTCCGCCGCACGAGATCTCCACTTCGTAGAGACCTTGGCTCGTGCCGCGCGACTGACTCAGAGCTGACCTCAGCAACAATCTGTTCTCCTGCCACACCCGCATTAGGAGTTCGATCTGAGCCCGCTACCGCTGCTCTCGGTGAATGGCGGGACGGCTGCGACAACGTCGCTGCTGTACGCCCTTGTCCGGCGTCGTTGATGTCAGCCTTAGATGTCAGAAACCTTCTGATCCGTAGCTCTAGCCAGTTCGGTCAGCGCCGGTCATTCCAGTCGCTTCGAGGCCCCGGAGGGACGGCAAGGGACAGGAGCAGTCGCTGGGGTTGCGGTACAGCGCTGCTGTACAGCTCGCTTCTGGCCCGCTCTGATCCGCTGGGCAACTCATCGTCTGTCAAAGCTGTTCCACCTCAGACGGACTGGAGACGGCCCGCCGCCGCTTCTTCGGCCGTGGATGTATGCGCTCCCACTCGATGAGTGCCGTTTCGACCAGGATGAAGATCGCCCCACAGATCGCGAAGACACGCTTCCAGCCTTCGTCGGTGATCGTCGCCACGCTGAAGTAGATGAACAGCACCAGGTTGACAATCCGGATCCCCCACACCGGTCCGAAAAGACGCTTCGCCCCACGAAACAGCGCGTCGATGACCGAGTGCATATGTCGATCCCCCATCGTGAGAGCCTGGTGACCCAAGCGGACGGGAGTGTACCCACGCGGGTGTGAGCGGCTTTGGACTGGAGTCTCAAACGACCGGGCCAAGCCACCGGGTGCCGTCCACAGATCGGAACAGCACCCGTGCCAACCGCAGACTTGAAGGTCTGCCCTCATCTTTATCAGGTCGGTCGTGGGTCATCATCGCCAAAGGTCGGGCCTTGCTCTTCCTCGGCCGGCACACCGCTGACGTTCGCTGTTGCCCGGTGCGGTTCAGGCTTGTTGGTGTCAGCCAGTGATGTCAGGATTCGGGTTCCCCATAGCGTGGGTTCGCCGAGGAACTGAAGCACACCGCCGAGCACGATGAGAATCATGGCTACGCCCGCGAGGTCCGAGCCCACCGCATAGGACCATCCGACCAGTCTCGGCAGTCCGTCCAGGACAGGTGCGGAACCCATCAGGATGCGGCCCCAACCAGCCTTCCGGGGATCGCTGTGATGCGCTCCCAGCCGACCGTTCAAGGTCAACGCCCCCAGAAACACCATCACGCATCCGCAGGCCAGCATGATCAACGCAGTCATGGCACCCCTCCGCGGGGAGAATACCTCGCCAGTGTCGGAGTCTCTGGGGGCCCGTGAACGGTCTTGAAAACCGTCGTGGCGCGAGTCACCGTGGGTTCAAATCCCACACCCACCGCAGATGAAGGCCCCTGACCAGGTGCATCGGTCAGGGGCCTTCACTTTGCCTGGTGCCCGTCAGGCGCTGCGGTTCACCGTGGTTTACCGCTCGATCGGGCACGGATGGGGCACGGCACTCGTGTCGATGAGTAGCTGAGGAGGTGTCGAGCGCCTGCCCTGCGGTTGTCGTTGAGCGTCGCGCTGCATCCGACGGCCCGAGATGATCGGGGCCTGCCTGACCAGGTTTGGCATCGTGCGTAGCATCCCCGATGTGACGTACATGGAGGCTGCCAACTCGGCCGACGATGATCCGGTACATATCGGGATCTTCTTCCTGGTTATGGGGTTGGTCATCATGGGATGGGCCACGCTCGGCCGTCGGCGAGGGTGGAAATTGGTGCAGGAGGATGGGCGGTACTCGTACAGGTCCGGGATGGTGCAGGGCATTGTGTCTGTTCTGGGTGGAACGATTGCGGTTGCTGTTGGTCTCCTGACCCGCTAGCCATGCGGATGGACGTGACAGGGTCGCCGGCCTGCGGTCGACGACAGCGAGAGGTCGGCTCCGAGACTTTGGGCGGGAGCTGCCATGGGGCGAGTGATCATGGCCCCTTAAGCTTCCGGCGAGTCGGGCAGTCTGTGGACCTGCCCGTTAAAGCACGACGTTGGGGCCATGATCTTCGAGGCTCGCCCCATGGTGGCTGCCTAAAGTCTCGGAGCCGACCGGCCCCGCGGCGCTCTTTGAGCGGTCTCGACTCATGGGCCGTAGTTCGCTGCGGCCCCAGGGGCCGACCCCGGCGCCGAAGGCGCAGAGGGGTCGGGCCCCAGGGGCCAGCCCGCGCTCGCGCGGGCACTTGAACCAGTAGAGAAGGTTGTAACTCAGTAGGGCCTGTGGGGCTTGAAGTCGTCTACGCAGGCTGGGAGTTGAATTGCTTGGCGGTGTGCGAGCGGCAAGAAGAGGACTGGGCGGATGGTCCATGCGACGCGGATGTCGGCCTGGGTGACCGTCATGGTGCAGGGTTCGCCGTTGATGAGGGCTCGTCTGGTGTCGATGCGCTCGTCGTAGAGCCAGTCCCACGCCTGATCGCGGGCGTCGGCATCCAGCATGGGCGTGATCGCGCGGAGAATGATCTCTACCCATCCGTCGGCTTGGGGTGGGGTGTCGGCGTCGAAGGATGCGACGAATGCCGGTTCCTGTCGGCCGGTGACGTCTTCGGTCCAGCACTCGCACCAGTAGCCGCGCCGGATGTCGGGGGTCAGCACGGGTGGCCTCCTGGGTGTGCGCCCGCGTAGAGCTCCGCGGTGATGGTGCGGCCGTCGGCGCTGTCGTGGACCACCAGTCGGTGAGCGATGGCGCCCACCATGGCCAGGCCCCGACCCTGCTCGGCCTCTTGGTCCTGGTGCTCGACCTTCGGAGCGCCGGGGCCTCCGTTGTCGGTGACCGACAGCGCGACCACCTGCGAGGACACCGCAAGTGCCAGGTGGAAGCTGCCCGACTCCTGCCCGCTGGCCGTGTGGAGGATCGCGTTCGCGCTCAGCTCGCTCACGATCAGGGCTGCGTCCTCGGCTAAGGGCGAGTTGCGCAGGATGTCGCGGGTCCAACGGCGGGCCCTGCTCACCTCTTCTGGAAATCCTGGGCAAGTGAGTCCCCAGACCCGCGCAGTGCTCGTATACTCGTGCATACAAGCTCCTTCGTGCTGGTAGGCCGCCATGTGCAGCGGGTTCGGGCTAGACGAGTTTCACGCCGTCGTGGGCGCGGATGGCCGGCGGGGATGCCGCGTCGAGAGCGTCCAAGACGCGGATCGCGTATGCCTCGTCGGCGAGGTCGGTGACTTCTTCGCGGGTGACCCAGCGCAGTGCGCGAGTCTCGTCCCCGGTGGTGGGCGAGCCGTCGGCGGCTTCGCAGCGGAAGACCAGGGAGACGATCAGGCCCGTCATGTTCTTGTAGACGCCGGTGAGGGTCGCCGGAAGCGCGATCTTGATGCCGGTTTCTTCGAGGACTTCACGCTGAAGTGCCTCGGGGAGGGTTTCCTCCCGCTCGACAACGCCGCCCGGAGGTTCCCATCGGCCGTTGTCGCGTCGCTGGATCAAGAGGGCCCGGCCCTGGTCGTCGACGATGACTCCGGCAACGCTCACGGAGTGCGGACGGTCAGCGGTCACGTTCCTCGGCCCTCTCAGATGGCTAGGCTCTCCACCGTAGCAACAACACTCGCCCACTCGTCTAGATACCTAAAGGAGTACTCGTGACCTCACTTCCGTCCCTGCTCGGCGATCTGGACCCCACGAGCGATCGTGCGGTGTTCCGGCAGATCGCTGACCAGCTGCGCGAGGCCATCGACCGTGGGCGATTCAAGGAGGGTGAAAAGCTCCCCTCGGAAGCCGAACTCGTCGAGCACTACGGCGTCTCCCGGATGACCGTCCGCAACTCCTTCTCCATCCTCCAGGGTGAGGGCCTGGTCGCCGCTGAACACGGCAAGGGTGTCTTCGTCCGGCCGCGACCGCCCGTCCGCCGGCTGGCCTCCGACCGGTTCGCCCGGCGTCACCGCGAGCAGGGGAAATCCGCGTTCATCGTCGAAGCGGACGCCGCGGGCAGTCACCCCCAGGTCGACAGTCTTGAGGTCAAGGAGGAGAAGGCCAGTCAGGACATCTCCACCCGGCTCGGGTCCGTACGGCGAGTACTTGCCCGGCGTCGCCGGTACCTGCTCGACGGTCGCCCGGTCGAGTTCGCCACCTCATATCTCCCGCTCGACATCGCGCGCGGTACGCAGATCGCCGAACCCAACCCCGGCCCCGGCGGCATCTACGCCCGCCTTGAGGAGTTGGGCCATCACCTCGACCACTTCGAGGAGGAGATCCGTGCCCGGATGCCCTCGCCGACCGAGGTCAAGACGCTCCGACTGGCGTCCGGTGTGCCAGTGATCCACCTCGTCCGTACCGCCTACGACACCGAGGGGCGGGCCGTCGAGGTCTGCGACACGGTGATGGCGGCGGACGCGTACGTCCTCAGCTACCAGCTTCCGGCGACCTGATCGGCGGTGCGCGAGGCCACTTTTCGGACTCGTACACCCCAACAGCCCTACTCGTATAGACGAGTGGGCAAGTTGTGTGGCACTGTGGTTGGCGTTCCCGAAGTCATCGGGTTCGAAGACTGCATCTTGTCTAGACGAGTAGATAGGAAGAAACCTTGCGCACCATCCGTGTGGAGACCTCGGCCGCGACGATCCTGCTCACCGAGGCGCCCGAGCCCAAGGTCCGTGACCGTCAGACCGGCGAGATCGCGAAGGACGCCGTCAGCGGCGAGGCCCTGATGACGATCGGCGTCGTCTACATCGAGGAAGGGGAGTCGTCCCTGATCAAGGTCACGGTTCCGGAGAGCGGTGTGTCCGAAGGGCTCGCGCTCGGGGCGCCGGTCTCGCTGCCCGGCCTCGTGGCCCGGCCGTGGGAGAGCGTGTTCAACGGGCAGCAGCGGCACGGCATCGCCTACCGCTCCGCCGCCGTCACCCCGGCCATGTTCCCGGCCGCAGTGGGGGCCTCGGCCTGATGACCGGCCTGACAACGCTTCTGGAGGTGGGTGGTCCTGTCGTCGCACTCGGCGGCGGGGCTGCCTACACCCGGGCCAAGCACCCGGGCGTCTACTGGTCCACGGTCGGCCTGCCGATATCCACGGCACGGCTGCTCGGCTCGTACAGCTCGGTGATGGAGGCATGCGGCCTGACCGTGGCGCCGTCCCGGTTGCGGGTCCTGGCGGTCAAGGCCACCACGCGACGTGAGGTCCGGCCCGTACCGCCCCGCCGGGGCGTCATCCGCCCCACCTCGACCGGGTTACGCCTTCGCTTGCGGCTAGCTCCCGGTCAGGAGCCGGCGGACGTCGCCGCCTCGGCCGAACGGCTGCGGCACGCCTGGGGAGTTCACGCCGTGTACGTCACGACCGTCAAGCCTGGCGTGGTCGAACTGCGGCTCGTCGGCTTCGACGTCCTGCGGCACGTGCGGATGCCTCGCAAGCTCGTGTCCGGGCTTCTCAAAGTGCCTGTCGCTCTGCGGGAAGATGCCACCCCGTTCATACGCGACTACCGCACCGTCCCTCACCAACTCACCCTCGGAGCAACGCTCTCCGGCAAGTCCATGTACCTGCGCCACCTGGTGGCCGGTCTCGCCACACAACCCGTCGCCCTCGTCGGCATCGACTGCAAGCGCGGCGTGGAACTGTCCCCCTTCGCGGCAAGACTCTCCGCGCTCGCCACCGACCCCGAGCAGGCGGCCGGACTGCTGCCCGTGCTCATCCAAGAGATGGAGGACCGGTACGAACTGATCAAGGCCCGTCAAGGACTCGCCCCGGGCACGCCCGACGAGGAGATCACCTCGGACGTCTGGGGGCTCCCCGAGGACGAACGCCCCGTCCCCATCGTGCTGTTCGTCGACGAGGTGGCCGAACTCTTCCTCGTTGCCACCCGCAAGGACGAGGAACGGCGCGACGAGATGGTCACCCAGCTCATCCGGCTCGCCCAGCTCGGCCGCGCCGCCGGTATCTACCTGGAGGTCTGCGGGCAGCGCTTCGGCTCCGAGCTCGGCAAGGGGGCAACCATGCTCCGAGCCCAGTTGACCGGCCGTGTCTGCCACCGCGTCAACGACGAAGCCTCCGCCAAAATGGCCCTCGGCGACATCGCCCCCGAAGCGGTCTCCGCCGCATGCGCCATCGCGCCCGAGAGCCCCGGCCTCGCCGTCGCGGGCGACTCGTCCGGCGGCTGGTCCCGCATCCGCACGCCATACCTCTCGCTCGGCGACGCTGCCGAGGTCTGCCGCGAGTCGGCGCGCCTGGTGCCCGACCTGCCCGCGCTCAAGTCCTTCCGGCCCGACGTTCCCGTACGCCCCGTCGAGTCTCCGGCCCCGGCTGTCCAGCCTCGCCCTGTGACCGACTGAGCTTTCCCGCTCCCCCTCGGCCGGCGTGACCGTCTCACGCCACGTCCCTACCCCTGCCATGCCTGAATCCGGAAGGAGCCGCAGCATGCGCGCCCAACTGGTCCGTATCGACGCGGTGCTCGTCCAAGCGGTCATCGCCGCCGCGCTGTCGTTCGCCCACCTGCACGACGTCGCCTCGGCGGCCGGTCAGGACGGGTGGAAGGCGTGGGCGTATCCCGTCTCGGTCGACCTGTTGCTTGTCGCGGCCTGGCGACGGCTGCGGACCGGTGACGCGAAAGCTGCCGGGTGGTGCTGGTTCGTCATCGCGCTCGTCGCATCCCTCGGCGCGAACGTCGCCACCGCCGGGCTCCTCGACCTCAACCATGTCCCGGCCTGGCTTCGCATCCTCGTCGCGGGCTGGCCCGCGGTCGCCTTCCTCGGCGGCACACTGCTTGCCCACTCGGCACCGACAGCCGAGACCGACGTCGAGGCCGTCAAGAACGAGGGGAACGGTCCCGAAGCCTCACCCGAATCGGCCCCTCAACCAGTCATCGAACCGACACGAAAGCCCTCCGCCGTACCGGTCCCGGCCGCCCTCATCGACCACGCCCGCAAAGTCGCCGCTGAGCACCGCACTCGTACCGGTACGCCCATCGATGTCCCGGCCCTGCGTGCTCGTCTCGGCGTCCCGGAGCCCATGGCGGAAGCCATCGCCGCTCACCTCTGAAGGCGGATTTCGGCGGCAGGCGCTATCGCTTCCGCCGCAGCCGCTGAACTCCCACCGCAGCCAGATCGAACAGCGCTATGAGACAGGCCAGGGTGATCACGGTGGCCCAGGATTCGCCCAACCACCAGTGACCCGCCACGCATGCGAGGCCAAGTATCAATGCGCTCGCGGT
The DNA here is from genome assembly GCF_055588305.1 of Streptomyces sp. NPDC042002. NCBI lineage: Bacteria > Bacillati > Actinomycetota > Actinomycetes > Kitasatosporales > Streptomycetaceae > Streptomyces > Streptomyces sp. NPDC042002. The sequence continues at coordinate 97,931 of NZ_JBVJCT010000016.1, read as the reverse complement.
GAGGGCGATCTGACCTCGTGTTGTGCGTGACATGCCACCTGTCTACACCACCTCGCGCACGTCAGACGAACGAACAACGAAAGGAGATCATCCGTGACCGCCAACCGCCGCTTCCGCTCCGTCACCCGCATCGGCCCCGTCCAGGTCGGCACGTCGTACGACGGTCGTGGCCGCGAGAAGCACACCGCCGCCTGCACCGCTCCGCGCTGCGGCTTCTCGGCCGACTACGACAGCCGCGCCGCCGCCGAGCTCGCCGCCCGTACCCATCGCTGCCCCGTCCGCTGAAAGGACCTGATCCCCGTGACCGTCAGCCTGCCGCTCGTCTTCGTCCTCGGGCTCATCGCCTGGGGAGCGATCAAGTTCCTCGGTGTGCGCACCTGGATCGTGGTCGTGATCGCCCTGTTCGGCTTCCTGCTCTCGCGCACCTTCATGGCCCCGGCCATCGACTCCGGCACGCGCTCCGGCGTGGACGTCATAAACGGCTCACACAACTAGACGAGTAGGCAAGGAGAGGTTCGCCGTGTTCCTGCCCAAGTACCCCGACAACCCGATCCCGCCGCCCGCGTACAGCCACGCCCCGGTCGATCCGGCACCCGCACGACGTGCGGTCCCGCAGATCTCCATCAGCACCGGAGCGGTCGCGGCCGTTCTCGCCGGCGGAGTCGTCCTCACCGCGCTCCTGGCCGCCGTCGCCGTCACGGCCATCTCCGTGGCCATCGCCGCCGTGGTCCTGCGCTCGATGCTCCGCGACCAGCACCGCCGCTGAAAGCCGCTGAACAACAGATCCCCGGGACGGCCTCGATACCGCCAAGCATCCGCCGCCCCGGGGGCCCTACCCCTCCTAGCCGAAGCCAGAAGGAGAAAGTCATCATCACCCGCTCCACTCCGCCCCCGCTTCCTCAACTCGCCGAACTGGCCTCGCTCGGCACCATGCCCGAACTGCTGCGGCAGCTCTCCGGTCTCGGCGGCTGCACCCACCCGATCCGCCTCGACGGCCACCGCACCGAGTACGACGTGAACACCCGCACCGGCGAGATCGGCAACGTCCTCCACCGCCTCGACTCCACCGACCTCCCGGCCGGGCACCTCCTGGTCCGCTGCAACAACCGCCGTGCGACCCGTTGCGAAGCCTGCGCCGAGGTCTACCGCCGCGACACCTTCCACCTGATCACCAGCGGCCTGCGCGGCGGCAAGGGCGTCCCGGAACGCGTCGCCGCGCACCCCCGGGTCTTCGCAACCTTCACCGCCCCGAGCTTTGGCCCCGTCCACAACCGCCCCACCGGTCCGGCCGGTTCGGTCCGCCGTTGCCGCTGCGGCGTCCACCACGACCAGGACGACGCCGCACTCGGCACCCCGCTCGACCCGGACACCTACGACTACGAAGCCGCAGTCCTCTGGAACGCCCACGCCGGTCCCCTCTGGCGGCGCTTCTCCACCTACCTGCGCCGCGAGGTCGCCAAGCGCGCCGGACTCTCACAGCGCGCGTTCCGCCAGTACGCCCGCGTCTCCTTCGCCAAGGTCGCCGAGTACCAGAAGCGCGGAGCCGTCCACTTCCACGCCGTCATCCGCATCGACGGCCCCGAGGGCGGCGACACTCCGCCTCCGGCCTGGGCCACCGCCGAACTGCTCACCGACGCCATCGCTGCCGCTGCCACTCACGTCCGCGTGGACGGTCCAGTCATCGACGGACGCGCGCACACCTTCGCCTTCGGCCGTCAGCTCGACGTCCGCACGATCCGCTCCGCCGACTTCGACGATGGCCAGGAACTGACCGAGCGGGCTGTCGCCTCCTACATCGCCAAGTACGCGACCAAAGGCGCCGAGACCGCGACGGGGGCTCTCGACCGCCCGCTGAAGTTCCTCGCCGAACTGGCCCAGCTCGACATCAGCGACCACGCCCGCCGACTGATCCGAACGGCCTGGACGCTCGGCATGCGCAAGGAGTTGGAAGACCTCCGCCTCCGGGCCTGGGCCCACATGCTCGGCTTCCGCGGCCACTTCTCCACCAAGTCCCGCCGCTACTCCACCACCCTCGGCGCGCTCCGCACCGCCCGCGCCGAATGGCGCCGCGCACAAGCCGCAGCAGCCACCGTGGGCGACACCGACACGACGACCCTCGTCGTCTCGCACTGGGTCTTCGCCGGAACCGGCCTGTCCTCAGCCGAAGCCTGGCTCGCCGCATCCCTCGACCCCGCCCCCGGAACAGAAGGAGAACCCACCCATGGCTGAGCGGCGCCTTACCGTGGCGCGGGTTCCCGACGAGCCGCGCCCCCTTCCAGCGCGGTACCTCACTCCGCTGGACGTCGCCGAACTTCTGGGCGTGCCGATCGAGACGGTCTACCAATGGCGCCGGAAGCGCACCGGTCCTCGCGGCTTCCGGGTCGGCCGGCACCTGCGCTATGACCCCGTCGACGTCCGGGCCTGGGTCGAGTCCCTGATGGAAGGGGCTGTTGCCTGATGGCCGGACACATCCAAGACCGCTGGTACAAGAGTGAGACGGGTGCGGACGGCAAGGTCCGCAAGGTCAAGAGCGATCGTTACGGCTCCGGGCTTCGCTACCGGGCGCGCTACATCGGCCCGGACGGTACGGAGAAGGCCAAGAGCTTTCCCGACCGGCAGAAGCGGCTTGCCGATCAGTGGCTCGCCCACATCGAGGCGGACATGGCGCGCGGGCAGTACATCGACCCTCGCGCGGCCCGGATCACCTTCCAGCAGTACGCCGAGCGTTGGGTGGAGGCCCAGGGCGCTGACCCGAACACGCAGGCCTCGATGGAGTCGCAGCTTCGACTGCACGCATTCCCGTACCTGGGTACGCGCCCCCTCGGGTCCTTCCAACCCGCCCACATCCGCGACTGGGTGCGACAGCTTCAGAAGAACGGCGTCCGGGGCTCGTACGCCCGGACGATCTACTCCAACGTGCGCGCTGCGTTGAGCGCTGCCGTGGATGACGGGCATCTCCCCCGCAATCCGTGTGCGGCTCGCTCGGTCCGGCCGCCGGTTGTCGACACCAAGCGCGTCAAGCCGTGGACGCCGGAACGGGTCTTCGCTGTTCGCGCTGCCATGCCTGAGCGCTTCCGAGCGATGGTCGATCTGGGCGGTGGCTGCGGGCTTCGGCAGGGCGAGATTCTCGGCGTCGCCGTCGACGCGATCGACTTCGAGTCGGACACGCTGCACGTGGTCCAGCAACTGAAGCTGAGCCGTAGCAAGGCCGTGTTCGCCCCGCCGAAGGGCGGCAAGCTCCGGGACGTCCCGCTCCCCGGGCCGGTCGCTGACGCCCTCCGGGCACACATGAAGGAGTTCCCGCCGGTCGAGATCACGTTGCCGTGGAAGGTCGCGGACGGTCCCCCGGTGACCAAGCGACTGATCTTCACCGGACCGCGCGGGGGCCATGTCTGGCGTACGTCGCTCAACGAGGAGGCATGGAAGCGGGCGCTGGCCGGCGCCGGGGTGATCCCGATCCCCGAGCGCGGACAGCCGTACGCCGAGTCCCGCGAGAACGGCATGCACGCGCTCCGGCACTTCTACGCCTCGGTGCTCCTGGACGCCGGGGAGAACATCAAGGCCCTCGCCGAGTACCTGGGCCACTCGGACCCGGGTCTGACGCTCCGCGTGTACGCGCACCTCATGCCGTCGAGCCAGGAGCGGACGCGCAAGGCCCTGGCCTCCGTGTTCACTCACCGGTGATCAGAACACATCAGACGATCTCGGATACGACTGCTTCGGTTGGCTCCACGAACACTTCGCTGGACACGTTCGCGGGCAAGAGCAAAGGATCCGGGTTCTCTCACAGGCTGACGAAGTTGATTGAGTTAGCAACGCATGAGAGATTGAGAAGCAGAGTCTAGTTATCTCTAGTTGGCTCTAGTTAGCTCTAGATAACTTGAGCTCGTTCTAGAAGACTCTAGAACGACCGAGGACCTGGATCCGGCGGCAACCAGACCCAGGCCCTCTCGCAGTCAACGAGCCCGGTCGCGTACAGGCAGACCGGGCTCGCTGCACATACAGCGCCCGGTCGCGACCGTCCTCGCGCGTGACTCGCTCATCGAGCGACCTGCATCACGCCGGTAGCGATGGTCACCAGTAGGCCGACGCCCGCAAGCCAGACCTGCCACTTCTCAGGGCCGGTCCACCTACGAGGCCTGTCCTTCTCAAGACTCACCTCTACCACCTCCCTTCTTCCTCCAACCGACCCGCTTTTCGGGCCGGAGCCTGGAACTCGCGCGCCACGCCGAGTTCGAGGGAGGTTCAGGTGAGGTGGCATCAGCATACCGGTCACATCGCTACCTCCAGAGGCTCACGGGGAGGCTTGACAGCCGGCCCAATTCTCTTTCACGGCCCAGCGACGGCCCCGGTACAAGAAATGACCCCCTGGCTGCGAGAAACCCGCAGGCAGGGGGCCATTTATGGTCCGCGTTACTTCTTCTTGCCCTGGTTCTTGACCGCCTCGATCGCCGCCGCTGCCGCGTCCGGGTCGAGGTAGGTGCCGCCCGGGTTCAGGGGCTTGAAGTCGGCGTCCAGCTCGTAGGAGAGGGGGATGCCGGTGGGGATGTTCAGGCCCGCGATGTCGGCGTCGGAGATGCCGTCGAGGTGCTTGACCAGGGCGCGCAGCGAGTTGCCGTGGGCCGCGACCAGGACCGTGCGACCGGTCAGGAGGTCCGGGACGATGCCGTCGAACCAGTACGGAAGCATGCGGACGACGACGTCCTTGAGGCACTCCGTCTGGGGGCGCAGCTCCGGCGGCAGAGCCTCGTAGCGGGCGTCGTCGAACTGGGAGTACTCGGCGTCGCGGTCGAGCGCCGGCGGCGGGGTGTCGTACGAGCGGCGCCAGAGCATGAACTGCTCCTCGCCGAACTCGGCCAGCGTCTGGGCCTTGTCCTTGCCCTGGAGGGCTCCGTAGTGACGCTCGTTCAGGCGCCAGCTGCGGTGGACCGGGATCCAGTGGCGGTCCGCGGACTCCAGGGCCAGCTGCGCGGTGCGGATCGCGCGCTTCTGGAGCGAGGTGTGGACCACGTCGGGCAGCAGGCCGGCGTCCTTGAGCAGCTCACCGCCGCGGACTGCCTCCTTCTCGCCCTTCTCGTTGAGGTTGACGTCCACCCAACCGGTGAACAGGTTCTTCGCGTTCCATTCGCTCTCGCCGTGGCGGAGGAGGATCAGCTTGTACGGTGCGTCGGCCATGGTTCCGAGCGTAATCGAACCCCGCGACCGCTCGCGCCCCCGGCCATCAGTCGGACACGGCAACCCCCGGTCGGCCGCTCCCGCCCACCTCACCGTCCTTCAGTTGACGGCATCTGTTAATTGAGTGGCCCTCCGACGCAGCCCGCTCGTAAGTTGTGCTCACCGCCCGAGCCGCTTACATCCGTGGGGGATCCATGCCAGCCACCGTCATGAGACGTGCCCTCCGGGAGACCGTCTCAGGGCTCCCCCGCGAGTTCTGGTGGCTGTGGACCAGCACACTCATCAACCGGCTCGGGGCCTTCGTCGCCACCTTCATGGCGCTGTATCTGACCCTCGACCGCGGCTACTCCGCCTCGTACGCCGGTCTGGTCGCGTCCCTGCACGGCCTCGGCGGCGTGGTCTCCTCGCTCGCCGCCGGAGTGATGACCGACCGGTTCGGCCGGCGGCCCACCCTGCTCGTCGCGCAGGTGTCGACAGCCTGCTCGGTCGCGCTGCTCGGCTTCATGCACGACCCGTTGGCCATCGCCGCGGTCGCCTTCCTGGTCGGCATGGCCAGCAACGCCTCCCGGCCCGCCGTGCAGGCGATGATGGCCGACATCGTCCGGCCCGAGGACCGCGTCCGCGCCTTCTCGCTCAACTACTGGGCCATCAACCTCGGTTTCGCCGTCTCCTCGATGGGCGCCGGCTTCATCGCCGAGTTCAGCTACCTCGCGGGCTTCCTCATCGAGGCCGGCATGACCCTCGTCTGCGCGTTCGTCGTCTTCGCGAAGCTCCCGGAGTCCAGGCCCGTGCAGGTCGCCAAGGAGACGGAACCCGCGGTCGGACTCGGGACCGTACTGCGCGACGGACGGTTCATGAGCGTCGTGGGGCTGTCGTTCCTCGTCGCCCTCGTCTTCCAGCAGGGCTCCGTCGGACTGCCGGTGGCCATGGGCCGGGCCGGTTTCACCCCGGCGGACTACGGCATGGCCATGGCCGTCAACGGCGTCATGATCGTCGCGCTCCAGATCCCGGTCGGCCGTTTCATCGAGCACCGGGACCCCAAGCGGCTGCTGGTGCTCTCGTCGTTGCTCGCCGGGTACGGGTTCGGGCTCACCGTCTTCGCCGGGTCGGTCGGGGTCTTCACGCTCACCGTCTGCGTGTGGACCCTCGCCGAGATCGTCAACGCCCCGACGCAGACCGGTCTCGTCGTCCGCCTCTCCCCGGTCCACGGCCGCGGTCGCTACCAGGGCATGTACACGCTCTCCTGGGCCCTCGCCGCGCTCATCGCCCCGGTGATGTCCGGCGTCGTCATCGACCGCTTCGGCGCGGTCTGGCTCTGGGGGCTGTGCGCGGTGGTCGGCACGGCGGCGGGTCTCGGGTACGGGCTGCTCATGCGACGGCTCCCGGCGGAGGAGTCGACACAGAGGTCCGTACGGAAGTCGGCACAGAAGTCCGTACGGGAGTCCGTACGGGAGTCGTCCCAGGGCCCTGTCCCTGCGGTCGAGGCCGGCCCCGCCGCGACGGAGATGGCCGCCGCGGCGCCCCACGCGGAAGCCACCCCGGCCTAGATCACGCAGGCCCGGCTGGGACACGCGGGCCCAGGTCACGCCGATCTGATGTCACCCCAGCCCGAGGGTCACCCCAGCCTGCGGTGACCCTCGGGGACGCATCCGCATCTCACGGATGCATCCGTGCCCCCTTCACCACCTTGTCCACCGCGTTCCGCGGCCCGTACACCGCGATTCCGACCAGGTCCAGTTCACCGGTCGGCACGGCCCGTACGGCCGCGCGGTTGTCCCGGTCGTTGCCCGTGCTGAACAGGTCCGACGTGAAGACCGCTCGCGGCAGCGCGCGGGACAGTGCGCGGCCGTGGGCGGCGGTCAGCGTCTCCTTCGAGGCCTCGAAGACCAGCACCGGCTGCCGGAACATCGGAAGGCAGGAGACCCCGTCGGCATCCTCGTACGGCTCCCCGATCACCTCGGGGACCGCCGTCCCCAGGCCGCTGACGAGGAAGGCGGTCACATTGAGCCGCTGCCAGGGCTCCAGGTCGTCCCGCAGGACGACGGCGATCTTGGTGTCGAAACGGACGGGCGCGTCGTCCTGGAGGCTCATGTCGTTCTCGCTGCTCATGCAAAAAGACTGCCGACCCGCGTACGCCCTCGTCTTGTACGTTCTTCGCATGGCCCCCCAGCGCGAGATATCGGCGTGGCGCCCGAGCGTCCCGGGCGTCGTCGAGGTTTTTCACGCGCACTACACCGAGTACGCGTACCCGATGCACGTGCACGCGGCCTGGACCCTGCTGATCGTCGACGACGGCGCCGTGCGCTACGACCTCGACCGGCATCAGCACGGCACCCCGCACGACACGGTGTCGCTGGTGCCGCCGCACATCCCGCACAACGGCGCGCCCGCCACCGAGCACGGCTTCCGCAAACGGGTCCTCTACCTCGACAGTTCGCGGCTGGCCGACGACCTCATCGGGCCGGCCGTGGACGGGCCCGATCTGGCGGATCCGGTGCTGCGGCGCCGGGTCGGTCAGCTGCACACGGCGCTCGCGCACCCCGGGGACGAGCTGGAGGCCGACAGCAGACTGACGCTGATCGGGGACCGGCTGCGCGGGCTGCTGCGCCCCCGGACGGCCGTGTGGCCCTCGCGCGCCGACCGGCCGCTCGCCCACCGGCTGCGCGAGCTCCTCGACGAACGGCTCGTCGAGGGGATCGCCCTCGACGAGGCCGCACGGCTCGTGCACGCCCATCCCGCGCACCTGGTCCGGGCGTTCAGCGGCGCGTTCGGCATCGCCCCGCACCAGTACCTGATGTCCCGCCGCGTGGACCGCGCCCGCCGCCTGCTCCTCGACGGACGGCCACCCGGCGAGGTGGCCGCCGCGACCGGCTTCTACGACCAGTCCCATCTCACCCGCCATTTCCGGCGGTTGGTGGGCGTGACTCCGGGACGGTACGCACGGTCGTGAGCCCGGGGGGAAGCGCCGTGATCAGAGGTGGTCCCGCTGGGCCTCGTACAGGTTGCGCGGCCGTACGACGTCCGTCGTCCCGTACAGCTCCAGTCGGGAACGCAGGTCCCCGGTGAAGTCGGGGACGTCGATCTGGTCGAACTCGGTGACCTCGTTGACGCCGACGGTGGCGCTGTAGGGGGCGAGGCCGTCGATCCTCATCAGGCCGGCCCGGCCGTTGGTGACCCGGATGTTCCAGTGGGTGAAGCGCGCGCCGAACAGGGGCCCGGCGGAGGCGTCGCCGCCGTGCCGGCCGTCGTTGTACACGGTGATATCGGTGCGTACGTTCGCGAAGGGCAGTCCGCGGTGGGAGTCGAAGGTGCCCATCCGCATGTCGCCGCGCGACCAGACGTTGTACGAGGACAGGCCCTCGACGTTGATGCCGTGCAGCTGGGTTCCGGCGGGCGCGGGGACCGTGCGCTCCTCGACGGTGAAGTCCTCGATCAGGTTGTCGTGCGAGCCCTCGCGGCAGAAGTACGGGTGGTGAGAGCCGCGTCCGGCGACCGTCGTACGGCGCAGGGTGCAGGCGGAGGCGGCGACGAGGCCGAATCCGTTGTCGACGTGGCGGACCGTGACGTCGTCCACCCAGCAGTCGTAGGCGCACTGCAGGACGACACCGTTGTAGCCCTTGTCGAGGAGGTGCGGGGACTGTGGTGTCTCCACCGCCTCCAGGGTCAGCCCCTCCACCCCCGAGCCCGTCAGCTCCTCGACGTGCGTGGTCAGCCGCGGGTCCCACTCCGGGCGTACGTCGAGCGGGAGGGGGCGTTCGAGGGTCACCCGGCGGCCGCGCACGCGCGCGACGCGGACGGGCCACTCGTAGGGCACGTACGAGGTCAGTTTGGTCTTGTCGTCCCAGTAGTACGCCTCGGGTCCGGGTCCGCCGCCCGACATGTGCTCCAGGAGGGTGTGGTCGGCGTCGTCGGCGAGCCGGAGCAGGACCAGCGTGCCGGGGCGCAGTTCCGAGGCGTCCGCGACGGTGATCGTCCAGGATCCCTGGCGTGCGGGCTCGACGGTCGTGAGCGTCTGCCAGGCGTCGCGCCCGTTGCCGGTCCAGCCCTCGAAGGGCCACGCCTTCGCCCTGATGGCGGCGACGAGGGAGTCCCAACGGGCCGTGGGGGCGAGCCAGATGAGGCCTCCGGCCCAGGACCAGGAGGACTTGTCGCCGCCGTAGCGGGATCCGTAGACACCGATCAGTTCGGTGAGGTTCCTGGTCGCGTACAGCGTCGTACGGCCGCTGCCGGCGCCCCGGAGGACCACGTTCGAGTGACCGATGTGGATCAGGTCGTCGATGCGGAACGTTCCGGGAGGGATGGTGACCGTGCCACCGCCGGCCCTTCCGGCAGCGGCGATGGCACGGTTGATCGCGGGCGCGCAGTCCGTCGTTCCGTCGTCGGCGACGGCGCCGTGGTCACGGATGTCGGCCACGACGGGGCGGCGGGGGAAGCGCGCCGCCCCGCGGTGCGCGCCGGCCCCGCCGACGTACGGGATCTGCGGATGGGTGAACGGGGATCGGGTGAACTCGCGCCAGAGCGACGGGACTTCGCCACCCGGCCGGGCGAGCGTTCCCGGGGCGCCCCCGGAGGTCGCGACGGCCGTCCCTCGCGCGGGTGACGGCGCTGCCGCCGTGGCCCCGGGCGATGCCGCCGCCGTCGCCGCCGTCGCGCCGGTCACGGCTCCGGCCGCCACGGCCGTGGCACTGCCGATCAGGGCCCGTCTGGTGATCCCCGCGTACCCGTTCCTGTCGGTCATGCCCGTCCGCCCTTCCATGTGGCTCTCATGCGACCCTCACGCGGCCCTCATGCGACTCTTCACGACTCTTCATGGATGTGAACGAAGTTCAGATCTGCGTCGGCGGCGAGCATGCCACGCGGGCCCCTGGCACGGAAGGGGTCGCGCAATTCCTAATTACTGGTTGACAGCGGTCAGTTGGCGGGGCGCTGGGTCAGATGCGTGAACGCGTCCAGATTGCGCGTCGACTCGCCGCGGGACACCCGCCAGGCGTACTCCTTGCGGATCGCGGAGGCGAAACCGAGTTGGAGGAGCGTGTTGAAGGAGCCGTCGGCGGCTTCGAGGACGGACCCGAGGAGGCGGTCGACCTCCTCCGGGGTGACGGCGGTCAGCGGCAGTTTGCCGACCAGGTAGACGTCACCGAGGGAGTCGACCGCGTAGGCGACCCCGTAGAGCTTGAGGTTGCGCTCCAGGAGCCAGCGGTGGACCGCTTCGTGGTTCTCGTCGGGGTGGCGGATCACGAACGCGTTCAGCGACAGCGAGTGCTTGCCGACGATCAGCGAGACCGTCGTCGAGAGCTTGCGGGTGCCGGGCAGTTTCACGACGTACGAACCCGCCCCGGGGCTCTCCCACTCCAGCTCGGCCTCGGTGAGGACCCGCTCGATGATCGACGCTGCGTCAGCCATGAGGCGAGCGTACGTGACCGTCCTCGGGCGGGACGCGCCGGTCAGACGTGGTGCGGCCACAAACACCCGGGGCCGCTGTCAGGCGTGGGACGCCCGTACCCGGCGTCGGTGGTCCTGCGTCGCCGCCGTGTACACGTCCGCCGTCGCCGCCGCCGCGGTGTCCCAGCCGAACTGTTCCGCGTGCCGTGCCGCGGCGGCACCCATGCGGGCCACGAGGGTCTCGTCGTCGGCGAATTCGCGCAGCACGCGCGCGTAGTCGGCGGGATGGTGGCCGGGAACGAGGAAGCCGGTCTCCTGGTGGCGCACGGCCACCGGCAGGCCGCCGACCTCGGCCGCGAGCACCGGCGTACCGGCCGCCTGCGCCTCGATGGCGACCAGCCCGAAGGACTCGTTGTACGAGGGCATGACCAGCACGGACGCGGCCCGGAACCAGTCCGCGAGCTGGTCCTGCCCGACGGGCGGCCGGAACCGCACGACGTCGGCGATGCCCAGCCGCGCGGCCAGCTTCTGGAGCCCTTCGGGCTTGGCGAGGCCACTGCCGCTCGGGCCGCCCACCACGGGGACGACGATCCTGCGGCGCAGATCCGGGCGCTCGTCGAGCAGTACGGCGACCGCGCGGAGCAGCACGTCGGGGGCCTTCAGGGGCTGTATGCGGCCGGCGAAGAGGGGGATCAGGGCGTCTTGCGGGAGGCCGAGCCGGGCGCGGGCGGCGGCGCGGCCGTCGGCGGGCCGGAAGCGGTCGAGGTTGACGCCCGGGTGGACGACGGCGACCTTTCCGGCCTGTGCCCCGTAGTGGCGTACGAGCTCGTCGGCCTCCTCCGCGGTGTTCGCGATGAGGCGGTCGGCGGCGCGCACGATCTGGGTCTCGCCGATGACGCGGGCGGCGGGCTCGGGGGTGTCGCCCTCGGCCAGCGCCGCGTTCTTGACCTTGGCCATGGTGTGCATCGCGTGCACCAGGGGCGCGCCCCAGCGCTCGGCGGCCAGCCAGCCGACGTGGCCGGAGAGCCAGTAGTGCGAGTGCACGAGGTCGTAGTAGCCGGGGCGGTGACCGGCCCAGGCCTGCATGACTCCGTGGGTGAACGCGCACAGCTGGGCGGGGAGGTCTTCCTTGGCGAGGCCTTCGTAGGGGCCCGCGTCGACGTGCCGGACGAGGACGCCCGGAGCCAGCTCGACGGTCGGCGGGAGGGCCGCTGTGGTGGCCCGCGTGAAGATCTCGACCTCGATGTTGATCGCGGCGAGGCGCTGGGCGAGTTCGACGATGTATACGTTCATCCCGCCCGCGTCGCCGGTGCCCGGCTGGTGCAGGGGCGAGGTGTGCACGGAGAGCATCGCGACGCGACGGGGCCTGCGGTGCAGCCTGAGCCGTGAGGGTGCCGCCGGTGAGCGACGCCCGAGCCTGCTGACGTACTGGCTCACGTGGCGTTCCTCCTCGCTGCGGGCATGCCTGCCGGAGGACGTGTCACGCCCTCCAGGAGATGGAACGCCGGAGGTGTCCGCCCCATTTCCTCTTTGCCGAATCATTACCACCAGTCGCTCAACCGTTCGACCGCGAGATGCGTCTGCTCCCCTGCCGGGGAGGGATCGCACGAGGGTTTCCCCAGGGTCCCGGCCGGGGTTTCCGCCGGTTTTCCACAGCGGGCCGCGGGTGGCCTCGGGTTGTCCACAGGGTCGCCCGGTCCCCGCCGGGTCCGCCTACTCTCGTACGCATGGCAACCCGCGCAGCGTCCCTCCCCCACTCTCGGCTTCGCTCGAGCGGGGGCACCCCCATCGTGGGTACGGTGACGCGCGGGACGACGAACCCCAACCGCCTGCGCCGCATGGACCGCTGGATCGCGGCGGTGCACGGCGCCGAACTCCGCAGGACACCGGAGCCGGTGGCGGTCGACCTCGGCTACGGCGCCGCGCCCTGGACCGCGGTCGAGCTGCTGACCCGCCTGCGCACCGCCGCACCCCGCACCCATGTCTTCGGTGTGGAGATCGAACCGGCCCGGGTCGCCGCCGCCCGCCCGTACGAACGCGAGGGCCTCGCCTTCCGGCACGGCGGCTTCGAGGTCCCGGTGCCGGGCCGGCCGCACCTGATCCGGGCCGCGAACGTCCTGCGCCAGTACGACGAGGAGCAGGTCGCCGAGGTCTGGCGGCGGCTCTGCGGGCGGCTCGCGCCGGCGGGCCACGGCTCCCGGGGCGGACTGCTCGTCGAGGGCACCTGTGACGAGATCGGCCGCCGGCACGTCTGGGTCGCCCTCGGCCCGGAAGGCCCGCGCACGGTCACCTTCGCCACCCGGCTCGGCTCGCTCGACCGTCCGTCCGACCTGGCCGAGCGGCTGCCGAAGGCTCTCATCCACCGCAATGTCCCGGGCGAGCCCGTGCACACCTTCCTGCGCGACTTCGACCGCGCCTGGGCGGCAGCCGCGCCGTACGCCGCGTACGGCGCCCGGCAGCGCTGGATACGCACGGTCCGCGACCTGACGGCCGACTGGCCGGTCACGGACGGGATCGCGCGCTGGCGCCAGGGCGAAGTGACGGTGCGCTGGGAGGCGTTGGCGCCCCGCACCTGACCCGGCGCCGCACCTGCGACGGCCCGGGAACGTCGAGCCCATCGGCCCAGGCGACCGGGAGACGGCGAGTGCGTGACCTGCGGGGAACGATCTCGGTGAGTCGCACGTCACACAGGCGGGGGAATGAGATCGTCATGCCGAGGCGGGCCCGGGGGAAGGGAGTTCGTGCCCGCCTCGCACGCGAGGGGAAGGGAGTTCTTGCCCGGCTCTGTCGCATTGCGCGCCGACATGGCACGATCCCCCAGGCGTTCCGTATGTTACTGACGGTAAATCAGTTTGGGGGCGGAGTAATGGGATCCGGCAAGCGGAGCCTGACCACGGCGGCCATGGCCCTGGCCTGCGCGTGTGCCTGCGTGGTACTGGCGTCACCAGGGACGGCCTACGCGAGCCCGGCACCGAAACCGGCGCCGACCAGAACTCCCACGGCGACCCCGGCTCCCGTGAGCAACAAGGACCTTGAAGCGGTCCGCCAGAAGCTCGACAAGCTCTACCACGACGCGGCGGTCGCCACGGACGCGTACAACGCCGCCGAGGAGAAGACCGCGAAGCAGTCCGCCGAGATCGTCGGCCTGGCCCAGGAGATCGTCAAGGGCCAGGCGAAGCTGGACGAGTTGAAGGACCGCGCGGGTGCCGCGGCCCGGGCGCAGTACCGGGGCGGCGGGCTGCCGCCCGAGGCACGGCTGTGGCTCAGCGACGACCCGCAGCAGTTCCTCGACGGCGCGGGACGGGTGCGGCAGGGCGAGCACGCCACCAAGGGGCTGCTGGACGAGATGGCGCGCACCCAGCAGGACTTGCGGCAGTACGCGAAGGACGCCTCCGCGCAGTGGCGGAAGCTGGAGGCCGACCGCGAGGCCAGGGCCGAGGCCAAGAAGAAGATCAAGCAGCGGATCTCCGACGCCGAGAAGCTGGAGTCCCGGCTGGAGAAGAAGGAGAAGGAACGGCTCGCGAAGCTGGAGGAGGAGGCCGCGTACCAGGCGCAGTCGGTCTGGCTGAGCTCCGGTGTCCTCGCGGACATCAAGAGCGACGCGTCCGAGCAGGGCAAGAAGGCCGTGAAGTTCGCGACCGACCAGATCGGCAAGCCGTACGAATGGGGCGCCGAGGGTCCGAGGACGTTCGACTGCTCGGGACTCACCTCACAGGCCTGGGCGGCGGCCGGTCACCCCATCCCCCGCACCTCGCAGGAGCAGTGGAAGCAGCTCAAGCACGTCGACATCAAGGACATGCGCCCCGGGGACCTGATCATCTACTTCGATGACGCCAGCCATGTCGGGATGTACATAGGGGACGGCGCGATCGTGCACGCCCCGCGCCCCGGACGCACGGTGACGATCACGGGGGCGGGTTCGATGCGGATCCTCGGCGTCGTACGGCCGGACGCATAAGACGCCGGAGAAGTCGCCGCACACGTCGCGCCGCGTAAATCGCCGCACGCGTCGCCGCATGAAACGCCACACAAGGTGCCATACGGGGCGCCCTGCACCGCGAACCGCAGGAGGTGTCACGCGTGCCACGGCACGCGTGACGCACCGCACGGTTGCCCCGTCCTCGCAACCCCGGGGACGTGACCTTCGTCATCCCTGACGGAACCGCGTCCTGTCCAAATGCGTTACGGGATGCGGCATATGACGGTGGCCCTTCGCCGGACGCCGCGCCGTCCGCCATTCCGTTGCGGCACCGGCGGGCGCTATGGTCCCCGTCGGTGGGTCGAGACCCTTCGGCCACCACGCCCTCGGGGGGAGGGAAGGAACCCAGACGATGCCCGTACCCGTACCGCGGCAGAGAGCGATCCCGGCCGTGGAAAGTGGTCAGGCTCAAGCCGTGTTCTCACCCGGCGGCCCATCCGGAGACACCACCGGCGGCCCCGCCGGGACAACACCGGAAGCCCGCACCACGACCCCGATCGCCGGCAGCACCAACCTGACTCTCCTGGTCATCGAAGACGACCCGGCGGGTTCGCTCGGTGTGCCCGAAATGCTCGACGCGGCCGGCAAGCCGATCCGGATCCGTACCGCCCGCAACCTCACCGAGGCCGAGCGGCTGCTCACCGACGACGTCCACTGCATCCTGCTCGACCTCGCGCTGCCCGCGCCGGGCCGGGCCGCGGACAGCGCCGACGAGCTGGCGACGCTCAAGCACGTACTGCGGCTCGCGCCCGGCCACGCCGTCCTCGCGCTCACCGCGTCCGGCGACGCCGAGCGCGGCACCGAGGCGGTGCGCGTCGGCGCCCAGGACTACCTGTTCCGCGACGAGCTGGACAGCCGGCTGCTGAGCCGCGCGATCCGGTACGCGGTGGAGAGGAAACGTTCCGACAAGGCCGAGCGGCGACTCACCGAGTCCAAGCTGCGCGCCCAGGAGAACGCACGTCTGGAGCGCGGTCTGCTGCCGACCCCGCTGCTGGAGGGCTCCCCGCTGCGCTTCGCCGCGCGTTACCGTCCGGGCCGCTCCCGCGCGTTGCTCGGCGGCGACTTCTACGACACCGTGCGCACGGCCGACGGCACGGTGCACGCGATGATCGGTGACGTCTGCGGGCACGGGCCCGACGAGGCGGCGCTCGGCGTGGAACTGCGCATCGCCTGGCGCGCGCTGACCTTCGCGGGCCTGTGCGGAGACGAACTCCTGTCCACGCTGCAACAGGTCCTGGAGCACGAGCGCGAGAACGACGAGATCTTCGCGACGCTGTGCACCGTGGACATCGCGCCGGACGGGCGCCGCGCCGGGCTCTGCCTCGCCGGTCACCCGTCGCCGCTGATCGCCCGACCGGGCCGGCCCGCCGAACTGCTGCCGTACGCGAACAACGGCCCCGCGCTCGGCCTGCTCCCGAACGCCCGCTGGCCGCGCATGCAGGTGGAACTGGGTGCCGTGTGGAGCCTGATGCTCTACACCGACGGCCTGGTCGAGGGCCACACCGGCGTGGGCAACGAACGCCTGGGCCTGGACGGCATGGTGGAGATGGTCCGCCGACAGCTCGCCCAGGGACTCCAGGGCGAGGAGCTGTTGCGCGCGGCGGTGAACGAGGCGCGCGAACTCAACGGCGGCGAACTGGCGGACGACGTGGCGGTACTGCTCCTGGACAGGACGCCGTAGCGTCAGACTCCGCCGTCGCGGGGGGTCGCTCACGGGCGGGTCCGGTGGGCGGGCCGGGGTCGTGCCGGGTACATCCCAGTCCGTCGGCGCCGGATCAGACGTGGGCTACCCGCGCGAACCGTCGCTCGATCCGGACGTAAGCGACGGCCACTCGGGACGCACCGGCACGGGCCCTCCCGTGCGCGGACGGCCGCGGGTGGTTCGTGGCTTGGGGTGCGCGCCGCCGTGTCTCGGGCGGCGCGCCATGTCTTGCCGGCCGACCGTCTCGCGAGCGATCGGGGGTGGCTTACCGGCCGCCGTTGTAGGGGCCGTACGGGCCGTCGCTGCTGCTTCCGCCGCGGCGGCCTCGGCCGCCGCCGGAGACCTGGCGCAGCGCGGGGCGGACGTCGACGAAGAAGACGATCGTGGCGATCAGGCCCGCGATCTGCAGGAAGAGCTTCGGCACCAGCAGGTTCACGGCCACGGTGATGCCGAGGATGATCAGCCAGAACATCTTGTTCTGCTTGTCGGCGGCACGGTAGGCGTCCTCGCGGGCGACCGCGGCCAACACCAGCGCCACCACGGCAAGCACGAGCATGGCTGTGAAGATCAGCCACATCAGACCGCCGAATGCCGTCATCAGCACAATGCCCACCGCCCTGTTCGAGTCGTCTCTACGGCCACCGTACCCGGAGAACGGGCCGGGAACTCAGAGAGTGCCCGGCCCGTCCGCGTAGGGCGGAGTCGTGTTGCCGCCGCTCGCTACTTCGCGGGCGGAACCGTCTTCTTGGCGACCGGCTTGCGCACCGGGGCCTTCTTCGCGGGGTTCTTCTTGGAGGGAGCGTCCTCGGCGTCGGCCGCGGGCTTCTCCTCTTCCTTGACCTCGACCGGCTCGGCCTTCGGCTCGACCGCGATGGCGAAGTCCTCGATCTCCTCGGCGGCCTCGCCGCGCCAGGTCCGCACGGTCTGCTCGCCGTGCTCGGCGACCTTCTCGTACGTCTCCCGGGCCTTGACCGCGTACTCGGCGGCGACGCCGACACCGCGCAGGGCGAAGTCCTGGGCGGACTCACCGAGCTTCTTCAGGTCGGTGTCGAGGGTGCTGAGGATCTCCGTCACCTTGGCCTGAAGGGTCTCCTGCGCCTCCTTGGCGCGGGCGGTGGCCTTCTCCTGGACGGCGTTGGGGTCGAGGTTCTTCACGGTGTCGATGCGCCCCGGGGCCTCGGCGCGGATCTGCTCCACGATGCCGGGGACCTTCTTCGCCTGCTGAACAGCCAGGTCGGCGGTGCCGGCGAGGAAGTAGAGCGGGGTCGGGTCCGTGGCGGCCTTGCGGATGTCGTCGGTGATGGCCATGACGATGGTCCTCCCGTATTCGCTTTCAGCTGAGGGTTTTGGTGATCCGCATGCGGTCAACTCGCGCTCTGCTGCGGATCGGCATCGCTGCCGTCGGCCGTGCGGGGGCCGCGGACGGCGGTGTCCTGTGAAGGCTGGGCGTCCGGTATGTCCTGAGCCTCGGGTGCGTCGGCGCCACGGCCTTCGCCGGTGCCGGGCACCTCGATGCCGTGAGCGGTCTCGTCCGCCGGCGCGATCTCGAATCCGTTCTCCTTGCGGAAGGACTCGTAGATCTGGAGCAGCACCTGCTTCTGCCGCTCGTTCAGCGTGGGATCGGCGAGGAGGACCGCACGCGTCTCCACCTCGTCCCGGTCCCGCTCGGCGTCGAGGATCCCGGCCCGCACATACAGCGTCTCGGCGGAGATCCGCAGCGCCTTGGCGACCTGCTGGAGCACCTCCGCGCTCGGCTTGCGCAGCCCGCGCTCGATCTGGCTCAGATACGGATTGGACACCCCGGCGGCGTCGGCGAGCTGCCGCAGCGACAGCTGCGCGGTGCGCCGCTGTTCCCGCAGATACTCACCAAGATTGCCGACGTTGAGCGATGCCATGGCTCCACCTTGCCGCACTCTCGCTAACTATTGCAAGCACCCGCTTGCAAAAGTGTGTCACGCCACTTCTCGTACGGCACCGAGCCTGAGCACGACAGGTGTCGTATTTGCACGACAACTGTCGTCATCCGGGTCCGGCCTCCTCGCGCGGGTGCTCTTGGTCCGGTTCCGCGGGTCGCCGGGAAGCGGCGTTGTCGGTGGGCTCTGCCAGGGTGTGCGTCGTGGACGAACTGGTGGAGCGTGTCGACGATCAAGATCGCGTGCTGGGGGTGACGATCAGCCGCCGGCAGGCCATCCGGGAGGGTTGGCTGCACCGGGTCGCCGTGACGGTGTGCCGTGATGAGCGTGGGCGGATCCTCGTTCACCGGCGGTCGGAGCAGCTGTCGCGCTTCCCCGGGCTCTACGAGGTCGTGGTCGGTGGCGCCGTGGATGTCGGTGAGTCCTATGAACAGGCCGCCGCGCGGGAGCTGGCCGAAGAGCTGGGCATTCGTGTGCTGCCGCGCTTGCTGTTCACGTTCCTCAACCGCAGCGGTCTGAGCCCTCACTGGCTCGGCGTGCACGAAGCCGTGGTGCCGGACACCGTGACCGCCGATCCCGATGAGGTCGCCTGGCATGGCCGGCTGACCGAGCCGGAGCTGCGGTCGGCCCTGCTGGAGTGGCCCTTCACCCCCGACAGCCACGAAGCCTTCAGCCGGTATCTCGCGTTCCGGACCGCGCGGTCCTGACCTTGCCCGCCTCGCGGGCCGGGACGCCTGCTCGAGGCCAACGCGCCTTGTGCGAGCGGCTGTTCGTGACAGGGAGTACGGATGCTTGGCCGACTCCCGCTCGCTGAGCAGCTCGATGGCTTGCGGTTGCCGCCCGAGCAGCCGCCCACCGGCCGACCGGCCGAGCCGGTCAGGCCGAAGGCGGCGAGCAGATCCCGTGCCCCTGAGCGGGGAACAGCCCCGGTCAGGCCAGCGCCTCCGCGAAGCCCTGGCGCCACGACGGATGGCGCGGCAGCCAGCCGAGGTCCCGCTTGGCCTTGGCGTTGGAGAAAGCGCGCCCCTCGGTCATCATCACCACCGCCTGGTCCCCGGCCAGCAGTCGCGCCAGCCACACGGGAATCCGCACCGGCCGTTTCGCCCCCGCGCACGCGGCCAGGTGGGGCAGCCACTCGGAAGCCGGGGCCGGGTCGTCGTCGACGATGTTGAACACGCCCGTCGCCTTCTGCTCGACGGCCAGCACGGTGGCGCTCGCCGCGTCGTCGAGATGGATCCACGAGCTGTGGCCAGTGCCTCGCCCGACCAGCGGGAACTGCCGCTTGCGCACCAGCTCGACCTGGTCGTCGGTGGCCCCGGGACCGTAGAACGCGCCGTAGCGCAGGACCGCGCCGCCCGCCTTGAGGGCCACCTCCTCGACATGGCGCATCGCCAGCATCCCCCCGTGCGCCGCCGTCCCCTCCATCAGGTCCAGCGGGTCCTTCTCCGTCTTCACCCAGCCGCCCTCGCGGATGCCGTTCCAACTGGCGTAGCCCTGCGCGACGAAGTGGGGGACGCCGGCCGCCCCGGCCGCGGCCAGCAGATGGTCCGTGCCCTCGGTGCGCAGCCGGTTGGTGGTGGCGAACCAGCGGTCCGGGTGCTTGATGTCGGGCTTGCCCGCGTGGGCCATGGAGATCGCGGTCATCTGGTGGACGATCGTGTCCGGCCTGGCGCCCGCCACCGCCTCGCCGACCGACGCCCTGTCCAGTCCGTCCATCACGACGCCGTCGGCGCCGAGCCGCCGCAGCAGTCCCAGTTTGGCCGCGCTCGTCGTCGTCGCCGTCACCTGGTGACCTCGGGCCACGAGCTGCGGCACCAGCCGCTGCCCCAGGACCCCGGTCCCGCCTGCCACGAACACCCTCATGACCATCACCTTCCCGATTCCGCCTTGTCCCGGCTGATGCCACCCGGGGCTCCCGAGGCCACGACCGCCTCTCATCTCATGGACGAGTGGACCGGGGCATGTGTGACATGCGGCCGGCCCGCCGGGTCACAGACCGGGGAAGAGGGCGGGGGTCACCAGGGCAGCGGGCGGGCGTGGACCACGTCCAGGCGCGACACCGCCCGGGTCAGGACCACGTAGAGCCGGTGCAGGCCGCGCGCCTCGGCGTCCGCCATCGCGGCCGGTTCCACGGCCACGACATGGTCGTACTCCAGCCCCTTGGCGAGGCTCGCGGGCAACACCGCGATCCGGGCGCCCAGTTCATCGACTCCGGCGACGCTGATCCCCGCGGCGGCGAGCGCCTCCCGTACCCCTTCGACGTCCGAGTCGGCGGTGATGACTCCGATGGACCCCTCGTACGTGAGTGCCCGCCGTACGGCCGCGACGGTCTCGGCCATCGGGTCCGAGGTCGGCCGGATCCTCAACTCGCCTTCCCTGCGCAGGGATCGAGCGGGTGGAACGCCCACGCCGAGGCGGTCCAGCACCTGGTTGGCGAGTTCGACGATGACCTCGGGCACCCGGAATCCGATCGTCAGGGGTACGACGGGGGCCTCCGGTTTGCCGAGATGGACGAGGAGTTCGTCCCATTCGCGTGCCGCCCAAGGTGTCGTGCCCTGTGCGAGGTCCCCGAGCACGGTCAGCGATCCGAAGGAGGCCCGCCGCGCGATGGCCCGGCACTCCATCGGCGACAGATCCTGTGCCTCGTCGATCACCAAGTGGCCGTAACCCTCCGGGTGTTCGATGAGTCCGGCGATCTCGTCGAGCAGAACGAGATCGGCGGCCGACCAGCGCGCCGACTTCCAGGAACGCGGCGGCTTCGCCCACAGGACCGCCTTCTGCTCGTCGGCGTCGAGGACGCCGTCGGCCACCCGCTCCAACGCCTTCGCGTCGGTGAGGAGTTGAGTGAGCAGTTCCTCGGGCCGCACCCTCGGCCACACCGCGTCGACGTACTCGCCGACCGGCCGGGCCCGCGAGATCCGCTGCGCCCAGGCGTTCGTCTGCGGCCCGGCCCGCCACTCGGCCCGTTCCCGCACGTACCGCACGACCCGTGTCCGCACCCGCTCCCGCCCGACGGCGTACGGCGGCTCCTCTGCGCGTACGTCGTCCACGATGCGGCGCAGTACGGCGACGGGGACGCGCCAGCGGTACGTGCCGTCCGGCACGGCGAGGGCGTCTTCCGGCAGGCCGATGTTCCCGTACAGCGCCCGGCGCAGCACCTCGGCCATCCGGGCGTCGTGCTTGACGACGGCGGCACGTTCGCCGTCCTCCCCGGTCACCGGGTGGCCGGCGATCTCCTCGCCGATCGTGGACTGGCGCACGCCGGTCTCCCCGAGGGCGGGCAGGACCTCCGCGATGTACGACAGGAACGTGCGGTTGGGGCCGAGGATCAGCAGACCGCCGCGGCGGATGCGCTGCGGATGCGTGTAGAGGAGGTAGGCGGCCCGGTGCAGGCCGACGGCCGTCTTGCCGGTTCCCGGGGCGCCCTGCACACAGACCGAGGCCGCGAGCTCACCTCGTACGAGATCGTCCTGTTCGGGCTGGATGGTGGCGGCGATGTCCCGCATCGGGCCGACACGGGGGCGCTCGATCTCCCCGGCGAGGATCGAACCGCCGTAACCGGCCGCGCTTCCGACAGTCCCGTTCCCGACGCTCCCGCTCCCGACAGTCCCGCCGCCTGCGCGCTCGCGCCCGTATCCCTCGCCCTCGACGCCCGCGCCTCCGGCGTCAATGGCCCCGATCGGCTCCGGTGTGGTCCGCTCCGCCCCGATGGGTTCGTCCTCCAGTCCCGTGAGGTCGGCGGAGTCGCCGCGGCTGCCGGGCGCCCAGCCGAAGCGGCGGCGGACGGCGACGCCCTGGGGGGCGCGGGAGCTCGCCTGGTAGAAGGCACGCGAGACGGGGGCGCGCCAGTCGACGACGAGGGGCGGGGCGGCCGGGTGCTCCCGGATCCGCAGCCGCCCGATGTGATAGCTCTGCCCGGCATGGTCGCCGGCCGCCACGACCGAGCCCTGGAAGTCCAACCGGCCGAAGAACAAGGGGCCTTGGGGCAGCTCCCGCATCTCCTTCGCCTGACTGCGCAACTGGTAGCCGAGCACTTCGGCGTCGGCACCGGAGGCGGAGACGTCCTCGCCGGTGACGACCTGTTCCTCGGCGCCGTCGACCATCGCGGCGAGGGCGGCGCGGCAGATGTCGTGAAAGGCGCGTTCGCGGGAGAGCGAGCGGGCGAGCGGCAGGTCCGGGGCATGCCGTCGGGCGGGGTCGGGTGGCGTCATTCCATCCAGAGTACCGGAATAACGTAACCGAGTAACATTTTTTACCTGGTCACACTCTTTCTCGACCTGGTCGCGCTCTCGTTCAGGTGAGCCCGGGAAAACCCGCCGCCAGCTGCGCGAAGGCCCGCTCGGCCGCTGCCAGGGCATCCGCTCGTACGTCCGTCACCCGCTCCCCCTCCGCGATCCGCCGCAGGTTCTCCTCCGCGAGGATGCGGCGTACGGCCGTGATCTGCCCGGCGGCGAGCCGCGCGTCGAGCCCGGCGCCCAGCGGATGGGCCAGGGCTTCGGCGAGCGCGGCCTCGGACCGCTCCAGGTACCCGTACATCCGCGCCACCAGCGACGGCGTCCCGTAGAGCAGCCGGTGGAAGTCGAGGACGGCGGGATGTTCGTTGAGCCCGGTGACGGGGTCCTCGCGGCGCAGGGCGTCCAGGAAGTGCTCGCGGAGCGCGTCGATCGCGGACCGCCCGGCCGCCCGGCCCTCCTCGACGACCCGCGCGGCCTCCGTCTCGTGGTCCGCGAACCGGTGCAGGACGAGGTCCTCCTTGGCGGGGAAGTACCGGAAGAGCGTCGGCTTGGAGATCTCGGCGGCGGCCGCGACCTCGGCGACGGACACGGCGTCGAACCCCTTCTCCAGGAAGAGGCCGATGGCGGTGTCGGAGACGGCCTGGTACATCCGTTGCTTCTTGCGTTCACGCAGTCCGGTGCCACTCATGGCCACGAGCCTACGCACCGCCCGGGTCCCCGCCTCCAGCCCGGAATCCCGCGAGCGCCGCCCTTCCCACCGCGCCCAGCGCTGTCCCGCCCTGACCCACACACAGCCTCAGGGCGGCCTGCGCTGGAAGCGGGAAGACGTAGGTCTCGTGGTGGTAGCCGTGCAGCGGCCCGTGCACGGGCTGTGCCCCGGCGACTTCCGCTGCGCGCCGGCGGGCGCGTCCAGCCGTGCCAGGTGCCGCGTTCTCACGCCTCATCGAGGGGAAGAGCGTACGAGCCGAGCACGACCGTGGCGCCCGCGTCGCGCAATCCCGACTCCTTGCGGGCGTTGCGGGCGTAACCGGTGAAGCGCACTCCGGCTCCCGCCGCCGCCCGCACGTCGGCCGGCGAGTCCCCGATCAACAGCCATGTCGTTCCAGACCTTCCAGACCTTCCAGCAGTTCCGGCCGGTCCAGACCTTCCGGCCGGTCCAGCAGTCGCAGCCGTTGCAGCCGTCCCGGCAGTCGCAGCCGTCCCGGGGGCGCGCAGGCGTCGGGGTTCGGTTCTTCGTCCGACGGTCCGCGGAACGTGATTTCGCCCTTCGGCCTGCTCCTGGCCCGGTCGGCGGTGTGCCACTGTCGCAGCGCGTGTGCCGCCGCACGCTCGTCCAGGGGTTCGCCTCCGAGGGCGAGCGGTCGCCAGGCGCGCCGCAGCGCGCGGCACACCCCCTCGGCGGCCGTGTCGAAGTGGGCGTCCCGCGGCCGGGCCGGCAGGGCGAGAGCCGCGCGCATGATGTCGGGGAACACCGACTGGGCATACTCGAAGTCCAGGTAAAGGCGCAGGTCGCGGTCCAGTCCGGCCGTCATGTCCGCATGGCCCGCCGCCCGCATCGCGCCGGCCCACAGGCCGGTCATGAGGTCCCGCTCCGACTCGTCGTAGTCCATCCGTACGAGGTGGGTGGCCAGGTCGTGCAGCGGATCCCCGTACAGCGAGAGTTCCCAGTCGATGACGGCGACCCGTCGATCCCCGTGCTCCGCCGGTGTCAGTACCACGTTGGCCCGGTGGACGTCCGTGTGGAGCAGGGCGAACGGGCGTCGGGTGAGGTCCGGCACCGACGAGAGGAACCGGTCCACGGCGTTCCGCGGCACTCCGACCGCCTCGAAGAGCCGTCCGAAGCGTGGCCTGTTCGGCAGGTGCACCCGCTGCTCGGTGAACCGGGCCAGCCGGCGCAGGAAGCCCGTGCTGTCGCCGTCCGCCGGCCAGTCGCCCGGCGGGGCGGGGAGGGCGTCGACCGGCACATGGGCCAGCCGGGCGAAGAAGGCCGCCAGCTCCTTGAGCAGGTCGGGCCCGACCGGGCCCTTGGGAATCTCATCGGCCAGTGAGCTGCCCGCGAGATACTGGTGCACGGACCACGTGCCGAAGTCCGCCAGGCAGCGCGGGACCTCGCCCAGCCGCTCGCTCACCACCCGCAGCACATCCGCTTCGCGCCGCCAGTGGCGCGGCACGACCTCCACCGTCTCGAACGGCATACGGAACTTGGCCAGCGTCTGTCCGGAATCCGCGCCCAGCACATAAGCCAGGGACCGGCCCAGGGGTGCGATGCAGTTGCGGTTGTGATGTCCGATGACGGTGGCACCACCGGGACGGCGTCGCTGCACCTCCGCCAGGGCGCGCACCAGGGCCCGGTGTGCTCCTGGGGGCAGGTGAGGTGCCATGAGCGCACAGGGTAGCGGGTGGCGTGATCTCCCTCACACTGTGTCACCATGTGGACACCTCCCCGCCTGAACCCGATGGGGCGACGCCTCTGACCGGGTTGGTTCACTCGGTCTTTCGGGCTTCCCTCTCCTGACAATCGGCCTGAGGGCGGTCAACACGACGCCGGCCCAAGCGGGGGCGCTGGTGTTGATCACGCTGACCGTCCAGTCGTAGGACCGGGCGGCTCAGGAATGGTCGCGCACGGCACGCAGCAACGGCTCCAGCGATCCCGTGATGTTCCGCGGCGGCACCCCGGCCTCCCGCAGCGCCCTCGCCTTGGCGGGATTGCGGGCATAGCCGAGGAAGCGCACCCCGGCCCTGACCGCCGCCGCGTGGTCAGAGGGGGTGTCGCCGATCATCAGCGAAGCCTCCGGCGACGCGCCCATCGCGCTCAAGGCACGCTTCAGGGTCGCCGGATGCGGCTTGAGCAGACTCAAGTCCTGCGTACGGCCGTATATGTACGGAGCGAAGCAGGGCATGAGACCCCTTCCGCTCAGGTACGACGTCACCGTCCGCGCCGAGTTGTTGGTCGCTATGGCCAGCCTCGCCCCGATCGCCACCCAGGTACGGATCAGCGGATCGGCGTAGGCCGTCGGCATCGCGTTGCGGACGGCTCTCAACTCCTGCTGCGTGAGGCGTTCTTCGAGTTCCGCCACCAGATCGCTGCCGGGGTGCCGTCGGGCCACCGTGCTCAGTACACCGTGCGGGTCAGGACGGCTGCGCTCGTCCTCGGTGAGCACCCCGTACAGGCCCCGTTCCTTCAGCCACTCCACCTGGGCCCGGGCGACGACCTCCGCCGAGTGGCCGGCGAACAGCTGGCAGATCGGGCCGTCGAAATCGAAGAGGACATACCGTGTCTGTGCGACCAGCTCCCGAACATTCTCGATCTCACTCGTCACCAAATCGGTCTGTCCAGTCTCAGCAGTCACTAAGCGAGTGTCGGCCAGTCGGCGAATGTTGCCCAGAAGGCGTTGAACGTTTTCTGCTTCTCCTCGACGAGCGCGGCGTCCCGCGGACCGTCCTCGGGCCGGAACGCGAACAGGGGCGTGTTGAACCCGCGTACGTCGTACACCTCGATCTCGTACCCGTCGGGGTCGTCGCTGGGCGGGTACTTGGCCGTCACGTAGTCGCCGAGCAGGACCTGCTTGCCGTTCAGCACGTACCACTTCTGCATCGGGGTCGTCGGGAGCCAGCCGAAGGAGACGGTCGCGTCGATACCCCCGACCTCGCGCCAGGTGTAGAACGTCCGCTCCATGACCGTCTTCTGGAACTGGATCTGGCTCTTCAGCTTCCGCTGGACGGCCGTCGTCAGTTCTCGCTGGACCGCGGCCGTGCGCTCCGGCCGGGGCACCGGGACGGGAAAGGCCAGTTCGGTCCGCGGCCCCGGCAACAGACAGCGCATGGTGATCGACTCGGGGCGCACCGTGCCCTCCTCGATGACGCCCCGCATGTGGTTCAGCCCCAGCATGAGCGTCTCCGCCGTGAAACAGACCGCGTCGATCGTCACCTCGGGGGACGAGAACGCCTGCACCAGGTGGTCGTTCAGGCTCAGGACGGTCGCCCTGGGCCGCTGAGGCTCGTCCGGAGGCGCTTCGGCCACGCGCGGCGGGCTCCCCTTGGAGACGTTGTCGAGCAGTCCGGCGCCTTTGAGGATCTGCAGGGCCTGCCGCACGGCGCCCCTCTCGACCTGGAACTCGTCCGCGAGTTCGGCCTGGGTCGAGAGCCGGTCGCCGGCCTTCAGGACACCCTCGCGCATACGCTGCCGAAGGGTGTCGGCGATCTCCTGGGGTGTGGCCTTCCGGCTGCCGTTCACGGGCACGTTCTCCTGGTTCACAAGCGGTCTCCGGGCGCCGTCGTGGCCTGCGGGGGCGTGCGCGACGTCCGTCAGCTGAGCTTCAGATCCGTAGTGATGGTTTCCCACAGAGCGTTGAACCACTTCTGCGATTCCTCCACGAACGCGGCGTCCCGCGCGCCCGCCCGCTTCTCGAAGGAGAAGAGCAGGGACGCGGAGCCGAGGGTGTCGTACATGTCCAGGACTCCGCTCTCCACGGTCTCCTCGCGCCTGGCGATCATGTAGTACGCCATCAGCGCCTCCGATCCGTTGAGCAGGTACAGCTTCACCGGCGGGGTGAACGGCAGGGCCCGGAAGGTCACATGGACGTCGATGCCGTGGGAGGAACGCAGCGCCTGGAGGTTGTGGCGCAGGACCTGGCCCTGGGCGTTGCGCTGCTCCAGCCAGCGCCTGTGGACCGGGTCGTCGTCGCTGGAGCCGTCGACGGAGATGGGGAACGCCAGGTTGATCTCCCGGCTGGGCAGCAGGATCCGTACGTCGATGCGCTCCGGGCGGATCGTGCCGTCGTGGATCTGGCGGACCGGCTCACCGAGCGCCACCATCAGCGTCTCCGCGGTGAGGCACGCCGCGTCGATCCGCACACGGGAAGCGGAGAACGCCTCGGCGAGACGGGGGGCGAGGCCCACCATCGTCGGCTGCGGTCCGTTCCCGGCGGCAGCGACCTCGGCGATCCGTGGCGGACTGCCCTTGCTCACGTTGCTGAGCAGGCCGTCCTCCTGGAGCTCGCGCAGGGCCATCCGGACCGCACCGCGCTCGACGCCGAACTCGTCGGCCAGTTCCGCCTGGGTGGGCAGACGGTCGCCGGCCTTCAGCTCGCCGGCGCGGATGCGCTCCCGCAGGACGTCGGCGATCTCCTGGGGCGAAAGCCTTCTGCTGCTGTCACTCACCACAACGTTCTCCTGAGTCACGACCAAACGGTACAACTCTCTCCCATCTATGGGGAGTTGCCGGAAAGTTGTTTATGGGCGCCTACCAAGTGGGGACAACATAGTCAGAGTTGGTTACCAACTCGGCCAAGATGGCGGAAGTTTTGCCTCCCCCTCGCCCCTCCGCGGCATCTACCGCCCCGAGCAGGTCACTGAAGAAGCAGGAGGAACCACCATGCCCGCCATCACCCTCCTCTCCGCCGCCTTCGTCGTCGGCTTCGAGCAACTCGTTCAATGGCGGTACGGACCGACGGGCATCGTCGGTCTGCTGCTGCTCACCATCGGGATCAAGGCGAAGAACCCCACGTGCAGCTCCATCGGGGCTGCCGTACTGGCCCTGCTGGTCGCGGGGCCCGCCATCAGTTCGTGAACAGCAGCTCGGAACCGATGGTCTCCCAGAGCGCGTTGAACCAGAGGTGGGACTGCTCGACGAACGTGGCGTCCCGCGGTCCCACTCCCTGACCGAAGGGGAACAGCGTCGACTGCGTTCCCTCAGCGTCGTACATCTCCAGGTACTCGTGGTCGATCTCCTCGCCCCGCCGCGTGAGCGTGCAGTACGCGAAGAGCGCCTCCGCCTCGTTGAACAGGTACAGCTTCACGGGCGGGGTGAAGGGCAGCGCGCGGAAGGAGACCCGCACGTCGATGCCGTGCGTGGTCCGCAGCGCCAGCAGATCGTGCCGCAGCACCTGCACCTGGGCGTTGCGCTGGGCGAGCCGGCGACGCCGCGGACGGTCGTCCTCCATGCCGTCGACCGGGGTGGGGAACGCGAGGTCGATGTCCCGGCCGGGAAGCAGCACCCGGACGTCGACCTTGGCCGGTTCTATGCGCCCCGCGTGAATCTCGCGCAACGGCTCACCCATGGCGAGGGTGAGCGACACGGCGGTCAGGCACAGCGCGTCGATCTGCACGTGCGGGACCGCGAAGGCCGCCGTGATCCGCGGGGCGAGTGCCGCCATGGTGGACTGCGGCTGGGCTTCCGGGCCGGTCAGAGCCCTGTCGGGAGTCTCCGCGACCGTCGCCGGGCTCCCCTTGGACATGTTGACGAGCAGGTGCTCCGGCCGAAGGACGCGCAGCGCCTGGCGCACCGCGGCGCGATCGACGCCGAACTCGTCGGCCAGTCCGGCCTGGGTCGGCATGCGCTGGCCGGCCCGCAGCCGACCGGACCTGATCCGGCTGCACAGTTCGTCGGCCACCTCACGGTGTGACCTCGGCGGCCGTGGTGACCTGTTCCGCCTGTTGACGGCGGCATGCTCCGGCTCCACAACCAGAACCCTACAACTTCCCGCCATCTTGGGGCAGTTGCCGGACAGGTGGTTATGAGTCGTCCCAACAAGGAGATAACTAAGAATGAGTTGGTCGCCAACTCGCACAACATGGTCAAGCTTCCGGGGGGTTGGCCGCCGAAGTTCCACCTGTACGCCAGGTGGCCGGGGCGGACGGTCCTCAGCGGGGGTCCGCCGCCCCGTCCCCAAGGAGGGACCGTCATGCCGCTCGTCGCCCTCGCCGTCGCCGCCCTGGCCATCGGATTCGAGAACCTCATCCAGTGGGAGTACGGGCCGATGGGCATCATCGCGTTCGTCGCGCTGTCCGTCGGGCTCAAGGCCCGGAACACCACCGTCAGCGGCATCGGGGCCGTGATCCTCGTGATGCTGCTCGCCCAGTCCGGCTGACCGGACGCCGCCGTCCGCCAGTCCGGCTGACCGCGTTCCCCTCCGGAGGGGAGCCGGGAGCTCGGTCAGTCCGCACCACCGCACCGAACCGCACCACCACAACTGAATCGCTACGGATCAGCAGTCGGCATCGGCACCCGCGTGGAAGGAGAACCCCCAACCGGTAGCAGCAGTTCAGAAGATGTCCGGGCACCACGGTCGCCTGGACGTCCGCAGCAGGGCGTCGGCCACGGAGGCGGCGCCCTCTTGCCGTTCCCGGACCCGGCCCAGCGCCACCAGCCGTACCGCGGACTCGTCCCCGAGCCACAGCGTCGCCAAGTCGGCTATGGAGAGGGACAGTTGGGCATCCTCGGTGGTCGGTGCGCAGGTCGCCGTACCGTCCGACGCGGCCTGGAGCCGATAACGGCCGCCGTCCGGCCCGCTCTCGTCCGTCACGTCCAGCACGAGCGTCCCGGCAGCCCCGTACGTCCGCGCCTCCAGAGCCCGTACGACATCCAGGATCCGCACCCAGAGCCAGTCCGACTGGCTGGTGATACGGGCGGCACGCGGGTCCGGCAGGAAGTGCGGCAGCAGGTCGTCTGGGGCGCGTCGGCCGGTCTTGACCCCGGTGATCCAGTCGATCGAGCAGAGGTACCGCCACAGGGCGCGCTCGGCCGCCGGCGTCACCGCGAGCAGCCAGTTCACGTCCGCCGTGTTCCTGGGCTGGCCGGAGTCGCCCCAGTTGTCGTCCGACGTGTAGGAGACCAGTCCCTCGATCTCGCCGGACGCCGAGCGGTACGCGGCGTAGAACGGTTCCTTCCAGGGGTCGTCGCCGAGGCGCAGCAGGCCGGTGTCGACCTGCCACCAGCGGGCGTCGCGGCTCACCGCGCCGGGCCGGCCCCGGCGGAACCGTTCGTGCAGTTCGGGGCCCGCCTCGCGGACGTCCTCGGCGTCCACGAGGTCGATGCGGCCCCCGTCCGACGGGCCCGCCCAGCGGGGGTCCAGACCGGTACGCGGTACGTCGACGGTCCACTCGGTGGTGGTGGCGACGGGACCGAAGCCGTAGCGGCCGTAGATCGGGTACTCGGCGGCGATGAGCGTCGCGACGACATCGCCCCGCTTCCTCGCCGCCGCCAGGTCGGCCTTCATCATGCGGGTGAGCAGGCCCCGGCGGCGGTGCGTGGGCGAGACGGTGACGTTGGAGATCGCGTCCGCGGGGACGGCCGCCCCGCCGACCACGGTGAGCTCCTGCGGGAACGACCTGAACGTCGCGACACAGCGGGAGCCGTCGAACGCGCCCAGCGTCCTCGGCGGGACGAGCACCGGCGCCCGCGCCTCGGCCTCCCGCTCCGAGACGGCCGGCGCCCGCAGGAACCCCGTCTTCAGGGCGCGCAGCCAGTTCGGGATGTCGGAGGCGGTGATCGGTCGTACGTCGATGGTGCCGAGGGCATCGACGGCGTCGTGCGGCGTCATGGGGCCACGCTAGGCGGACGCCGACGGAGTGTCGCCCGGATTTCCGCGCGGTCCCTCCCGGCCGTCCCCGCCCCCTCCCCACCCGGAGCTCCACCCGGAACCCTCGGCACCACCCGGAACCCACGACACCCGCACCCGAGGCGGGCGAGGCACCCGGGGCGGGCCGGTGAGCCCTGTGCGAGCCGCGAGCCCGGGGCAAGGTCCCCGTGCCTGGCAGAGCGCCCCGCGCCCTGCCAGGGCGCGTCCCCGGCCCGCCGCGTCCTCCCGCTCAGAAAGCCGCCCGGATCTCGCCCACCTCGCGGCCACCGCCCAGCAGTGGTGCGCTGCCGATCCTCGTGACCACGGGCGCGTCCACGCCCAGCAGGCCCAGCGCGCGGGCCAGGACGGGGCCCAGCGCGCGGACCCCGCCGTCGTCGATCTTGAAGGCGAGGGCGCGGCCGTCGGGCAGCGCGACCGCCTGGACCGCTTCGGCGCCCATCTTGGAGAGGGCTCCCGGGATCTCGCGCATCAGCCAGGTGTCGGGGCGCCGGGTGCCGGCGACGTACTCGGGGTGGTCACGCATGGCGTCGGCGACGCGGCGCTCGGCGGAGCCGGGGACCGCGAGGACGAAGGACCGGAACGCACGGGCGAGACCCGTGAGGGTGATCGCCATCAGGGGCGCCCCGCAGCCGTCCGTGCCGACCGCGGCGACGGTCTCCCCCGCGTTCTCCTCGACCACGGAGTGGATCAGCCGCTGGAGGGGGTGCCCGGGATCGAGGTACGACTCGGTGGGCCAGCCGCGCCGCGCACACACCGCGAGCATCGCCGTGTGCTTGCCGGAGCAGTTCATGGTGACCCGGTCGCGGACGGCACCGGAGGCGAGGTAGGTCTCGGTCTCGACGGGGTCCAGCGGCAGGTCCGCCGGGCACTGGAGCTGCCCGGCGGTCAGTCCGTGCTCGACGAGCATCTTCTGGACCAGATCACGGTGGAAGACCTCGCCGGAGTGGCTCGCGGCGGCGAGGGCGAGGCGTTCCCCGGCCAGGTCCAGGCCCGCGCGCAGGACGCCCGCGGCCTGCATGGGCTTGTTCGACGAGCGGGGGAAGACCGGCGCCGTCACATCGCCGAGCGCCAGCTCGACCGTCCCGTCCGCGGCCAGTACCACCAGGCTGCCGCGATGGTGCCCCTCGACGAAGCCGGAACGCACGACCTCGGCGAGAACCGGGGGCACGCCGGGTGTGCCGGGGGGCGTGGGAGTCCTGCCGGACGTACGAGCGGCACCGGCTGCGGCGGAGGCGGCGGCGGAGGTGGGTGTGCCATGGGTGCCCGGTGTACCGGTCGCACCCGGTGTGCCGGCGGGTATGGGGGAGCCTTCGGGCGTGCTGGGAGCTTCGGACATCGGCGGTGGCCTTCCGGAACGGGACCCGCTCGGAAGGCATCGGCTCAGGTCGTGTCCCGGACCGCGCCCCCGCCCGCGCGGAGCGGAAGCGCGCCTCCTGGGTCCGGCGCGCCCCTCGGCCCCGGGATCGCCGGGGCCGCCACGTCACATGAGCAGGTCGTCTACTTGTGCTTCGCCTTCACGGTACCTGCGGGCGATCTCGGCGCTGCAATCGTCGGCCGTGCGCTGAAGCTGCTGGCGCTGCCGGGAGACCTGCTGCTCATAGCGGACGAGGCGGCCGAGTCCCGCGACCAGCTCTTCGTCCGTCCGGGCGTCCAGGTCCGACAGCTCCACCTCGGCGAGCATGTCGGCGGCCAGCACACGGTACTGCTCGCCGTGCGGCGTGCCCACCGTCACATGACGGGCCGAGGAGCGGTACCGGGCCGGCGCGTCCGTCAGGATCTCCGGGAGCCGCTCGACGACGGACGGCTTCCCCTGGTCCACGAGCGACCGGTGTCCGGAGGCCGGACCGGGCATCCGGCGCTCCCCGCGGCGCGCGAGCTCCGCGCGCAGGATGTCGATACGTCCCTGGAGCAGCCGACGGACGTAGCTGAGGTCGGCCTCGTCCCGCTGGGCGTCCCGGCGCAGCGTCCGCAGTTCGGGCAACTGGAGCACGGTGATGCCGGGCCGGGCCTGATCGGCCGCCAGTGGGCCGCTGTCGGTGCGCTGCACCGGCGGCCGTGCCGTCGCCCCTTCCGCCCGTGCGCTCGTGCGGGTCAATGACACGGCCCCGGGCTGCTGCCCGGTCCTCGATGTGCTCATGTGCCTCTACCGTCCCCTCGACCGGCGCGGTCCACCCAGCGGGTGGACCGCAACACCCCGCATGGTGCCACCCCAGATGGCCGCTATGTGCCCCAGTGACCCGATCGACCCCGGATGGCGGCTTGGTCACCCCTGAAAATCACGCGAAGGGCCCGCAGCGCGCGGCGGCGCCGTGACACGGCATCATGGTCCGCATGCGTGCGGTGGTGCAGAGGGTGGACGGCGCGAGCGTCGTCGTGGACGGCGAGACGGTCGGCGAGATCAGCGGCGAGGGACTGTGCGTCCTCGTCGGGGTCACTCACGAGGACACCAAGGAGAAAGCGGCCCAACTCGCCCGCAAACTCTGGTCCGTCCGGATGCTGGCCGACGAGCGGTCCTGCTCCGACATCGACGCGCCGCTGCTCGTCATCAGCCAGTTCACGCTGTACGGCGACGCCCGCAAGGGCCGCCGCCCCACCTGGAACGCCGCCGCTCCCGGCGAGGTGGCCGAGCCGCTGGTCGACGAGGTCGTCGCCCGACTCCGCGCTCTGGGAGCCACGGTGGCCACGGGCCGCTTCGGCGCCCAGATGCGCGTCTCCCTGACGAACGACGGCCCGTTCACCGTCCTTCTGGAGATGTGAGCCTCCGGAGGACACGGGCCTCCGGAGGCATGAGCCCTACGGCTCGACCACGACCTCCTGGGCCGCCGCCGTCGAGTCCGCCATCAGCGGGGCGTCGAGCGGCACGTTGCGCTTCACGAGCGCCAGGGCGATCGGGCCCAGTTCGTAGTGGCGTACGGAGGTGGTGATGAAGCCGATCTTGCGGCCGTCGGGGTCCTCGTCCGCGAGGCGCAGCTCGGTCCCGTGCGGAGGCAGGAGGACCTCACTGCCGTCGAGGTGGAGGAAGACCAGGCGGCGCGGGGGCTTGCCCAGGTTCTGGACGCGGGCGACCGTCTCCTGGCCTCGGTAGCAGCCCTTCTGGAGGTGCACCGCGGTACCGATCCAGCCCAGCTCGTGCGGGATCGTGCGGTGATCGGTCTCGAACCCGAGGCGGGGGCGGTGCTGTTCGACGCGCAGGGCCTCGTGGGCGAGCAGTCCGGCCGCGGGGCCGGCTTTCTCGGCGTACGACTCCAGGTCCGAGCGCGGAAGGAAGAGATCACGGCCGTACGGCGTCTCGCGGACGACGACTCCCTCGGGGACCTCGGCGATCGAACCGGCCGGGAGCTCGACGACCGCGAAGTCGGCGGTGCGGTCGGCGACTTCGACGCGGTAGAAGAACTTCATGGACTCCAGGTAGGCGATCAGCGCGTCCTGGGTGTCGGGTTCCGTGTGCATCCACACCGTCGTGCCGTCGTCCACGAGGTACAGCGCGTGCTCGATGTGGCCGTTCGCGGAGAGGATCAGCGCCTCGGTGGCGCGGCCCGCCGGGAGGTCGGTGACGTGCTGGGTGAGCAGCAGGTGCAGCCAGGTGAGGCGGTCGTCGCCGGTGACGGTGACGACTCCGCGGTGCGAGAGGTCCACGAAGCCGATGCCGTCGGCGAGGGCGCGCTGCTCACGGAACAGGTCGCCGTAGTGGGCGGCGACGCCTTCGTCCACGCCCTCGGCGGGAACGGCGCCGGGCAGGGACAGGAGGGAGCTCTTCATGGACATACACACTACGACCGCGCGGTCGCCGATTTTATTTCTGCGCCGACGACCACCTGGTTGCCGAATGCGATCCCGGATGACCACCGATGTTCGCGGGAGGTCACTTCCAAGGTCGCCTTCGCAGTCACTTCTCCCGGGTCCGGCAGTCCTTGCAGCGCCCGAAGATGGCGAAGTGCTTCATGTCCGTCTCGAAGCCGAAGGTGTCCCGGAGCTTCGCGGTGAACTCGGCGGCGACGGAGACATCGGCCTCGATGACGTTCGTGCAGTCACGGCAGACGAGGTGGATGTGATGGTGGCGGTCGGCCAGGTGGTACGTCGGCGCGCCGTGCCCCAGATGGGCATGGCTGACCAGCCCGAGCTCCTCCAGGAGCTCCAGGGTCCGGTAGACGGTGGAGATGTTGACCCCCGACGCCGTCTTCCTCACTTCCACGAGGATGTCGTCGGGGGTCGCGTGCTCCAGGGTGTCCACTGCTTCGAGGACAAGCTGGCGCTGCGGCGTCAGCCGGTAGCCGCGCTGCCTGAGGTCGCTCTTCCAGTCGGTGCTCACCACACTGGAAGTCTAGGACCATTCCCGTCGGAGCCGACCTGATGAACTGCACGGCGGCTCACGAACCGCGCGGAGGTCTACTTGAAGAAGGCGATCCCGTCGTCCGGCATGTCGTCGGGCAGGTCCTTGGCCCAGCGCTCGACGTCCTCCGGGGTGACGACCTTCTTCAGGTGCCCGGACATGTAGGGGCGCAGCTCGACCTCGGGGGTCTGCTTCTCGCCGACCCACATGAGGTCGCTGTGCACATAGCCGTAGAGGCGCTTGCCGGCGCTGTAGGGACCGGACGCGGCCGTGCGGGCCACGGCGTCGGTGACCAGGTCGATCTGCGGCTTCTTGTCGGCGAGCTCGCCGTACCAGATCTCGACGACGCCGTCGTCGCGGGTCATCACGACCTCGACCTTGCGGTCGGCGTCGACGCGCCAGAAACCGGCCTCCGACTCCAGCGGCCGGACCTTCTCGCCGTCCGCGTCGAGCACCCAGCTGTGCGAGCGGTACTCCAGGAAGTCCCGCCCGTCGTGCGTGAAGCTGACCTCCTGCCCGAAGTTGCACTTCTCGGAACCGGGGAAGTCGTGGACACCGACTCCGGCCCAGTCGCCGAGCAGGAAGACAAGGGGGACCAGGTCCTTGTGGAGGTCCGACGGGATCTCGATCATGAGCTGAGCAGTTCCTTGATGGGGGTCAGCGCTGGCCCTGGTACAGCTTCTTCACGGTCAGTCCGGCGAAGGCGAGCACGCCGACGCAGACCAGGACCAGCAGGGTTTCGAAGAAGATCTCCACGGGGTGCTCCTCGGTGAGCGGAACGGGGTCCCCGCCCGGCGCAGCCGGGACTGGGGAGGTACACAAAGGCCGGGCCCCAGCTTACGCGGCTGGGGCCCGGCGCTCTCTTCCAGGTGGGCCCTGCCGGACCCGTCACCCTCAGCCGAGGAGCTGGCTCTGCAGAACCACCGTCTGCTGGAAGGGGACCGCGCGCGCGGAGCCCTTGCGGGACTGCACCACCAGGCCGAGGGTGTCCCCGGCCACCAGGTACGCCTGCCGGACCTGTCCGGCGCCGTACGGCTTGGCTTCCGTGTACGGGTAGCGGGCGACGTCCGCGACCGGGGTGACGTGTGAGAAGGCCTCGTCGTTGTGCACGTCGGCTGCCCCGTCCAGCGCGAATTTCGGGCTGTCCCAGCTAGTGAACTCCTTCTGCTGGAGCTCGTCGACGACCGCGGCGGTGTCGAACCGGAGCAGGTAGATCCGGGTGTGCGTGCCGTCCGGGGTGGTCCAGCCGCGGGCGGCGATGTGCCGCAGGCCGTAGTCCGTCAGCAGCTGGTCGATGTGATCGCGGTCGTCCTTCGAGGCGTACCCGGCGAGGAAGCCCTTCTTCGGCAGCCAGCCGTCCGCACCACGCAGCGCCTTGTCGGCCGTCGCGCCCTTGGGAGCCGCCAGCAGCAGCTCACGCAGGTCGGCGTAGTGCACGCCGGCCTTGTTCGCCTCGGCGAAGGGGCGCGGGCTGCCCGAAGGCAGCGGGGGAAACTGGATCCCGGGGTAGTCCCAGCGCCCGTCGGACGCGGTCGCCAGGCCCGGGACGTCGGTGCGCCGCATCTCCGTGATGCCGTACGTGGCGCCCGCGCAGGCCGTCGCGAACACCACGGTGGCCGCGGTCCAGCGCAGCACGGCCCGCAGGACTCGGCGGTCCTTCTTCACCAGGGGCTCCACCTGGAGCGGTTCGGCCGGAGACACGGCCGCCGCCCCTTCAGGCGATGCTTCCGAAGGCACCTGCGACGGTGTTTCCAGAGGTGCTTCGGGTGCTGTTTCCGGTGCTGTTTCCGCAGACGCCTCAGGCGCTTCTTCCGAAGCGACGGGCACAGCAAGGTTCTCGGTCATACGGCCTCCCCCGGGTCCGTGATCCTGTCGAGCTGGGCGGCCAGGAAGCGGGCGACGGCAGGGCCGTCCAGCGGCTTGACACCGAAGACGGTCGCGCTCACCAGCACGTCCCCCTCGTACGACGAGCAGACCATCATGTCGAGCTTCTCGGCACTGTCCTTGGGCGGCAGGAAGCACCCGGCGTTCTTGTGGCCCTTGATCTTCGGGCCCTTGCGGAAGATCCCCAGCGAGTCGAAGATCTCGTTCTGCGCCGTCGAGAGCTCCCGCACAGTCCGCTGGTTCTCCATCTGGGAAAGCGTGACGCTCGCGGTGAAGGACTTCTTGTGGTAGTCCGCGTAGACGTCCGCGCTCAGGTAACTGCGCATCACCATGCCCTTGATGCGTTCCTCGTCGATCCGCTTCTCCAGCTTCCGCCGCTGGGTGCGGGGCAGGTCGCTGATGGCCTCCTTGCGGAGCGCGGCGGCCTGGCTGCCGCTCAACTCGGCCTCGGTACCGAACTCGGCGAGGTCCGGACCACGCGTGTAGTCATCGCCGTAGGGCAGGAGCATGCCCTTCAGGCCCTTGTCGGACGCCGCCTTCGCGTCCTTGTCCTTCACGGCCTTCGGGAAACGCCAGGTGGGCTTCCCCGGGTCGCGGTCGGCTCCGTTCACGGTCACGGCGGTGTAGCCGGCACCACCGAGCACGGCGGCGACCAGCAGGACGGCACCGGAGACGGCGGCGACACGACCGGGGCGCATCCGCCTCTTGGACGCGACGGCCTCACCGGCCGGCTCCCCCGGGCCCTCGGCCAGGCCCTGGGCCGGACCCTGGGCAGGGCTCTCCACGGAGCTCTCCACAACGTCCCCTGCGCCGCTCTCGGCAGGGTTCTCGGCGGGATTCACGATGGGGTTCTCGCTCACAGTCGCCCCACCTGCCGCTTGGCCAGATCCATGATCTTGTCCTTGGGAATCGGCTTGGTGTCGTAGACCCAGATCTCCATGGCGATGTCGCCACGCCAGGCGTGCGCCTCCGCCGAGTAGATCGGGAGGTAGCCGGCCTTCGTCTCGGGCCGGGTGTGGACGTACACCATGCCGTCCCCGGTGCCGGGAAGGGCCTGGCTGTGGGTGCCGGCTTCCTTCTCCGCCCAGTAGTACGCGTTGTCGGCGGCATCGGACGCCTTGAGGGTCTCCTCTTGGCGGTACTGCACCAGACGGATCTCCACGCTGTACGTACTGCCCTGCCGCCAGCCGACGACGGTCGCGCGGCGGAACTCGTCGGCGATGAGGCTGGCGAAGGCTCCGGCCGGCTTCTTGTAGGACTCCGCGTACTCCGTCAGATTCATCCAGCCGTCGTCGCCGGCCCAGTCGCCCTTCCGCGTGCCCTTCGGCCGGGCGATCAGCAGCTTGCGCAGGTCGCCGTCCGTCTTCACCCGGTGGTCCTGGGCGGCGGACAGCGGCTCGGGGCCGTCGCCCTTGGCCTGGGCCACCACCGGCTGCGACAACGAGGGCAGCTTGGTGGGCTCGCGGCCCGCCTGGACCACGAATCCGGTGCAGGTACCGGCGACAAGGCCGAGCACGGCGGCCGTGGCGATGAGCAGAGTCGTACGACCGCGCCGACGGGCCCGCGGCACTGACGGAACGTCAACGGACCCGACCGACCCGGCCAACTCGGCGGACTCGGACGCCACCGACTCCGCGGACACCGCAGGAGCCGCAGAGGCCACCGGGGCCGGCTGCCCGGCAGACGTCACAGGCTCCACGGGGTGTACGGGATCGGCAGATGTCGTACCGGAGTCAGCAATCGGCGCATCCTCGGGCACGCTCGGTCTTTCCGGTGTTTCGGGTCCTTCGGGTACTACCAAGACGTCCCCCCACGAACGTGAAGCGCGGATTCCGTATCCGCGTGCACAGGAGACCCATGGCCCACACATGGGGTTGCCCTGGCAATGATCACGATTCGGAATACCATGGCGGCCATGGCGAACAAGCTCGTGATCAAGGTGACGGCGGGGGCCGATGCCCCGGAGCGCTGCTCACAGGCGTTCACCGTCGCGGCGGTGGCCGTGGCCAGTGGCGTGGAGGTCTCCCTCTGGCTGACCGGCGAGTCCGCGTGGTTCGCGCTGCCGGGCCGCGCCGCCGAGTTCGAACTGCCGCACGCGGCGCCGCTGCCCGATCTGATCGACTCGATCCTGGCGGCCGGGCGCATCACCCTGTGCACCCAGTGCGCGGCCCGTCGCGACATCACGGAGAAGGACGTCCTGGAGGGCGTACGGATCGCGGGTGCGCAGGTGTTCGTGCAGGAGGCGATGGCGGACGGAACACAGGCGCTGGTCTACTGACCGACGCTCCGCCGGGAGGGCCCGCTCACGGGTCCGCCGACGGGGCCCGGTCACGGGTCCGCCGGCAGGGGCCGGTCCCTACTGACCGCGTCTGCGCCGCCCGCGCGTGTCCACCCAGAGACAGAAGGGGTGGCCCGCCGGGTCGAACAGCACCCGTACGTCCTCCTGGGGCTGGTGGTCGGCGAGCCGGGCGCCCTGCTCGACGGCGTGGACGGTCTCCTCGGCCAGGTCGTCGACCTCGATGTCGAGATGGAGCATCATCCGCTGGTCGCCGGGGCCCGCGGGCCACACCGGCGGTGTGTAGAGCGGCTCGGTCTCGAAGGCGAGCGCGATCCCGCCGAACGGCGGGCCGATGAGCACCCACTCGGGCTCCTCGGCGCGCACCTCGTATCCGAGCAGCCTCCGGTAGAAGTCGGCCAGTTCATGGGCGTCGGGCGCGTCGAGCACCACGGTGGACAACCTCGTACGCGACATAGACGCTTATCCGCTCCTACCGCTGCCGCCGCTTCACCGCCGCGGTTCCCACCGCTGCCGCGCTACCTCTGCCGCTCTGACTCTGCCGCATTCACTGCTGTTTCTTCTTCTTGCCGTCCAGCTCGTCCCACCACTCGTCGGACTTCGGGTCCCCGGACGGGTCGTCCCACCATCGGTCCTCGGGCCCCCGCCGGTTGGCCACCATCGCGGCCACCGGCGGAATCAGCATGGCCACCACACACATCCCGACGGCCGCGGGAACGGACCACAGCCGTACGACTCCCCAGGCGAGGACGAACAGCACGATGCACGTCCCCATCATGGCGAAGTACAGATGACGCCTGCGCGCGTACATACCCCCAGCGTAGGCCCGGACAACCCGTCCGGCTCAGTGTCGGCGGCCACCGGAGGGCGGGGGCCGCCGAAGAGGGCAAGCCGAAGGGCCGCACCCCGATCCGGTAAGCGTCCAACCCCCGGGGGTGAGGCCCTTCGGCCGTTCAGTCGACTGCCGTCATGGACGGCGGTCCGCTGCTCAGACGGCGATCGCGACCTCGGCGAGGCCGCCCGTCCGGGCGACGACCGTGCGGTCCGCGGTGCCACCGGGGACCAGCGCGCGAACGGTCCAGGTGCCCTCGGCCGCGTAGAAGCGGAACTGGCCCGTCGCTGAGGTGGGAACCTCCGCCGTGAACTCGCCGGTCGAGTCCAGGAGACGGACGTAGCCCGTCACCGGCTCGCCGTCGCGGGTCACCTGACCCTGGATCGTCGTCTCACCGGGCTTGATCGTCGAGGCGTCGGGGCCGCCGGCCTTCGCTCCACACATATTTCGATTCCGTCCTTCAGGCCTTGAGGGTTACTTGTTGGCGCCGAGCTCGATCGGCACGCCGACGAGGGAGCCGTACTCGGTCCAGGAGCCGTCGTAGTTCTTGACGTTCTGCACACCGAGGAGCTCGTGCAGCACGAACCAGGTGAGCGCGGAACGCTCACCGATGCGGCAGTAGGCGATCGTGTCCTTGGCGAGGTCGACCTGCTCGGCGGCGTAGAGCTCCTTGAGCTCGTCGTCCGACTTGAAGGTGCCGTCGTCGTTGGCGTTCTTCGACCACGGGATGTTGCGGGCGCTCGGGACGTGGCCCGGACGCTGCGACTGCTCCTGCGGCAGGTGCGCCGGGGCGAGCAGCTTGCCGCTGAACTCGTCGGGCGACCGGACGTCGACCAGGTTCTGCGAACCGATCGCGGCGACGACGTCGTCACGGAAGGCGCGGATCGAGGTGTTCTGGGCCTTGGCCTTGTACGCGGTGGCGGTGCGCTCGGGGATCTGCGAGCCGTCGACCAGGTCGCGGGAGTCGAGCTCCCACTTCTTGCGGCCGCCGTCGAGCAGCTTCACGTTCTCGTGGCCGTAGAGCTTGAAGTACCAGTAGGCGTAGGACGCGAACCAGTTGTTGTTGCCGCCGTAGAGGACGACCAGCGTGTCGTTGCCGATGCCCTTCGACGAGAGGAGCTTCTCGAAGCCCTCCTGGTCGATGAAGTCACGGCGGACCGGGTCCTGGAGGTCCTTGGTCCAGTCGATCCGGATGGCGTTCTTGATGTGGTTCTTCTCGTACGCCGACGTGTCCTCGTCGACCTCGACGACGGCCACGTTCGGGTCGTCCAGGTGGTCCTGGACCCAATCGGCGTCTACCAGGACGTCGCTGCGGCTCATGCTCGTTCTCCTCCGGGGCAGTTGCGGCGGTGTGGTGCGTTGGAGAGGGTGCGCGGTGCTGCATGCCGGTGAGGGCTGCGCGGCGCAATCGTGGCCCGGACGAGAGAGGTCCAGAGGCCCGGCTCGCGGAAGGCGGGAACGCTTCCGCTCAGAAGGTGCGACAGAGCATGGCGGCGACGCGGCACAGGTCTACTGCCCGCCGCTTCGTGAGGTCCGCCTGTCGCTTCATGGGTCCGATCGTAGGGACGGACAGGCGGACATGTCACCGGCGTGTCGGATACTGAGACGCGATCGTCCGCATTGTGATACGCAGGTGCCGTCGAGGCCCGGCCCGCACGGATCCCGGGGGGTCGTACCGGTCATCACTTCGACGGCGCATCTGCGGTACGGACAGGGCTGTCTCGCCTTTCGGACAGCCACCCCTCCGACAGGGTCTTCCACCGGACCGGACCGGTAGGGCTTCTACGGGCCTGGTCCGGCAGGAGGGCCTTTTACCCGACGAGCCTGACGTCCGAACCCTTCACCGAGATCTTGACGCCGTCCGGAGCCGCCTGGACCTTGTCGAGCTTGATGCCGCCGGGCAGCTGCTCGATCTTCTGCTGGAAGTCGGTGATCGAGCGGATCCGGCCCTCGGCGAGCTGGACGCCCAGCTTGGGCAGCGAGTCGGCGTGCACCTTCACGGTGTCGCCGGAGAC
Source organism: Streptomyces sp. NPDC042002 (assembly GCF_055588305.1). Classification (NCBI taxonomy): domain Bacteria; kingdom Bacillati; phylum Actinomycetota; class Actinomycetes; order Kitasatosporales; family Streptomycetaceae; genus Streptomyces; species Streptomyces sp. NPDC042002. Next base: position 55,828 of record NZ_JBVJCT010000016.1, on the reverse strand, counting down.
GGTGACGGAGCTGAGCACCGAGACCGGCTCGGGCAGTCTGGCGCCGAGGACGGTCCCCGAGACGGTGACCTTGATCTTGCCGTTGCCGCCGTCGGAGAGGCCGATGATCTGGGCCTTGACGCCGGGTGCCACCTCCGCGGGCCCGGACCGCGCGGCCTTGAGCAGCTCGGCGTACGAGATCGACGCGCTGCCGGTGGCGCTGCTGGCCGTGGCGGAGCTGTAGCCACCGTCGAAGGCGACGCCGCGCATCTCGGCGTCGAGGTCGTCGATGCGGATGGTGCCGGCGGAGGAACCCGTCGACGCCTCGTAGTCCTTGATGCCGATCTTCACGTCGTCGAGTTCGCCGCCGACGACCTGGGTGAGGAACGGAAAGCCCCCGATGGACACGTCGGGGGTGGCCGCGAGGCCCTCGGTGCTCTTGATCCGGCCGGCCGCCTCGTCCTCCGCGAACCCGACCGCCACCCGGTCGGCGAGCACGAACAGACCGCCGAGAACGACTAACAGAATCAGGCTTATTCGCAGTGCGCGCATGCTCGATGTTCCCCCACCTGGGACCGCCCCGTCTGGACGGCCGAGTAGCCGCCTGGCGCGAGCCTAACCCCGAAGGGCCCCCGAATCGGGGGCCCTTCAAGGTAGTTGTCGATCATCTGTGACGATTCGGTGCGACTGGATGACCGGATCAGATCAGGAGCGACCGGATCCGACCGGTGGGGTGAGTGGATCAGCCCAGCGCGCGGCCCAGCAGGTAGACCGCCGGAGCGGCGGCGGCCAGTGGCAGTGCCACGCCCGCGGTGAAGTGGACGAACCGGGAGGGGTAGTCGTAGCTCGCCACCCGGTGCCCGATCAGCGCGCAGGCACCCGCGCCGAGGCCCAGGAAGGCGCCCCGCGTGCCCAGGTCCGTCATCCCGCCGACCGCGATACCGGCGCCCGCGGCGGCCAGCAGCGCGACGACCACGGAGGCCGCCGTGGGCAGCGGCAGCGCACGGGCCAGGATCGCCGCGGCGACCGCGGCGGCGCCCACCGTCACGGCGTCCGGCTCGGCCGCCAGATGCCCGGCCGCGATGATCGACAGTGCCGCGGAGACGACGGTCGCCATCAGGCCGTACATCCGGGTGTCCGGGTCGGCGTGGCTGCGCAGTTGCAGCACGAGGGTCAGCAGGACCCACACGCCGAGGGTGCCGAGGATCGCGGCGGGCGCGTTCTCCCGGCCGGCCGCGAGCAGGGCCACGTCTGCGGTCACCGCGCCCAGGAACGCCAGCGCGATGCCCTGCCGGGCGGGCCACATCCCGTTCAGCCGGAACCAGCCCGCCGCCGTGACGGCCTGGAGCAGGACGAGGGGGACGACGAGCGCGTACTCCCCGATCGCCGCGGTCCCGGAGAGCAGCAGCGCGAGCAGCGCCGTCAGCGCGGCCGGCTGCATCCCCGGCTCGATGATCGGCGAACGTCCCTCCGCGCGGGCGCGCTGGGCGTCGGTGATCCGGCTCTGGCCGGTGACGGTCGCGGGCCCGTAGGACGCGCCCGCCTCACTCCCGCTGTCGCGCAGCGTCCCGCCGGGGCGGGACGGGCCGGCGGGGCCGGGCGCCTCGCCTGCGGCCGGCGCGTGCGCCGGGTTCCACGGCTGTGCCGGAGCCTCGGGCGGCAGAGCCGCTCCCACGGCACCGCCGTACCCCTGCGGCTCGCCGTAGGTCTGGTACCCCTGCGGAGGCGGGTACGAGGTGTCGGCCGCGGGCACCGGCGCCTGCGCCTGCGTCTCCCAGGTCCGCCCCTCCCACTGCTGGGTGTGCTGCGGCCACTCGGGCTGCTGAGGGTCCCGCTGCGGCTGCTGCGGCTGCTGCTGATACGGGTCGTACCCCTCGGGCCAACCCTCGTACGGCTGGTTGCTCATCGTCTCGCTCACCCTCCTGCGAACGGCGGGAGCACCTCGACCGTGCCGCCCTCGGCCAGCCGTACCGTCTCATGCCCACGGGTCCCCACGGGGTCACCGTCGATCAGGAACGAGCATCGCCGCAGGACGCGGACGAGTTCGCCGGGGTGTCGCTCACGGGCCGCGTCGAGTGCCTCGGCGAGCGTGCCCGCGTCGTACGGCTCGTCGCCGACGCCTGCCGCGGCCTTGGCGGCGGCCCAGTAACGCACCGTGCCCTTTGCCATCTCGTTCCTCAATCAGCGATCTGGTGTGTTCTGGTGTGTGGTGTCCGCGCGTCTGTTTGCGTGAACCCCGTCAGGCTAGCCCGCGTGGGTGACGCCCCAGTCCCCGATCCGGGCGAGCAGGTCGTCGGCGGCGGCGTTCTCGGCGTGCCCCATGCCGTGCTCCAGCCACAGTTCGGCGTGGCCGCCGGAGGCGTCGGCCAGCATGCGCGGGTGGTCGACCGGGAAATAGCCGTCCCGGTCGCCGTGCACGATGAGGAGCGGGGTCGGCGCGACGAGAGGGACGCACTCGACCGGGGACGCCGGCACCGGGTCCCAGTCGCGGTGGTGGATACGGGTCCGCAGACCGAGCCGGCCCACCATCCGGCCCACCGGGCGGGTTACCAGCCAGTGCACCCGCCGCATGGGGGCCGTACCCCGGTAGTACCAGCGGGCCGGCGCGCTCACCGAAACCACAGCGTCCGTACGCGCCCCTGTGCGCCCCTCGTGCTCCCGGCCGGGCACCGGCTCACCACCGGGTCCCGGGCCCTGCTCCCCGTAGAGCGCCGCGTGCCGCAGCACCACCGAGCCGCCCATCGAGAAGCCGACGGTCACGATCCGGGTGTGCCCGAGTTCACGCGCCCAGGCGACCGCGGCGGCCAGATCGTGGACCTCGCGGTCGCCGACCGTCGAACGGCCGCCCGATCCCCCGTGACCACGGAAGGAGAAGGTGACCACCGCCGCGCGGCGGGAGAAGACGCCGGCCGCGCGGCGGACGTGCGGACGGTCCAGATCACCCGTGAATCCGTGTGCGACGATGAACGCAAGGTCACCGGACGACTCCGTTCCGGGGTCGTAGGCCGCATCGATCGTCACCCCGTCGACCGTGCGCAGAAACCTCCGCAAAGGGATGTGCGGCGTTGTCTCAAGGCGTGGACTCTTGAAAGATCGCGTCACTTGACCTGCCGGACCTGAGCTCATGTGGGCTATTCTGCTGGGCATGAGGACTCGGGCAGAGTAGCCCCCGGGTCCTTTTGTGCTTTCGGAAGCGTTGTATACGAAGCGGGAAACCGCAGGTGTACGGGCCCCGGACGTACAGCGGATCCCAGGGGCGCGGGAGCCGCACGTACAGAGCAGTGCCGCAAACGTCCTCGCAGGGACCGAGGAGGAACCAGACGTTATGGGCGAGCGAACCGTGCACGAAGGCAGGACGACCCAGGTGGGTGAGGCGCGATGAGTTCTCTGTTGCTCCTGACCAATGCCCTTCAGCCGTCGACGGAGGTGCTTCCCGCTCTCGGCCTGCTGCTGCACAACGTGCGCGTGGCTCCGGCCGAGGGCCCAGCTCTCGTCGACACCCCAGGTGCCGACGTCATCCTCATCGACGGACGACGTGATCTCCCGCAGGTCCGCAGCCTGTGCCAGCTGCTGCGCTCCACGGGACCCGGCTGTCCGCTCATCCTCGTCGTGACCGAGGGCGGCCTCGCGGCCGTCACCGCCGACTGGGGCATCGACGACGTCCTCCTCGACACGGCCGGCCCGGCCGAGGTCGAGGCGCGGCTGCGGCTCGCGATGGGCCGCCAGCAGATCGTCAACGACGACTCCCCCATGGAGATCCGCAACGGCGACCTCTCCGTGGACGAGGCGACGTACAGCGCCAAGCTCAAGGGCCGGGTCCTCGACCTGACCTTCAAGGAGTTCGAGCTCCTGAAGTACCTCGCGCAGCACCCGGGCCGCGTCTTCACCCGCGCCCAGCTGCTCCAGGAGGTCTGGGGCTACGACTACTTCGGCGGTACGCGGACGGTCGACGTCCACGTACGACGGCTGCGCGCGAAGCTCGGGCCCGAACACGAGTCGCTGATCGGAACGGTCCGGAACGTCGGTTATCGATTCGTTACCCCGGAGAAGGTGGACCGCGCCGCGGACGAGGCGAAGGCCAAGGCGGCCCAGCCAAAGCCGGAGGATGCGGACGAGACGGCGCACCTGGACGGCGCCGCCCCGGCGCAGGCCGCGGTGGAGCCGCAGGAAGCCGCCGTACGCCCTGCCCAGAGGTAGGTCCATCCGCGTAGACTCCGCGCGTGGCCAAGGTGACTAGGGATGATGTAGCGCGACTGGCGGGTACCTCCACCGCCGTCGTCAGCTACGTCATCAACAACGGACCCCGGCCGGTCGCCCCGGCCACGCGCGAGCGCGTTCTCGCCGCGATCAAGGAGCTGGGGTACCGGCCCGACAGGGTCGCCCAGGCCATGGCATCGCGGAAGACGGAGCTCATAGGCCTGATCGTGCCGGACGCACGCCAGCCCTTCTTCGGGGAGATGGCGCACGCCGTCGAACAGGCCGCCGCCGAGCGCGGAAAAATGGTCCTGGTCGGCAACTCCGACTACATCGCCGAGCGCGAGGTGCACTATCTGCGCGCCTTCCTCGGCATGCGGGTCTCCGGACTGATCCTCGTCAGCCACGCGCTGAACGACCACGCGGCCGCCGAGATCGACGCGTGGGACGCCCGCGTGGTGCTCCTGCACGAACGCCCCGAGGCGATCGACGACGTGGCCGTCGTCACCGACGACATAGGGGGCGCCCAGCTCGCCACCCGGCACCTTCTGGAGCACGGGTACGAGTACGTGGCCTGTCTCGGCGGTACGGCCGAGACGCCCGCCGTCGGCGACCCCGTCTCCGACCACGTCGAGGGCTGGCGCCGCGCCATGCAGGAGGCCGGCAAGCCGACCGAGGGCCGCCTCTTCGAGGCCCCGTACAACCGGTACGACGCCTACCAGGTCGGCCTGGAGCTGCTCGCCGGGCCGCACCGGCCGCCGGCCATCTTCTGTTCGACGGACGACCAGGCCATCGGTGTCCTGCGCGCGGCGCGCGAACTGCGCATCGACGTTCCGGGGCAGCTCGCGGTCGCCGGGTTCGACGACGTCAAGGAAGCGGCCCTGACCGACCCTCCTCTGACAACGATCGCATCGGACCGCTCGGCGATGGCCAGAGCGGCCGTGGACCTCGTCCTGGACGACGGACTGCGGGTGCCCGGGTCCCGCCGCGAGCGCCTGAAGCTGTTCCCCTCCCGGCTGGTGCTACGCCAGTCCTGCGGCTGCCAGTAGGCCCGGCACCCGGGGCCCGCCGACACCCCGCATACCGACAGCGGAGATCCCCGCGCCCCTGAGGGGACGCGGGGATCTCCGTTCGCAGAAGCGGGACAAGCGGGCCGAGCGGGAACTAGAACAGCAGGTTGTACTGGTTGAAGCCGGTGCCCAGGCTCTTGCGGGTGCCGAAGAGGCTGCTGGAGGCCTTGCCGGTGCCGGGGTAGAGCCAGAGCGTGCCGCCCGAGTCGCGGGCGACGATGTCGGCGATACCGTCACCGGTCACGTCGCCGTTGGCCACGTTCGAGGTGAAGTTCCAGCCCGTACGAGCCTGGACGCGCGCGGAGAACGGGGTCTTCTCGACCTGCGTGCCCCGGTAGAGGTACAGGACACCCGAGCTGTTGCGGACCAGCAGGTCGGCGCGGCCGTCGCCGGACAGGTCGCCGTGGCCGAAGATCTTGACGTTCTTCCACGCCTTGTCGACGATCTTGATCCGGCCGTAGAACTGGCCGGTGCCCTTGCCCGGGTAGAGGTAGACCGAGCCGTCGGAGTCCACCGCGACCAGGTCGGGGCGGGCGTCGCCGGTCAGGTCACCGGGGACGGCGTACGACTTGTAGCCGCCCCACACCGAGCTGATCTGCATCCACTCGAACTCGCCCGTGCTGTGGTTCAGGTAGCTGCGGTAGAGCTTGCCGTCACTCTTGTCGCGTTCGATCAGGTCCTGGTAGAAGTCCCGGTCCAGATCCGCCTGGAGGACCCAGTCGGCGTTCTGCCAGTTGTTGCCCTGGTAGGCGCGGGCGGCGAGCGAGGTGCCCTTGCTGTCCTGCTCGAACAGGCCGCCGGAAGGCGTGCGCTCCAGCACGTCGGCACGGCCGTCGAAGGTCAGGTCCGTGTCGTCGATGCGGGGCTGGGCCGCCCAGGTGTACGAGGACACCTTGGTGAACACCGGGTAGGCGCCCTTCGCCGTGCAGCCGGAGACACCCCACGAGACGATGCCGACGATCTTGCCGCCGACGATGACCGGACCGCCGGAGTCACCGTTGCACGGGCTCTTGGTGCCCTCGTCGACGCCGGTCGCCGGGGCGCCCGCACAGAACATCGAGCCCTCGACGAAGTCGTCCTCACCGAGGACCGAGTTCATCGCGCTGTCGCAGGTGGAGTCGGAGACCAGCGGCAGGGTGACCTTGCGCAGGTTCGCCGACAGGTCGGCGTCCGTGGCGCCGGAGGTCAGGCCCCAGCCGTAGACGGTGGCGGAGTTGCCGGCCTTGTACGACGCGCTGTCGCCCGCGGCCACCAGCTTCTGCCACTGCTGCTCCAGAGGACGGTCCAGGGTGAGGACCGCGATGTCGTTCTGGAGGGTCGATTCGTTGAAGTGCGGGTGGTTCCACTGGCGGTAGACGCCCGCGACGGTGCCGTTGGTGTCGTCCAGCAGGCCGGTGGCACCGGCGACGACCGCGCCGTTGTCCGCCCAGTCCAGACCCGCGACGCAGTGCGCCGCCGTCAGGACCTTGTTCGGGGCGACGAGGGTGCCGCCGCAGAAGTAGCCGGTCTGCGCCGTGCTGTCGTAATAGGAGAGCTGGACCATCCACGGCGCGGAGGAGATCGTCGTCTCGCTGCCGCCGATGATGAACGGCGTCTTCTTGGGAGCCGTGTCGGGGGTCGCCTGGCTCTTGGCGGCCTCCAGGACGCGGTGGCGCAGCTCCTTGTCGGAGGCGGTCGGCGCGGGCGCCGCCGTGGACTGGGCGACGCTCGCGTCGGGCAGTCCGGCCGGGTTGTCGGCCGCGGTGGCGGGCTGCGCCGCGAGGGCGCCGGCGCAGGTCAGCGCCAACGCGAGAGCGGCCGTCGGCAACGCCGTGGCGGGGCGTCTCCAGCGGTCGCGCAGGGCAGGTATCACTCAGGACTCCTGGTGTGGGTGCGTGTGCGGTCTTCTTCGTCGGAGGCCGAGAAGGGCATACGACGCACCGGCCCGACCGTCGACAGCAATCGCTTGCGTCGACATCGGACGTAACCGCGGAGCCCCCCTCCGGCCCGGGAATCGTAGGACCCACAGGCCCCTCGACACACGGCCTTCACGCCGGTCGGAAGAGTGTTCGTCCCCGGCGTTCCGGGACATCATCCGGGCGCAACCCGCCGTTTCCCGGAACGCGGCGGTCCGGGTGACAGGGCCCGCCCCGGACGCTCCGGCGGGCGGCCCCGGACGCGCCGCCCGGCGCGCCGAGGACGCATCGGGGACCCACCGGGAACGCACAGTGGGCTCGCAGGGGGCTCACGGGGAGCGTCTTTATATCGGGCATACGAGGTTCTGTCGGGCTTCTCAGGGACCACTCAGGGAGCTCTCATGATCGGGGGACAGTCTTTTTTCATGACCGACAGCTTCCGCCGCAGCGGCGAGTACCCCCAGGGCGACGACCACGGGTCCGCGTACCCCGAGCAGCAGTCGCATCCCTCCTCCCCCGCGAACCCCGAGTGGCCTCCACCGCCGGCGTACGACCCGGCCGCGCCGGTCCACGTCGAGCCGGGCACCACCGTCTGGCCGGGCTCCGGTCACGGTGGCGGCGGGAACGGCGGCCACGGCGCCGGCCCGTACGCCGGCCACCCCGAGCCCGACCCCGTCGGCTCCACCGCCGCGTTCGCCACGGCGGCGGCTCCCGGCCACCCGGAGCCCCCCGCGAGCGCCACCGGCAAGCGGCGCGCCAAGGGTCCGTTCGCCCTGCTCGCCGCCGTGGCCATCGTCGCCGCGGCGATCGGCGGCGGCACCGCGTACGCCTTCCAGGAGCTGACGGGCAACGACACCGTCGCCTCCAGCAGCAGCACCAGCACGAACGTGGTGCCCACCAGCCAGCGGGGCACGGTCTCCGGCGTCGCCAAGGCGGTCAGCCCGAGCATCGTCGAGATCAGCGCGACCTCGAACGCGGGCTCGTCCACCGGCTCGGGCGTGATCATCACGACCGGCGGCGAGATCGTCACCAACAACCACGTCATCTCGGGCGCTTCCGAGATCAAGGTCCAGCTGAACGACGGCAAGTCGTACACCGCGAAGGCCGTAGGCACCGACAGCAAGAAGGACCTCGCGCTGATCAAGCTGGAGAACGCGCCGTCCGGTCTGAAGCCGGCCACGCTCGGCGACTCCGCCGGTATCCAGGTCGGTGACCAGGTCGTCGCGATCGGCTCCCCCGAGGGCCTGACCGGCACCGTCACCAGCGGCATCGTCTCCGCCCTCGACCGTGACGTGACCGTCTCCACCGACGAGAGCCAGGGCCAGCAGCAACAGCAGGGCAGCAGCGGCGGCAGCGGCAGCGACCAGTGGCCGTTCGAGTTCGGCGGCCGCCAGTTCAACGGCGACACCGGCTCCTCCACGACGACGTACAAGGCCCTGCAGACCGACGCCTCGCTCAACCCGGGCAACTCCGGCGGCGCCCTCATCGACATGAACGGCAACATCGTCGGCATCAACTCCGCGATGTACTCGGCCGCTTCGGACTCCTCGTCGTCCTCGTCGAGCGCGGGCAGCGTCGGCCTCGGCTTCGCCATCCCGATCAACACCGTCAAGTCCGACCTGGCCACGCTGCGGGCCGGCGGCTCCGACAGCTGACCTCGGAGGTCGCCATGACGATCAAGCGCGTCCCGCACACCGCCCCCGCAGATGCAGCCGCCGGCGACCCGGCCGGACTCGGCCTCGCCCTGGCGGTCGCCCGCGAGCTGCACCCGCCCGTACGGCGCGCCCCGGAACTGGCCCCCGCCGTCTCCCGGCCCACGCCGCGCCGGACCTCCGGCCACCGCCGTACCGTACGAAGCTGATCCATTCCGGGACAGCCAGGAACGTGCGAGGCTGAAAGCACCCGATCACGCCCCATCCCACCCGAGGAACCCGACACCCATGAGCTCCGCCGAAGGCGACCGTGACACCCAGCGCATCCTGATCGTCGACGACGAGCCGGCCGTGCGCGACGCACTCAAGCGCAGCCTCGCCTTCGAGGGGTACGACACCGAGGTCGCGGTCGACGGCGCGGACGCCCTGGAGAAGGCGACGGCCTACCAGCCCGACCTGGTCGTCCTCGACATCCAGATGCCCCGCATGGACGGCCTCACCGCGGCCCGCCGGATGCGCGGCGCGGGCACGACCACGCCGATCCTCATGCTGACGGCCCGTGACACGGTCGGTGACCGGGTCACGGGACTGGACGCCGGGGCGGACGACTACCTCGTCAAGCCCTTCGAGCTCGACGAACTCTTCGCCCGCATCCGGGCGTTGCTGCGGCGCAGCACGTACGCGGCCTCGGCGGGTGCCGTCGTCGAGGACGACGCGCTGACCTTCGGCGACCTGCGCATGGACCTGTCGACGCGCGAGGTCACCCGTGCGGGGCGCCCGGTGGAGCTCACCCGCACCGAGTTCACCCTGCTGGAGATGTTCCTGGCCCACCCGCGCCAGGTCCTCACCCGCGAACAGATCCTGAAGGCCGTCTGGGGCTTCGACTTCGAGCCGTCGTCGAACTCCCTCGACGTCTACGTCATGTACCTGCGCCGCAAGACGGAGGCGGGCGGCGAGCCGCGCCTGGTCCACACGGTGCGGGGCGTGGGGTACGTACTGCGGTCCGGCGGCGCGGAGTGATGCGCAGATTCAGGTCGCTGCCCATCCGGGCCCGGCTGTCGCTCCTGGTTGCCGCAGCCGTGGCATTCGGGGTCGCGACTGTATCGGTCACCTGCTGGTTCATCGTGCAGGGCAAGCTGGACGAGCAGGTGAACAACGACCTCCGGAGGGGCATACACGCCCCAGAACCCGAAATCGTCAACGCTCTCAACTACTGCGCCACGACGACGCCGAACACGAACGTTCCCAGCTTCCGGAACAACTACGTCCAAGTGGTCAAGGAGGACGGAACCGCCTGCGCTCTCAACAATTCCATCGGCAAGGTCAAGGTCACCCAGTCCGACAGGACCGTGATCAAGAGCGGCAAGCTCAACAAGTCCTACTTCCGTGACGGCACCGACGAAGACGGCAACGCGGTGCGTGTGATGCTTCAGCCGCTGGCCACCACCACTGCCGACGGACAGCCCGGTCCCAATGTGGGCGTCATGATCGCCGTCTCGCTGAAGAGCACTCAGTCCACACTCAACGACCTGGCCCTGGTCCTGCTCCTGGTCTCCGGCATCGGAGTGGTCGGCGCCGGAGCCGTGGGGCTCTGGGTGGCGCGGGCCGGGCTGCGCCCGGTCGACAAGCTCACGGACGCCGTCGAGCACGTCGCCCGCACCGAGGACCTGACCATCCGCATCCCCGTGGACGAGGAGAGCGACGACGAGATCGCCCGGCTCTCCCGCTCCTTCAACTCGATGACCGCCTCCCTCGCGAGCTCCCGCGAGTTGCAGCAGCAGCTCATCGCCGACGCCGGACACGAGCTGCGGACGCCGCTCACCTCCCTGCGTACGAACATCGAACTGCTCACCCGCAGCGAGGAGATCGGCCGCCCGATCCCCCCGGCGGACCGCAAGGCGCTGCTCGCCTCGGTGACGGCGCAGATGACCGAGCTGGCGGCGTTGATCGGCGACCTTCAGACGCTGTCGCGATCGGACGCGGGACACCCGGCCGACCGGGTCGAGGTCGTGGCACTCCAGGACACCGTGGAAGCGGCCCTGCGCAGGGCCCGGCTGCGCGGCCCGGAGCTGACGATCACGGCCGATCTGGAGCCCTGGTTCGTCCGGGCGGAGCCCTCCGCGCTGGAGCGGGCGATCGTGAACATCCTCGACAACGCGGTGAAGTTCAGCCCCGGGGGCGGCACGGTCGACGTCCGGCTGAAGGACGGCGAACTGAGCGTGCGCGACCACGGTCCCGGCATCCCCGCCGACGAACTCCCGCACGTCTTCGACCGCTTCTGGCGCTCCCCGGACGCGCGGGCCCTCCCGGGCTCGGGCCTCGGCCTGTCCATCGTGGCCCGCACGGTCCAGCAGTGCGGCGGCGAGGTGTCGCTGCACCCCGCGGCGGGCGGCGGCACGATCGCGACCGTACGACTTCCGGGGTCACCGACACCTCCCCCCGAGGTCCCCTAGGCCGACCGTTACCGCGTGACCAGACCGTAGCCAGCCGGTGAAATTGACGTGGCCACTCCCACATGGGTTGCACTAGTGTTCGACTAGATCAATGCGACACGTCCATGACGGCAGGCACTCCCCACTGCCCTCGGACTCTCTGAAACTCACGGAGAAAGAGGAAACGTTGACCAAAAAGAGGTTCTCCCGTCTGGCTGCGGTCGGCGCCGTCGCCCTTGCCGTGATCGGCGGCTCCGCGACTCCGGCAAGCGCCCATTCGGACAAGATCGTCTACCTGCCCGGAGGCAGGGGCTACATCAAGTTCCAAGATGACGGGGACGTCTTCACGGTCTGTGACACCAAGGCCGACGGCCATGGCGTCACTGGCAGGTTGTGGGAAGTGAACTCGATCACCCAGAACGGGGGGACCGTGTGGGTCATCCAGGACGGCGGCGACAGCGGCTGCGGCAAGAAGGCATACGACATCGGCGACCTCCACAGTTACCAGATGAACGTATCGTGGAACGGTGACGGCATCTGGTACTCCAGCGAGTGGTTCAACGAGTAGGCCGACAAACCTAGTCGCTGAAGTGTGGACCTCGCCTCTACTCGGCTGCCGACATGCGGCGCTGCGGTAGGCACGAGCGCCAAATCCATTGATTCGTCGACCTCGTCGGCCGCCCGGTGCTCCGTGTACAGCAGCGCCCAACAATCGGCGAGGGCGAGGAACGCGGCAAGGGTCAGGACGAATGCGGCCGCCTTCATCGCGAGGGAAAGTCGGACGAGGCGTTTGCGTCAGCGCCGGCTGTCGCTGCGGTGGCCGGGCGGGAACCAGCCGTCGTCGGTTCTTCAGCCGGTTCTCGTGGTAGCTCGACCGTCGGCCAGTCCTCGTGGAGTAACTTCGCCAACGGCCCTTCGGCATCGAGGGCTCCCAGTTCTTCGTACGGGTCGGGCAGGAATGCGGTGGGGTGTGCATCGCCTCATTCGGCCATGCACACCCCCCTGCCAACACCGTTACCGCCTGTACGCGATCAACTTCACAATCCGCGTCACGGTCCCGCTCACCTTCTGCGTCCCGATCCGCCGGAGTGGCTACTGAACGATCGTGATCCGGTCCGCCGCCGGGACCGGGTACGGCGTCGCGGCCGAGGAGTTGGCCGTCAGGTAGGACCCCAGGGCCGCCAGGTCGTCGCCGCCGACACGGACGTTGGTGCCCTTGCCGAGTTCCGCGAAGCCGTCGCCGCCGCCCGCGAGGAAGGAGTTCATCGCGACGCGGTAGGTGGCGGCGGGGTCGATCGCCGTGCCGTTGAGCTTGACCGAATCGGCGACGACACGCGCCGCGCCGGTCTTGGTCAGGTCGAGCGTGTAGGTGAGGCCCTTGGAGATCTGGAGGATCTTCGGAGCTGCCTCGTTGGCGCCGCTGACCTGCTGCTGGAGTGCGGTGATCACCTGGGCGCCGGTGAGGTCGACCAGGTTCACGGTGTTGGCGAACGGCTGGACCGTGTACGCCTCCCCGTAGGTCACCACCCCGTCGCCTTCGCCGCCGCTCGCCGCGTAGGTGAGTCCGGCGCGGATACCACCCGGGTTCATCACCGCGAGGTCGGCTTCCTGGTCGACCGACTTGGCGTACGCGAGCTGCGCGTCGGCGATCAGGTCGCCGGCCGGGGACTCGGTGCCGACGTTGCCGATGTCGCCCGCGATGTAGCCGATGGAGCGCGAGGCGACCGGGGCGGAGAGCGCCTTCCACTTGGTGATCAACGACGTCATGTCGGCGGCCTTCGCGACATCACGCGTGACCACGTGGTTCGCGGACTTCACCGCCGTACGGGCGATGTCACCGGTCCAACGGTCGTACGTCAGCGTCGTGTCCGTGTAGAGCCGGCCGAAGGAGGAGGCCGAGGTGACCATGCGGGGCCTGCCCGCCGGGTCGGGGATGGTGCACGCGTACGCCTGGTGGGTGTGGCCGGTGATCAGCGCGTCCACGGCCGGCGTGACGTTCTTGGCGATGTCGACGATCGGCCCGGAGATGCCGTCACCGGCGCCGGGGCTGTCGCAGTCGTAGTTGTACGCCGTCGACGCGGGCGCCCCGCCCTCGTGGATCAGCGCCACGATCGACTTCACGCCCTGGTGCTGAAGCTCCTTGGCGTACTTGTTGATCGTCTCGACCTCGTCGCCGAACTTCAGGCCCTTGACGCCCTCGGCCGAGACGATGTTCGGCGTGCCCTCCAGCGTGACACCGATGAAGCCGATCTTGACGCCGTTCTTCTTCCACACCCAGTAGGGCTTGAGGATCGGCTTCCCGGTCTTCTCGTCGGTGACGTTCGCCGCGAGGTAGGGGAAGTCGGCTCCGGTGAACTTCTTGTCGCCGAAACAGCCGTCCGTCGGGTGGCAGCCGCCCTTCTGGAGCCGGGCCAGCTCCTTGGCGCCCTCGTCGAACTCGTGGTTGCCGACCGAAGTGACATCGAGGTCGAGGCCGTTGAGCGCGTCGATCGTCGGCTCGTCGTGGAAGAGGCCGGAGATCAGCGGGGAGGCGCCGACCATGTCACCGGCGGCCGCCGTGATCGAGTACTTGTGGCCCTTGCGGGCGTTGCGCAGATGCGTGGCCAGGTACTCGACACCACCCGCGTCGATGGTCTTCGTCGTGCCGTCCGCCTCCAGCTCGGTGACCCGGCCCGAGGAACCGGTCGGCGGCTCCAGATTGCCGTGCAGGTCGTTGAAGGACAGCAACTGGACGTCCTGGTAACGGCCGCTGCCGTGGTGGTGCAGCGGTGTCGCCTTGTCCTGGTGCGCGCTGGCGGGCATCGCCGCGGCCAGCGCACCGACGGTCGCGAGACCGGCGGCGGCCGCGAGGAGGCGGTGTGTGCGTCTGGACCGGATCGTGGGCGGCATGGTTCCCCCTGGAGAACGGTGAGATGCGAAAGCGGTGTGCCGTACGTGAGCCGAGCAGGTGGTACGTGCCGAACGGGCTGTCCGAGCTGCCGGGCCCGCCGGTGACGTGCGCCGTCCGGGACCCGCTGGTGGTGCGGGTGGTGCGGGTGGTGCGGACTGCCGACCCCGCACGTGGTGCGGACTACTGACCCCGCACGTGATGCGAGCTGTGCGGGCCCCTCAGGTCGTGCGTGCTGCGCGAACCGTGCGTGAGCCCTCACGATCTGAAGGACAGCCGCGGCTTTGCACGCACTTTAGAATCAACGCGCGTAGCGCGAAAGGGGGTTCAGGGTTACGGACTGATTGCCATCACCTCACCGAAGACCGACGCCCACGTCACGACCGCCCTCTCGGGCACCTCGACCGGGCCCCCGCCACGATCCATGTCCACGCCGCCGAACTCCTTGTCCCCCCACCACCGAGCCGTACCCTCGTATCCATGACCAGCGACGACGCGGCACCCTTTGCCCTCACCCGCTCCATCGAGACCTATTCCGTGCTCTCCCCGGATCAGGCCGAGGACGTGCTCCGGCTGCTCTCGGAAGCCGCTCGGACCGATGGACAGCAGGCGGTGTCCGAGCAGGGGCGGCTTCAGCTGAAGGGCGGGAGCCGTGAGGGCGTCCGGCATCTTCTGCTGACCCTCGGCGACGAACTGGTCGGCTACGCGCAGCTGGAGGACACCGACCCGGTCGAGGCCCCGGCCGCCGAACTGGTCGTCCACCCGGCGCACCGGGGTCATGGACACGGACGGGCCCTGGGCTCGGCCATGCTCAACGAGTCCGGGAAGCGACTTCGGGTGTGGGCGCACGGCGGGCACTCCGCCGCCCGGCATCTCGCACAGGTCCTCGGCCTCACCCTCTTCCGCGAACTGCGCCAGATGCGCCGCCCGTTGGAGAACCTCGACCTGCCCGAACCGAAGCTGCCGGAGGGCGTGACCGTCCGGACCTTCCTGCCCGGCCAGGACGACGCCGACTGGCTCGCCGTGAACGCCGCCGCCTTCGCCCACCACCCCGAGCAGGGCTCCCTCACCCAGCGCGACCTGGACGACCGGACCGCCGAGCCGTGGTTCGACCCGGCCGGCTTCTTCCTCGCCTTCCGCGGCGACGAACTCGTCGGCTTCCACTGGACCAAGGTCCACGCCGAGGAGGGGCTGGGCGAGGTGTACGTCCTCGGTGTGCGCCCCGGAGCCCAGGGCGGCGGTCTCGGCAAGGCGCTGACCACGATCGGGCTGCGCCACCTCGCCGCGCAGACCCTGCCCACCGCGATGCTCTACGTCGACGCCGACAACAAGGCGGCGGTCACCGTCTACGAGCGGCTCGGCTTCATCACCCACGAGACGGACCTGATGTACCGAACGGAGTCCTGACCGCCCGGTGCGCCAGCGCCATTCCAGGGGCTGAAGTCAGCGCTGGGCCAGGAGGGTTGCCCTTCGCCGCCGCAGGGGTTCGGCCAGGGAGAGGGCTCCCACCAGCGCGGCCACGACCAGGACGCCCGCCCATCGCCGGTGCGCGTCGTCCCAGTGCGGGTCGGACGGTCCGACGAAGAGCTCCCAGCGTTCGGGGAGCAGCAGCGCGGCGCCGAAGAACGCGCCCAGGATTCCGGCGGATATCGCGATCCCCGGCTCGTCGGCGTCCGAGTGCCGCACGGCGACGAGCGCGGAGGCCAGCGCGACCACCATGACGGCGGCTGCCTCCAGGGTGATCGCGCCCACCGGGGGCCGGCCCTTGGCGGGTTCGAGGAACAGCGCGGCCGTCCAGCACGCCGCCATGGACGGCACGACGAGCGCCAGCCGCAGCCCGGTCCGCACCGGGCGCCTGACCGGCACCGTGGCCGTGATGTGCCGGGCCGGATCGTCGAGCAGGAACGCCAGCCCCAGGGCGAAGGCGAGGGCGGAGGCCCGCAACAGGTTCAGACACAGCCATGGATCCGGTGGACCGGAGACCGTCCGAGAGGCGGCGGCCGGCAGCAGTCCGAGGACGGCGCCTGTCATCAGGGCCCATCGCGGCAGACTGCGCCAGACAGGGCGGAGCAGGGCGCGGGCCACGATGTGTGTGGGAGGGGGCCCGTCGGCTTCCGCGGACGGGCCCGCAGAAGTCTCTCCCAGCGTCTTCGCTACTCCTCGCACGAGCCACTCCCCGAGTCCGCCGCCGTCGCCTTGCCGTCGGCCGGTACGCCGAGCAGTTCGGCCACCCGTGCCGTGGACGTCTTCGCGGACGTCAGCTCCGTCCAGTGGGCCTTTACCTTGGCGGCGACGCTGTAGTGCGGCTTCTGAAGCAACTCACGTACCACGGTGGTCTGTTGAGCGGACATGGAGACGGGGTTCGTGGGGGTCAGCGCGATGGCGGATCCTTCGATGCTGTCGTCGATCCGGACGTCGCGGAGGGACTTGATCGGGTCCGGCTGGGTGCTCAGTGCCAGCCACATCGTGGTCACCACGCGGGCGTCGCACCTCTTGCCTGCGGCGTCCTCGTTGCCCGCGACCAGGACCGAGGCGACGCCGACCGCGAACTCGGGAAGGCGGTTGCCGCCCCAGCGCGTGCCGACCGTCACGGTGCCCGGCGTGGTGGAGGGGGCGATGGCGGCATCGCTCTGGAGGCCGTAGCGGGCGTCGATCCGTTGGCGCACGGTCAGCCGCTCGCCCCTAGCCGAACCGCCCGCGCGGGACTGGATGCGGTCGACGGCGTCGGCCCAGTCGGCGGTGCGGCCGGCCCACTCCGGGAAGGCGCAGTACGTGGACCGTCCGTGCTGGACGCAGGTCTGCACCTTCTGCGGGGTCACGGACGCCTTGGTGCGGGCCGCGAGCAGCGAGGCCGACTCGTCGGGGGACTGTCCGGCCACGCCGACGGCCGTCGCGGCGAGGGCGACCGCGGCCACGGACTTGACCAGCCGGGTCCGGCCCCCGCTGATCAGCACGGCAAGACAGAGCAGCAGGACCGCGAGGCCCGTCAGATAGAGCGCGTGCCAGGCGGCCGGGCGGCCCAGCAGTTCGGAGGGGAAGGGGTCGGCACCCTCTTCCACGACGACCGGTCCGAGCCAGCTCACCCAGTGCTTTCCCTGGGTGGCCGCGGAGACCAGGGTGGTGAGGACGAACGCGCCGATCACGAAGGGCGGGGCGACGAACCCGACCGGTATCACCCGGGCGAGCAGGATGCCCAGGACACCGGCCAGCAGGACCATCAGCGGGCCCACGACCAGTTCGGCGGGTGAGCCGTGACCGACGGCGCCCGGCTTCAGTGCCGCCCAGGTGTACTGGAAGCCGACGACGAGCGCCGTGATCGCACAGAGGGGCAGGACGGACAGCGCGTGCGCCACCGTACGCCGCCAGTGCTCCATGGGCAGGATGTCGAAGTGCTGGTCGGTGGACTGCCGGCGGGACCGCAGCACGGCGCGGTTGACACAGATGAACACGGCGACGGCCAGCAGCATGGGGGTCGGCTGGGTGGCCCTGTCGGCGTCCTGGAGGACCGGGAAGTCGTCCATGCCGTCGCCCCCGATGAACAACCTCCAGCCGGCGTAGCCGACGTACAGCGCGAGGAAGACCAGGACCGGGATCTGGAGGAGCAGTTCGCGTGCCTCGAAGCGGGCGAGGACCAGGACCGCGGCCGCCCGGGATTCCCTGCCCCGAGCAGGCGGCTCCACCCCCGTGGGAGCCGCCTGCGTGATCGTGCCCGTGGTGGCGCTCATGCCGCCACCTCCGCGGTCTCGCCGTCGAGCGTGAGCAAGTAGCCGTCCTCCAGCGTTGGTTCGAGGAGTTCGGCGCCCTCGGGCGGATCGCCGACATTGCGGAAGGCGCCCGTGCCCGTACGCCATCCGGCTCGGGCGGCCGGATCGCGCTCCGTGCTGCTCCACACCCGGCCGGCCGCTCGGTCGGTCAGTTCGGCCGGGGTGCCCTCGAAGCGGATACGGCCGCCGGCCATGACGATCACCCGGTGGCAGAGCATCGCCACGTCCTCGGTCTGGTGGGTGGAGAGCAGGACGGTGCGTCCCTCTCCCGCTTGGGCGATCAGTTCCCGGAAGCGCATGCGCTGTTCGGGGTCGAGGCCGACGGTCGGTTCGTCGAGGACGAGGAAGCCGGGGTCGCCGACGAGCGCGGCGGCCAGCGCGACCCGCTGGCGCATACCGCCGGACAGCCGCTTGATGCGCTTGCCGCGCACGTCGGACAGGTCGACGGCCTCCAGCACCCGGCGCACCTCGCGGTGCCGGGCGGTGCGGTCGGTCAGCTCCTTGAGGATCGCCACGTAGTCGACGAACTCGAAGGCCGAGAAGTCCTGGTGGAAGCCGGGGGTCTGCGGCAGGTAGCCCAGCGCGCGCCGCACGTCCAGGCGTCCGGCGGTGGTGCCGGGGTCGTGTCCGAGGACCGTGAAGGAGCCCCGGTCGGCGGGCACGGCGGTGGCGAGCACCCGCAACAGGGTGGTCTTTCCGGCGCCGTTGGGCCCGAGGAGTCCGGTGACTCCCTCTCCGAGGCGGACGGAGACGTCGTCGAGCGCGAGCGTCCCGCCGAAGCGGAGGGTCAGGCCGGAGGCGGAGACGGTGGGGATCATGCGGCATTCCTGTCGGTGAAGTCGGTGAGCGGGAGGCAGGACGCGTCGAACCGGTCCCGCGCGAGATAGAGGAGTCCGGCGGCCAGCAGCGCGACGGCCCCGGAGACGCCCTGCCCGGCCGCCGTGAACGGGGCGAGCGTGGCGTCGGACTCCGTCGTCGCCCGTGCCACGGCCAGCAGGGCGATCCAGCCGCCGCCGACCAGGGAGGGTGCGAGGACGGGCCCGAGCCGGGAGGTGAGCGCGAGTCCGGTCGCGGTGAGGGCGAGGGCGGGCAGCAGCCAGGCCAGGGCACGCAGTCCGTAGGAAGGGAGGGCGAGGGTCGCGAGGCCGTTGACCCCGAGGCCCACGGTGAGTACCGCGACGGTGCGGATCATCAGGAGCCGGAAGCCGTGCAGGGGGGAGACGACCGCCATCTCGTAGGTCGGGTCGAGCGCCGGACCGTAGGACACCGCGACCCCGGCGAGCGGGAGCAGCGGCGCGAGGGCCAGGAAGAGGCTGGGCGTGGCTCCGGCCCGGACCGCGTTGGCCGCGGCCACGGTCATGACCAGGAGGGCGACGATCGCGCCCAGCCAGGAACGGCGCAGGGCGGGGGCGGCGGCCAGCAGGCGTGCCGTGTGGTCGGCGACGCCGAGCCGGACGAGCAGCCATTCGACCGGGCCCGGCCGGGGGGCGTCGAGCTCGGCGTCGAGCCGCTCCCACCCGGCGTCCAGGGCGACCGGGTCGCTGACCGCGGCCAGCGTCTGCCGGCACCGCGCGCACGCGACGAGGTGAGTGTCGGCGGACCACAGCCGGGGCGGGGTCAACTCGCCCTGCGCGTAGGCCCGAAGGTCCTCCTCCGGCACGTGCCAGGCCGTACGGCTGTCACCGCTCATGTCGTTGCCATCGCTTGTGCGACGGTCGTCGCTCATGCCAACGCCTCCCGCAACTGCTTGCGCGCACGCAGTGCCCGCGTCTTGACCGTGCCCGGCGGAATACCGAGCAGGACGGCCGCTTCCCTGGTGCTGAGCCCGTCGATCACCGTGGCCTGGAGAACCGCCCGGAGTTCGGGCGAGAGTCTGGTCAGCGCGCCCGCCAGGTCGCCGTGTTCGACGCCTGCCAGCACGCGCTCCTCGGCCGAGGCCTCGTCGCGGTGCCGGAGCCTGGCCAGCGCGTGCCGGAGCCGGCCGCGCGCGCCGTCGCCGCGCATCGTGTCGACGAGGCGCCGCGAGCCGATGCGCCACAGCCAGCCGGCCGGGTCGCCTTCCTCGCGGTAGCGGGCGGTGCCGCGCCAGACCGCGAGGAAGGTCTCCTGGACGACGTCGTCGACGATCCCGGCGTCGGCGCACCGGCCGCGCAGCCGCGCGGTCAGCCATGGCGCGTACCGCCGGTACAGCTCTTCGAAGGCGCGACGGTCCCCGTCCGCTGCGATGGCCCGCAGCAGCTCTCCGTCGCTTCTCGTTTCCCTCACATCCCCTCATCGGACGAGCCCCGCCGATCGGTTCACACATCGGCCAAGAATTTCCGAACGCCACGTCCGAACACCGTCACGTGCCTGGCAGGCGGCCGGATCCACCGCCGGATCAACACCTTCCGCTTGTCCCCGACTTGACGGCGGACCACCTCTTCCACCACCCTTTCACTACTCAATTAGTGAAAGGGTGGTTGTCCGAGTGGTCGCGTACCGCATCGACCGGCGCAGCGGCGTCGCCACCTACGTCCAGATCGTCCAGCAGACGAAGCAGGCACTGCGCCTCGGTCTCCTCGAACCGGGCGACAAACTCCCCACGGCCCGCGAGGTCGTGGAAGCCACCGCCATCAATCCGAACACCGTCCTGAAGGCCTACCGAGAGCTGGAACGCGAGGGCCTGGTCGAGGCCAGGCGCGGCCTCGGCACCTTCGTCCGCAGAACGCTCGGCGCCGCCCCGGCGGACTCGCCCCTGCGCGAAGAGCTCGACGCCTGGGCCCGGAGCGCCCGCGCGGCGGGCCTCGACCGCGAGGACGTGGCAGCGCTGTTCGGCTCCGTACTGGACGCACATTTCCCGAAGGGGGACCAGTGAGTTCCACCAGCACCACCCGATCCACCGTCGCCGTCGAGGCCCACGGCCTCACCGTGCGCTACGGCCGACGCTCCGCCGCGGCTCTGGACGACTGCTCCTTCCGCCTCCCGGCCGGGCGGGTCAGCGCCCTCGTCGGCCCCAACGGCGCGGGCAAGTCGACACTGCTGGCGACCGTGGCAGGGCTGCTGCGGCCCACCGCCGGCACGCTCACCGTGTTCGGCACGAGCCCGGCCGGGGCACGCGAGAGCGTCGCCTACCTCTCCCAGAACAAGCCCCTGTACCCCCACCTCACGATCGCCGAGACTCTGCGTCTGGGCGCCGAACTCAACCCGGCCCGCTGGGACGCCTCGTACGCCGCCGCGATCGTGGAACAGGGCTCGCTCGACCCCGGGGCCAGGGTCAGGGGGCTGTCCGGCGGCCAGCGGACGCGTGTGGCACTCGCCCTCGCGCTGGGCAAGCGGCCCGACCTGGTGCTGCTGGACGAACCGATGGCCGACCTGGACCCGCTGGCCCGCCACGAACTGCTGGGCACCCTGATGGCGGACGCGGCCGAACGCGGGACCACGGTGCTGATGTCCTCGCACATCGTCGCCGAACTCGCCGACGCCTGCGATCATCTGCTGCTCCTGGGAGGCGGCTGCATCCGGCTCGGCGGCGGCCTGGACGACCTGCTCCTCGCGCACACCCTGGTGACCGGACGCGGCACGCCCGCCGACCTCTTCCCGCACCTCGTCGTCGAGTCCCGCGCCACCGGCCGGGGCCTCACCGCCCTGATACGCAACGACGGGCCGGTGGACGACCACTGGGAGGCCGAGCGGCCGTCCCTGGAGGAACTGCTCCTCGCCCATCTTCGCTCCCCCTCCGCCCCGGCGCTCCTCACGCCCGGCACGACCGCGACCCCCGAGACGGTGACCCGATGAGCGCCACCACCCTGACGTCCCCCCTGCGCCGCGCCCTGCCCGGGCCCCGCGGCCTGGTCTGGACGGTCCTGCGGCTGCACCGCGCCGCCCTGTGGATCTGGACCGGCTTCGTGGTGCTCACCGCCGGTCTGCTGCTGTGGCTGTACGGCCCCGGAGCGGCCCACACGCAGCATCTGCTCGACACCTTCGGCTACGCCGGGGTGCAGGACGACGCCTGGTCCTCCGGGATCGTGAACTCCCCCTTCACGGGCACCTACAACGACCTCTTCTCCACCCCGGCCTCCCTGCTGAACGGCGCCTCGTTCGCCGTCGCCGTCTTCGCGGGCGGCTCCCTGATCGCCCGCGAGCTGGAGAGCGGCACCGCGCGGCTCGCCTGGACCCAGTCCGTCACCCCGGCCCGCTGGCTCGCCGCCAAACTGGCGGTGCCCGCGCTGTTCATCACCGTGGGCACGGGCCTGCTGGTCGCGCTGTACCGGATGCTGTGGTCCGCCCACAGCGGGCTCCTGCTGGCCGGCATCGGACCGCGGGCCCTGTACTTCTCCCTCGGCCCGGCCACCGTCGCGGCACCGCTCTTCGGTCTGGCGGTCGGCGTCCTCGCCGGTCTCGTGCTGCGCCGTACGCTGCCCGCCCTCGCCGTCGCCGGTCTCGCGCAGTGCGCGGTCATCGCGTTCCGCGCCAACTCCTGGCCTTTCCAGGGCAGTTACCAGCAGCCGGAGCTGTCCGTCCGAAGCCGGGCGATCACCTCCACAGGCGCCGAGATCCCCGACCCGGGCTGCTACCACAGTCACGCGTGTCTCGCCCGGCACCATGTCGTCCACTTCACCCGCGTGTACCTGCCCTCCCCCGACTACTGGCCCCGCCAGCTCCTGGAGACCGGCGTCCTGCTGGCCGCCGCCGCGGTCCTCGTCGCTCTCGCCTTCGGCGTCCTGAGGAGGACGTCCACCTCATGAGCGCCCTGACCGGCCGACGCCCGTCCCGCCGCCCGGCCCCGTACCGCCCGTCCGGCCTGACCTGGGCCGTGCTGCGCCTGCACCGCACGGCCCTGTACGTCTGGGGCGCCGCCCTGCTCATCACCGCGGCGGTCCTGACCTGGATGCACGTCATCGGCCCGGACGTCCGCGCGGCCGTCGGCTCCTGCGGCGCACCGGGCGCCGGAGCGGCGGACTGCATACGCCTCCAGGCGACCCACGTGGACGAGATCCACACGTACGGCCTCGACCTGGTCTCCACCTGCGTCACGTATCTGATGTACCCGGTCGCGGTCTGGGCGGGGGCCGCGCTGATCGGCCGTGAGCTGGAGAGCGGCACCGCGCGGCTGGCCTGGACCCAGTCCGTCACCCCGGTCCGGTGGCTGGCCGCCAAGCTCGCCATCCCGGCGGTTCTGCTCACGGCGGGCATCACACCGGCGGTCCTGCTCAACGACTGGGCACGCCGTGCCAGGAACGGGGACCTGACCGGCGGTTGGTTCAACACCGACATCTACATCTCCACCGGCCCGGTCGCCGTCGCGTACGCCCTCGCGGGTCTGGCCCTCGGCGCGCTCGCGGGCCTGGTCCTGCGCAGGGCTCTGCCCGCCGCCGGAGCCGCCGTCGCCGCGGCGCTCGTCCTCCACACCGTGCTGGACCAGTTCCGTATGAGCCTGTGGCCCGCCGTGACGGTCACCGGGCAGACGGCCCTCCGTCTCCCGCACAGCGCCCTGGCCCTCGGACACGGTGCCGTCACGAGCCACGGCGAGCGCCTGGGAAACGACCTGGCCTGCGTCGGCCTCGACAGCTCCGCCGACATCAGGGAGTGCGTGAAGAGAACCGGGCTGAGCGATTTCTGGGCCACCTACCAGCCCGAGTCCCACTTCTGGCCCCTCCAGCTCGTGGAGAGCGGCCTGCTGCTGGCCGTCGCGGGGCTCGCGACCGCCGCCGCGTTCGCTCTGCTGCGCCGCCGCACCCCGTGACCCGCGGTATCCCCAGCAGGCACGCACCTCACGGGGGTGGGTGTGTACACGGCTCCCGGGCGTGCAGACGTCCGGGAGCCGCCCCCCGATAGCCCGCACGTCATGTCTCCGTAACCATTGATTCAGGTGACCTTGCGACGCTCAAGGAATGCAGCCTGCCGTGCCCGAGCCTTCTCCCTCGCCGGAGAACGAGTCCTCACCGTCTACGGGGAGTGAGCCTACGCCAGCCATGCGGAACGGGAATTTCCGCATCGGCGCGCTGGTGCCCGCCCTCTCCGACGCGCCGGTCTCGCCCTCGGCACGGAAGAATGGGTCCATGAACCAGCGAAGCGCCCAGGCACCCGTGCAGCACCCGCAGCCCTCCGTCGGCTCCATCGCCGCGCATCGTCCGCACACCGTCGCGGCCAACGTCTCCGACCTGGAGCCAGACCTCGACGCCGACCTCGACGAGTACGAGGACACGGTGCAGGACGGGATCATGCTGCCGCAAGGCCGGTTCCTGGACCGTGAGCGCAGCTGGCTGGCGTTCAACGAGCGCGTTCTGGAACTCGCGGAGGACCCGGACACGCCCCTTCTGGAGCGCGCGAACTTCCTGGCGATCTTCGCCAGCAACCTGGACGAGTTCTTCATGGTCCGGGTGGCCGGCCTGAAGCGCCGCATCGCCACCGGTGTCGCCACCAAGTCCGCGTCGGGCCTCCAGCCCCGTGAGGTCCTGGAGATGATCTGGGCCCGCTCCCGCGAACTCATGGCCCGGCACGCGGCCTGCTACCAGGAGGACGTCGCCCCCGCGCTCGCGGAGGAGGGCGTCCACCTGGTGCGCTGGAGCGAGCTGACCGAGAAGGAGCAGGCCCGCCTGTTCACTCTCTTCCGGCACCAGATCTTCCCGGTCCTGACCCCGCTGGCGGTCGACCCCGCGCACCCCTTCCCGTACATCTCGGGCCTGTCCCTGAACCTCGCCGTCGTCGTACGGAACCCGGTCAGCGGCCACCGCCACTTCGCGCGCGTCAAGGTCCCGCCGCTGCTCTCCCGCTTCCTGGAGGCCTCCCCCAACCGCTACGTCCCCATCGAGGATGTGATCGCGGCTCACCTGGAGGAACTCTTCCCGGGCATGGAGGTGTTGGAGCACCACACCTTCCGGCTCACCCGGAACGAGGACCTGGAGGTCGAGGAGGACGACGCCGAGAACCTGCTCCAGGCTCTGGAGAAGGAGCTCATGCGGCGCCGCTTCGGGCCGCCGGTGCGCCTGGAGGTCGAGGAGTCCATCGACCGGTACGTCCTCGACCTCCTCGTACGCGAACTGAAGATCTCCGAGGCGGAGGTGTACCCGCTGCCGGGCCCCCTGGACCTCACCGGCCTCTTCGGCATCGGCGCGCTGGACCGGCCCGAGCTGAAGTACGCCAAGTTCATCGCCGGCACCCACCGCGATCTCGCGGAGGTCGAGTCGGCGTCCCCGCCCGACATCTTCGCCGCGCTGCGCGAGCGGGACGTCCTGCTGCACCACCCGTACGACTCGTTCTCCACCTCGGTGCAGGCCTTCCTGGAGCAGGCCGCGGCCGACCCGGACGTGCTCGCCATCAAGCAGACGCTCTACCGGACCTCCGGCGACTCGCCGATCGTGGACGCGCTGATAGACGCGGCCGAGTCCGGCAAGCAGGTCCTCGTCCTGGTCGAGATCAAGGCCCGCTTCGACGAGCAGGCGAACATCAAGTGGGCCCGGAAGCTGGAGGAGTCCGGCTGCCATGTGGTGTACGGACTCGTCGGTCTGAAGACCCACTGCAAGCTGTCGCTCGTGGTCCGGCAGGAGGGCGACACCCTGCGCCGCTACTCCCACGTCGGCACCGGCAACTACCACCCGAAGACCGCCCGGCTGTACGAGGACCTCGGACTGCTCACCGCCGATCCGCAGGTCGGCGCGGACCTCTCCGACCTCTTCAACCGGCTCTCGGGCTACTCGCGCCGCGAGACCTACCGCCGTCTGCTCGTCGCACCCAAGTCCCTGCGCGACGGCCTGATCGCGCGGATCAACAAGGAAGTCCAGCACCACAACGCCGGGCGTCCGGCCTTCGTCCGCATCAAGGTCAACTCGATGGTGGACGAGGCGCTCATCGACTCGCTGTACCGCGCGTCCCAGGCCGGTGTGCCGGTCGACATATGGGTGCGCGGAATCTGCGCCGTCCGCCCCGGCGTCACGGGCCTGTCCGACAACATACGGGTCCGTTCCGTCCTCGGCCGCTTCCTGGAGCACTCCCGGGTCTTCACCTTCGGCAACGGCGGCGAACCCGAGGTGTGGATCGGCAGCGCCGACATGATGCACCGCAACCTCGACCGACGGATCGAGGCCCTGGTCAGGGTCACCGACCCGGCTCACCGGGCAGCCCTCAACCGGCTGCTGGAGACCGGCATGTCCGACACCACGGCCTCCTGGCACCTCGGCCCCGACGGCGAGTGGATCCGCCACGCGACCGACGCGGAGGGCCAGCCCCTGCGGAACGTCCAGGAGATGCTCATAGACGCCCGGAGGCGCCGGCGTGGCACAGCAGCACCTTGATCCCCCCACCAGCTCCGTGGCCGGGACGGCCCCCAGGGCCCCGGCCCCCCTCGACGAGGGAGGTGCCCCGACCGGTGACGCCCTGGCGGGCTATCTGCGGGCCCAGGCCACGGAGTTCCTCCGCTCGCTGCGCCAGCACCGGGAGACCGGTGCCGCGGCGGGCGGTGCCGGGGAGTCCGGCGACGCGGCGCGCTCACTGCGCCGTTCCGCCCGCCGTATCAGCGGCAGCCTGCACACCTTCCGGCCGCTGCTCGACGCGGACTGGTCGGAGGGCATGCGCCCCGAACTGGCCTGGCTGTCGGGCACGCTGGCACGCGAGCACGCCTACGCCGCCCGCCTGGAGCGGCTGCTCGGCGCGCTGAACCGGCTGTCGGGCACGGCCGCGGTGCCCGCCCAGGCCGGACGCACCCCGGCCACGGCCCCCAAGACGGGCCATCTGACCATCGGCGCCGCGAAGGCGGGCGCGCTCCTCGACCGCCAGCTGACGCTCGCGCGCACCCGTGCCCACTCGGCGGCCCTCCAGGCGCTCGGCTCCTCCCGCTTCCACGCCGTCGCCGACAGCGTCGCCGTACTCGCCAGTGAGGTTCCGCTGGCCCCGGCCGCGGACACCACCGACCTGCGTCCGCTGTCCGCCGCGGCCCAGGACCGGCTGACCGACGCCGTCACCGCGCTCCCGCTGGTCGTCGCCGGCCACCCCTACAACGCGGAGGCCCTCGTGCACGGCCTCTCCGCCGACACCGCTCCCCAGCCGCAGGACACGCCCTGGCACCAGGTCCGGCTGCTGCTGCGGCTGCACCGCTACGCCAGTGAGGTGCTGCACCAGGGGGAGTGCCCCGTCGACGTACGCCTGCTCGGCGCGGGCAAGGCGCTCAACCGGCACCGGGACGCGGCGGAGGCGGCGTCCGCCGCGGCGTCGGCGGCGCGCACCCCGCGCATCGCGCCGGCGACGGCGTACGCCCTCGGTGTGCTGCACGCCGACCAGCGGCACGAGGTGGAGGCGGCGCGGTTCGCCTTCCAGCAGGCCTGGCAGAAGGAAGCCGTACGCACCCCGTGAGGGAGGCCCCATGGCCGACGACACCATCCAAGCGGCGGGATGCGTCCTGTGGCGCCGCTCACCGGTCGACTCCGCGCTGGAGATCTGCCTCGTCCACCGGCCCAAGTACGACGACTGGTCGCATCCGAAGGGCAAGCTGAAGCGCGGCGAGGGATTCCTGACGGGCGCGCTGCGCGAGGTCGAGGAGGAGACGGGCTACGACGCCGTCCCCGGCGCCGTCCTCCCCACGCTCCGCTATCTCGTCGGCGAACGCGCCAAGGAGGTCCGCTACTGGGCCGCCGAGGCCGCCGACGGCCGCTTCGCCCCGAACGACGAGGTCGACCGCGTCCTGTGGCTCTCCCCCACCGCCGCCCGCCACCGGCTCACCCAGCCGCGCGACCGCGACCTGGTGGACGCGCTACTAAACGCGCTGCGTCTCGCCTGACGTGTTCCCCTGTATAGGAGGGCGCCTCCCCCGGCATCCGGAGCGGCGCCTCGCCACGTACGGACAGCCCGGCGGAGCCGCGGACGGGCACTCACCGTAGCGAGCGCGCCCTTCGCTGGTGCTCATGAGGAAACTGAGGCGAATGAGGTATGACGGGAACATGGGTACCGCGGAACATATGCGCACCCGTTCGGTCACCTGGAGTTTCCTTATTGGACCCCTCTGCCGGGACACAGCCGTGTCCTCGACGTGAGCGTTCCGTGACCTCACCGCACCGCCTTCAGGGGTTCACCCTCCGTTCACTTACGGCCTTCGGCGCCTTCACCTGATCTGCTTAATTTCGGCCTTACACGGTGCGAAGGACGCCTCAAGGCGATTCCTCCGCATCGCTACGGACCGCATTACACAGACATCGCACGCCGCCACACAGACGGCGGCTCCTGGAAGGAACTCCCGAAGTGAAGCTTCAGCGCATGAACCGGCGTGCCCTCACCCTCGGTGCTCTCGCCGTCTCCGGCGCCCTGGCCCTCACGGCGTGCGGCTCTGACGACACCGGCGCGACCAGCGGCAGCAGCAGCTCGTCCTCGGCCGGCAACAACAGCGCCATCAAGTGCGACGGCGCCAAGGGCCAGCTGGAGGCCTCCGGGTCCTCCGCGCAGAAGAACGCGATCGACGCCTGGGTGAAGGCCTTCAAGGCCGCCTGCCCCGACGTTCAGATCAACTACAACCCGACGGGTTCGGGTGCCGGTGTCACGGCGTTCACCCAGGGTCAGACCGCGTTCGCCGGTTCGGACTCGGCCCTCAAGCCGGAAGAGGCCACGGCCGCCAAGAAGGCCTGCGCCAACAACGCCGCGGTCGACCTGCCCATGGTCGGTGGCCCCATCGCGCTCGGCTACAACGTCCCCGGTGTCGACAGCCTGGTCCTGGACTCCGCGACGATCGCCAAGATCTTCGACGGCAAGATCAAGACGTGGGACGACGCGGCCATCAAGAAGCTGAACCCCACCGCGAAGCTCCCCAGCACCAAGATCCAGGCGTTCCACCGCTCGGACGAGTCCGGCACCACGGACAACTTCACCAAGTACCTCATCGCCACCGCCCCGGGGGACTGGAAGTACTCCGGCGGCAAGGCGTGGCAGGCGCAGGGCGGCCAGTCCGCCCAGGGCTCGGCCGGCCTCGCCCAGCAGGTGAAGCAGACCCCCGGCGCGATCTCGTACTTCGAGCTCTCCTACGCCGCTGACGGCATCAAGACCGTCGACCTCAAGACGGCCGCCGCCGCCCCGGTCAAGGCCAGCGTCGAGAACGCCACCAAGGCGATCTCCACCGCCAAGGTCGTCGGCACCGGCAACGACCTGGCCCTGCAGATGAACTACAAGCCGACCGCCGAGGGCGCGTACCCGCTCACGCTGGTCACCTACGAGATCGTCTGCGAGAAGGGCAACAAGGCCGACACCCTGGCCACCACCAAGTCCTTCCTGACCTACATCGCGAGCGAGGACGGCCAGAACCAGCTGACCGCCGCCCAGTACGCCCCGATCCCCGCCGAGATCATCACCAAGGTTCGTTCCACCATCTCGAACCTGGGCTGATCCGAGTGTGCGGCCCGCCTCGCCGAGGCGGGCCGCACCGTCCGGTGCACCGCCGCCTGGAGCCGCCACTCGATCCGGCTCCGCAGACCGGAGACTCATGATGGACATATCGACACAGAACACTGAAGCGCCTCCCCCCGCCCCACGATCCTCGGGTGCCGTGCGGAAGCGCGCCGCCCGCGGCGCGACCCGCCCCGGCGACCGCGTGTTCCTCGCGCTGTCCCGCGGTTCCGGCATCCTTCTCCTGGTGATCATGGCCGCCATCGCGGTCTTCCTCACCTACCGTGCCGCGCTCGCGATCAGCAAGGACCAGGGCAACTTCCTCACCACGTTCGAGTGGAACGCCAACCTCGAACCGCCCGTCTTCGGCATCGCGGTGCTGGCCTTCGGCACGGTGGTCTCCGCGATCATCGCCATGGCCCTCGCGGTCCCGGTCGCGGTCGGCATCGCCCTGTTCATCACGCACTACGCGCCGCGCAGGATCGGCGGACCCGTCGCGTACGTGATCGACCTGCTCGCCGCCGTCCCGTCCATCGTGTACGGCCTCTGGGGCGCCATCGTCCTCGTGCCGCACATGACCGGTCTGTTCGGCTGGCTCAACGACTACTTCGGCTGGACCGGCATCTTCTCGTGGCAGGGCGGCGCGGCCCGCTCGATGCTCACCGTCGGCATCCTGCTCGCGATCATGATCCTTCCGATCATCACCAACGTGAGCCGTGAGGTCTTCCGCCAGGCGCCGCAGATGCACCAGGAAGCCGCGCTGGCCCTCGGCGCCACGCGCTGGGAGGTCATCCGCATGTCGGTGCTGCCCTTCGGCCGCTCCGGCGTGATCTCGGCCTCGATGCTCGGCCTCGGCCGCGCGCTCGGCGAGACGATGGCCGTCGCCACCGTGCTCTCGCCGAGCTTCGACATCCAGGCCAGCCTGCTCGACCCGGGCGGCGGCACGTTCGCGCAGAACATCGCGAGCAAGTTCAACGAGGCCAACACGTTCGGCCAGGACGCCCTGATCGCCTCGGGTCTCGTCCTGTTCGTCATCACGCTGCTGGTCAACGGTGCGGCGCGCATCATCATCAACCGCCGCAAGGAGTACTCGGGGGCCAACGCATGAGCAACGCACCCGTCACCCGGAAGCACGCCAGCACGCTGCGCGGCGGCAGCCTCCCGAAGTGGTCCCCCTGGGCCATCGCCGCGGGATCCCTCGCGGTCGCCGCCGGCATCGGTCTGGGCGCCGGCCTGGACAGCAAGGTCCAGTGGGGCCTGATCGCCGCGATCCTCTTCGTCCTCGGCACGTACGTCATCGCCGCGCGCGTCGAGGGCCGCCGTCAGGCCAAGGACCGCGTCGCGACCAGCCTCGTCTGGGTCTGCTTCATCGTCGCCGTCATCCCGCTGGCCTCCCTGATCTGGGAGACCGTCAAGCGCGGCGCGAAGGCCTTCGACCTCTACTTCCTGAGCCACTCCATGGGTGTGGTCGCCGACAACGAGCCCGGTGGCGGTATCTACCACGCGCTCATCGGCACCCTGGAGCAGGTCGCCATCGCCACCGTGATCGCGGTGCCGATCGGTGTGCTCACCGCGATCTACCTCGTCGAGTACGGGCGCGGCAAGCTCGCCAGGGTCGTCACCTTCTTCGTCGACGTCATGACGGGCATCCCGTCGATCGTCGCCGGCCTGTTCATCCTCAGCTTCTGGATCCTGATTCTGGACATGGGCTACTCCGGCTTCGCCGGTGCGCTCGCCCTGTCGATCCTGATGATGCCCGTGGTGGTCCGCTCCACCGAGGAGATGCTCAAGCTCGTCCCGAACGAGCTGCGCGAGGCCTCTCTCGCCCTGGGTATCCCGAAGTGGCGCACGATCATCAAGGTGGTTCTGCCGACGTCCATCGGCGGCATCACCACGGGCGTGATGCTCGCTGTCGCGCGTATCACCGGTGAGACCGCTCCCGTGCTGCTGTTGGTGTGGGGTACGAACTACATCAACAACAACCCGTTCGACGGCCCGCAGGCCTCGCTCCCGCTGTACATCTACCGTCAGTACAGCGCCGGAACCGACGTGGCCACCGACCGAGCGTGGGCGGCAGCACTGGCCCTCATCGGCTTCGTCATGATTCTCAACATGGGGGCGCGTGCCATCGCACGCTGGAAGGCCCCCAAGACGGGCCGCTGACGCGGCCGATCAGCGTCCCGATCCTTTGCGAAAGAAGCAGTGACTGACATGGCCAAGCGAATCGACGTAAGCGGTCTCACCGCCTACTACAGCGCCCACAAGGCGATCGAAGACATCTCCATGACGGTCGAGCCGCGCTCCGTGACGGCCTTCATCGGCCCCTCCGGCTGCGGCAAGTCGACCTTCCTGCGCACCCTGAACCGCATGCACGAGGTCACCCCCGGTGGCCGCGTCGAGGGCAAGGTGCTGCTTGACGACGAGGACCTGTACGGGAACGGGATCGACCCCGTCGCCGTGCGCCGCACCATCGGCATGGTCTTCCAGCGCCCCAACCCGTTCCCCACGATGTCGATCTTCGACAACGTGGCGGCGGGCCTGAAGCTGAACGGCTCCTACAAGAAGTCCGAGCTCAGCGACGTCGTCGAGCGGTCCCTCAAGGGCGCGAACCTCTGGAACGAGGTCAAGGACCGGCTGAACAAGCCCGGGTCCGGCCTGTCCGGCGGTCAGCAGCAGCGTCTGTGCATCGCGCGGGCGATCGCGGTGGAGCCGCAGGTCCTCCTCATGGACGAACCCTGCTCGGCCCTGGACCCGATCTCCACCCTCGCCATCGAGGACCTGATCGGTGAGCTGAAGGAGCGCTTCACGATCGTCATCGTGACGCACAACATGCAGCAGGCCGCCCGCGTCTCCGACCGCACCGCGTTCTTCAACCTCTCCGCGGTCGGCCAGCCCGGCCGCCTCATCGAGATAGACGACACGGAGCGCATCTTCTCCAACCCGTCCGTCCAGGCCACGGAGGACTACATCTCCGGTCGCTTCGGCTGACCGGACCGCCTCCCCGAACCCCTCGCGGTGCTGCATGGCGGTGCCACCGCGAGGACGAGAAGGGCCCGCCCCTGGCTCCCGGGGGCGGGCCCCTTCGTTTGCCCCGACTACCGGATGCCGGTGCAGACCTCATCTCTTTCCCCGGAGCCACCCTCCCCGTGACCGCCCCGCTCGCGGCCCGTCCCACCCCGCGATCCCACGCGCCCGGCACCGTCCAGCCCGTCCGCCCGTGGGCGTCGGGAGTCGGGCGTCGGGCGTCGGGGAAACGCCAAGGGCCGGTCCTCTCGGAGGACCGGCCCAGGAAAACCAGGCGCCGCGGAAGCGAACCCCGCTCCTACAGGAACGCCAGGTTCACGACCCAGAAGCTGCACGCGGCGACGATCGCGGCGGCCGGCATGGTGATGAACCAGCCGAGGACGATGTTCTTGGCGACGCCCCACCGCACGGCGTTCACCCGCTTCGTCGCCCCGACACCCATGATCGCCGAGGTGATGACATGGGTCGTGGAGATCGGCGCCTTGAAGATGTAGGCCGTCGTGAACATGATCGACGCGCCGGTCGTCTCCGCGGCGAAACCCTGCGGCGGATCGAGTTCGATGATCTTCCGTCCGAGCGTCCGCATGATGCGCCAGCCGCCCGCGTACGTCCCCAGCGACAGCATCGCCGCACAGGTGATCTTCACCCAGACCGGGATCGGGTCGTTCGGACCCTGGACGTCGGCGATGACCAGCGCCATCACCACGACACCCATCGTCTTCTGGGCGTCCTGAAGACCGTGCCCGAGCGCCATGCCGGCCGCGGACACAGTCTGCGCTATACGGAAACCGCGCTTGGTCTTGTGCGGGTTGGACCGCCGGAACATCCACATGATCACGGTCATCACGAGATAGCCGACGAGCAGACCGACGACCGGCGAGAGGAACATCGGGATGATGACCTTGTCGAGCAGGCCGCTCCAGTAGACCGTCGTGCCACCGGCCAGCGCCGCGCCGACCATGCCGCCGAACAGGGCGTGCGAGGACGAGGACGGCAGACCGAAGTACCAGGTGATCAGGTTCCAGGTGATCGCGCCGATGAGTGCCGCGAAGAGGATGCCCATCCCCTTCGAGCCCTCGGGCGTCTGGATCAGCCCCTCACTGACGGTCTTGGCGACCCCGCTGCCGAGGAACGCGCCGGCGAGGTTCATCACCGCGGCCATGGCGAGCGCGGCCCGCGGCGTCAGGGCGCGCGTCGACACGGAGGTGGCGATGGCGTTCGCCGAGTCGTGGAAGCCGTTCGTGTACGTGAAACCGAGCGCGACCCCGATGGTCACGATCAGAGCGAAGGTGGCCATGAAGGGGTCAGGACTCCTTGACGGCGATGGTCTCCACCGTGTTCGCCACGTGCTCGAACGCGTCGGCCGCTTCCTCCAGCACATCCACGATCTGCTTGAGCTTCAGCACCTCGATGGCGTCGTACTTGCCACTGAAGAGGTGGGCCAGCAGCTTGCGGTGGATCTGGTCCGCCTGGTTCTCCAGACGGTTGACCTCGATCCAGTACTCCGTGAGGTTGTCCATGGTCCGCAGGTTGGGCATGGCCTCGGCGGTCAGCTCCGCCGCCCGCGACAGCACCTCGATCTGCTGCTCGACACCCTTGGGAAGCTCCTCGACGTTGTAGAGGACGACCAGGTCGACGGCCTCCTCCATGAAGTCCATGATGTCGTCGAGGGAAGAGGCGAGGTTGTAGATGTCCTCGCGGTCGAAGGGCGTGATGAAGGAGGAATTCAGCTGGTGGAAGATCGCGTGTGTCGCGTCGTCACCAGCGTGTTCCGCGGCCCGCATACGCTCTGCGATCTCGGCCCGAGCGGAAGCGTCCGCCCCGAGCAGTTCCATCAGGAGTTTCGAGCCCGTGACGATGTTGTCCGCGGATGCGGAGAACATGTCATAGAAGCTCGTCTCCCTGGGGGTCAGACGAAAGCGCACGTTGGGGTCCTCGGGGTGCTTCGGTTCGGTCAGGCTGATGCTAGGCGCATCATCCGGCCACGGCTAATGGGCCGTCCCCCAGTGTCGCCCATCGAGCACAGTGATCGGCACGGGGTCCGGTACCGGCGCCGGGCAAGGGGGCTATACCCAGCAAAGTTCGATACCATATACCCACCAGGGGTATATGTAAGTGGCGTTTCAGACAGGATCGCCGACCGGATCCAGCAGGAGGACGCGATGACGACCACCGAGGCCGGCGCGACGGCGCCCTCCGGCGACGCGCAGGAGGTCGTGACCGACCACGACCGCGGTGTCCACGGCTACCACCAGCAGAAGGACGAGCACCTGAAGCGGCTGCGCCGCATCGAGGGGCAGATCCGCGGCCTCCAGCGGATGGTCGACGAGGACGTCTACTGCATCGACATACTCACCCAGGTGTCCGCCTCCACGAAGGCCCTCCAGTCCTTCGCCCTGCAACTCCTGGAGGAGCACCTGCGCCACTGCGTCGCGGACGCGGCCCTCAAGGGCGGCGACGAGGTCGACGCGAAGGTCGAGGAAGCGACGAAGGCGATCGGCCGCCTGCTCCGCACCTGAGAGACCCGCCGGACGCGGAAGACACAAGAGACACGAGAGATACGACGCATGTGACATGCGCAACGCATGAACCGTATGACCCTTATGACTCGCATGGGACAGATGGGCGGTTCGCGGCACGGATGAGGTGCGCTTCACGCACCTGTACCGAGCGGACAAGCGTCCCGGACGGAGCGCCGGCCCCCGGAGAGAACCGGAAGGAGCCGGAGGAGACCAGATGGGGCCGGAAGGGACTAGTCCTCCGCACCCGGCTGCTCAGGAGCACGTTCTTCGGCCACTTTCAGCACCGCGTCGATGCTCTCCAGGCTGAGCCGGTCCTCGTGGGCCGTCGAGGCCGCGATGATCAGCTCGCCGCACAGCTCGATCTCGGCGAGGGCCACGTGGTCCTGAACTGCCGTACCGCCGACCGGAGCCACGTGCGTCACCTCTTCCTGCCGTCACCGACTTCCTAGAGTAGGGATCGGCCTACGCACCGCGCATGGCACGGAAGGGCCATTTCCGGCCCCCCTGTGAAGCTACGGCTCCGGATGCCCTTGCCCATTCCTCCGGAACCCACTACTCCGCGATCTTCCCGGCGTAGATGTCCGAGGAGTCCGGCAGCCGTACGACGACGGGGCTGCCGAAGTCGTACAGCAGGAGCGTCGAGGCGACGGCGACGGTGCCCTTCCGCTGTCCGTTGACGAAGCTGAACCGGTGCCGGACCTTGCGCAGCCGTCCCTGGTCGTCGAGGTAGGCGTCGAACGGCACCTCGGTGGTCGCGAACCCCTTCGCCGCCGCCCTCAGCGCCGGCCGCTGCCCCGGCGAGGCGTCCCGCGCGGCGACGACGAGGTCGGCGGTCCCGCGAAAGTGCCGCACCGGGATCCCGGCGACCTCGGTCTTCCCCACATAGGTCACCGCCCGCGCGCCGCGCAGCAGTTCGGCCGCGGCGTACGGGTCGGTGGCGCCGCCCGTGACCAGGTTCCCGTCCGTGAGACCGGCCGTCGCCACCCGGACCCATTTGTCGGCGGGCACTCCGGCGCCCCGGTTCTTCATGAACAGAGCCCCCGGGGTGAGGAGTTCGGTGATCGGCCGGTGCTCGGCCGCGCCCGCCGGGTCCTGCGGCAGCAGCACCTTCAGCCGCCCCGTCTGCTTCCTGAAGTCGTACACACCCTGCCCGCGGATGGTGACCCGGGTCCCGCCGGTGGCCATCTCCATCGACGTACTGGCCTTCGCGCTGCCGGCGCGCTCCAGCGCGGCCACGGCCTGGCGCAGCGTCTCGACGGTGCCGGGCCCGGTACGGGCGTCCACCGCGGCCGCCCCGCCGCCCGAGCATCCGGTGCCACAGACCATGAGCCCCGCCGCGACGAACGCGGCCACGACCGCCGCTCGTCCCTGCTGCTGCGCCACCATCGTCCACCGACCCCCAGCCGGTCCGTCCCGGGCCTTCCCGTCTTCCGGTTAACGACGGGTAGGGGCGCCCGTCACGCGGCAGGAATCCGTTCACTTGGCTTGGGTAACGTTGTGGGCGTGGAGCACCTGGACGAGACGGCCCCTCTCCCCGACCACCGGACGACCACGGTCGAGCAAGGCCCCTTCTGCCTGGCCCGCTGCACCTGCGGCTGGCGAGGCCCGGCCCGCCGCGCCAGAAGCCAGGCGCGCACGGACGCCAGCCAACACAGCGCGGGCTGAACCGGCACACCACGGCAACGGTGGGGTCGCGCCGCACGGCTCACCCTGCGCGCACCGTTCAGACCACCGTCACAGCCGACTCGGAACCATGGCCGAATCCACTGTTATTCGATTGATTGTTCGCACAGGCGCGTCCTACGGTCCCCTCGATCGAAGAGCACACACATCCGATACGGGGAGACCGTCTTGCGCAGACGAACCATGGCGGCAGGCGCGGCGATATCGTCCGTGTTCCTGGTCTCGACGCTGACCACGTCCGCTCACGCGGATGGCCTGACAACTCTCTCCTGCGGCACCACGGGAGCGTTCGGCCAGCTGAGTTCGAGCAACTGGTGGTCAGGTATCACGGGCCAGTTCGACGTCACGATGTCGGTCACCGACACCAAAGCCGACGACCACCACGCGCAGATCCGGCTGGTGGGCAGGACGATCGGCAACGTCCCGGTGAACTGGCCGTGGCACAGCGTCACCGGCGGACTGGGCAGCGAGGAGTCCTGGGCGAAGCCCGCTCAGAACAGCGCCGGTGTCATCAACATCGGGGTCCAGGTCGCCCGGTACGAGGGGAGCACCTACCTGAACTCCTGCACCGACTGGGCCGTCGACCCCGGCTGACCTGTCGCCCGCGGTGATGTCGCCCCGGGGTGGCCTGTCGCCAGAGTCCACCGGAGTTCCGCGAGCGGCCGGCGCCACGACGCGTCGGCCGCTCGGCCGTCCCGGTCCGAGTCCCTTCATGGAACCGCCGAGGTCACCTGCCCGTCTCGTTCCACGGAACCCACGGGAGGCGCACATGCAACGGCGTTCGTTCATCGGCGGAGCCACCGCCGTCCTCGCGGCGGCGGCGACGTCCGCCTGCGACGGCAGTGACAGCGGGGACGGCAAAGCCGCCGGGACGGCCAGGAGCACGAGCGCCGCGAGCACCGCGGCCGAGACCACCGGCATACGCACGGCGACCGCGAGCAACCGCGCGGCCGCCAACTGGCCGGCGCTGTCCCATCAGCTCGACGGCGCCCTGATACGCCCCGGCGACCACAGCTGGCCGGCCGCCCACCAGCTCTACAACACGCGCTTCGACAACCTGAAGCCCGCCGCCGTCGCCTATGTCGCGCACGCCGACGACATCCGCACCACGATGGACTACGCCCGCGCCCACGGCGTGAAGGTGTCGATCCGCAACGGCGGCCACTCCTACGCGGGCTGGTCCTCCGGCGACGGCCGCCTGGTCATCGACGTCTCCAAGCTGAACAGGATCCGCGCCTCGGCGAACGAGGCGGTCGTCGGCGCCGGTTCCAAGCTGATCGACGTCTACCGCGCGCTGGCCGCCAAGGGCGTCACCATCCCCGCGGGGTCCTGCCCGACCGTGGGTGTCTCCGGCCTGACCCTCGGCGGCGGCCACGGCGTCGTGTCCCGGGCGTACGGACTGACCTGCGACAGCCTCACCCAGGCGACGCTGATCACCGCCGACGGCAAGCAGCTCACCGCGAACGCCACCGAGAACAAGGACCTGTTCTGGGCCCTGCGCGGCGCCGGCAACGGCAACTTCGGCGTCGTCACCGAGCTCCGCTTCAAGACCCACCCGGCACCGCAGGGCGTCTCGGCGTACATGACCTGGCCGTGGGCCAAGGCCGCCGCCGTGGTGAAGGCCTGGCAGGAGTGGGGTCCGAGCCAGCCGGACGAGATCTGGTCGTCCTGCCACCTGGCCAACGCGGCCGGCGGCACACCCACCGTCTCCATAGCCGCCTTCTCCCTCGGCACCTACGGCGAACTCCAGAACGCCGTGGACCGGCTGGCCGAGCGGATCGGCTCCCCCGCGCGCAGCGTCTCCCTCAAGCGGCGCTCGTACGAGGAGTCGATGGAGGTGTACGCGGGCTGCTCGTCGTTCTCCGCCGACGCCCAGTGCCACCTGCCGGGCTCGACGCCGGGCCGCAGCCCGCAGGGCGCCCTCGGCCGGGAGACGTACGCGGCCCGCTCGGACTTCTTCGACCGCTCGATCTCGGCGGCCGGAGTGCAGACGCTCCTGAACCAGATCTCCGCGGTCCGCGGCGGCGCGGGCAGCATCGCGCTCACCGCGCTCGGCGGCGCCGTCAACCGCGTGGCGCCCACGTCCACGGCGTTCGTACACCGCCGCTCGCGCATGCTGGCCCAGTACATCGTCTCCTGGCGGGCGGGCACCTCCGGGACCACCGCCCAGTCCTGGCTGACCGGCGCCCACAACGCGATGACCCGGTACGCCTCGGGCGCGGCCTACCAGAACTACACGGACGCGACGCTGACCGACTGGCGCAAGGCGTACTACGGCGACGCGGCCACCCGCCTGACGGCTCTGAAGCACCAGTACGACCCGAACCGCTTCTTCTCGTTCCCGCAGGCGCTGTAAGCCCCGGGTGCCGTAAGCCCCGGGCGCCGTAGCCGCGGATGCCATCCGTCGCCGCGGGCGCCCCGAGCCGCACCGTCGGCGGGACGCCGGGCAGTCGGGGAACCTACGCCGCCAGGTCCCGTTCCTCGGTGTGCTCGGCCCGCGCCCCCGGGATCAGGGTCTCCTGCCCGGCGGGTGCGTCGCTCCGCGCGCGGATCAGCCGGCCCGCGCGCGGAGCCGTCTCCACGGCCTTCATGACGGGGGTCAGCAGGGCCATGGCGAGCGGCGACAGCAGCAGGACGACGGCCGTGCCGAGCGCGAACCCGCCGATGACGTCCGTCGGGTAGTGCACGCCCATGTAGACCCGGCAGAACCCTTCGAGCAGCGCGAGCCCGATCCCGACGAGCCCGAACTTCCGGTTGGCGACGAAGAGTCCGACGCCCATCGCCATGGTGATCGTCGCGTGGTCGCTGACGAAGGAGAAGTCGGTCTTGCCGCTCACCAGGACGTCGAGGCCCGGATGGTCGCGAAAGGGGCGCGGGCGCTCCACGAAGCCCCTTATCGGAACGTTCACGAGGAGCGCGACACCGGCCGCGAGCGGTGCCCAGACGAGTCCGGCCACGGACGAGGCCGCGTCGGCTCCACCCCGCCGCCGCACGCTGGACCAGCACCACACGATCAGCAGGACCATCGCGAGCAGCAGACCCCACTCGCCGACGAACTCCATGAACCGGTCGAACCAGTGGGGCGCGTGCTTGGCCAGGCCATTGATGTCGTACAGCAGGTCGACGTCGGGGTTCGAACCGGATTCGGCGAGTCCAGCCATGGCGCTACGGCCCCTTCGTCGTCTTTCCCGCGGCCGCGCCCTTACGCGCGCCGCTCGATCCACCCCCGTGGTCGTAGATCAGTTCTCTACGTCAAAAGGAACGCACGGTCCCCTCCATTACGTTCCACACTCCACGGAATGATCACGCATACGTTATCGAAGAGAGATACATCGCCGCAGATCAGAGGGTGGTTTCATACCGAAGTGGGCAATGCTTTCGCGCCATCCGCGGTCACCCTGGTGGCCCCGAAGTAGTCGGGCGTGTCGACGGGATCGAAACGGATGACGGCCCCTGACCGGGGGGCGTCGATCATGTATCCGCCGCCCACGTAGATGCCGACGTGCCGGATGGCCCGGGAGTTGGTGAGGTCGTCCGAGAAGAACACCAGATCCCCGGGCAGGAGTTCCTCCCGCTTGGGGTGCGGGCCCGCGTTGTACTGGTCGTTGGCGACCCGGGGGAGGGTCACCCCGACGCTTTCGTACGAGGCCTTGGTGAGACCCGAGCAGTCGAATCGTCCACCCTGGTCAGCGGTGCCGTTGCCGCCCCACAGATAGGGCGTGCCGAGCTTCTCCTGCGCGTACGTGATGGCCGCCGCCGCCTGCTTCGAGGGGTCCACGCGGGTCACCGGCGCGGCGAAACTCTTCGCCAGCGTGGTGATCGTCTTCACATAGTTCCGGGTCTCCGCGTACGGCGGCACGCCTCCGTACTTGATGACCGCGTACGCGCCCGCGTTGTAGGCGGCGAGCATGTTCTCGGTGACGTTTCCGGGTGCGTTCTTCACATAGGAGGCCAGCTCGCAGTCGTACGAGGCGGCCGACGGAATCGCGTCATTCGGGTCCCATACGTCGCGGACGCCGTCCCCGTCGCCGTCGACTCCGTGCGTGGCCCAGGTCCCCGGAATGAATTGCGCTATCCCTTCCGCCGCCGCGGGACTCTTCGCGTTCGGATTGAATCCACTCTCCTGATACAGCTGGGCGGCGAGCAGCGCGGGATTGATCGCGCCGCAGAGATTGCCCCACTTCTGTACGAGGGGCTGGTACGCGGCGGGTACCGCGCCCTTGGCGAGTCCGACCGAACCGCCGCCGATCCCGTTGGCAAGGTTCCCGGCGACGACGTAGACGCCGACGACGAGCAGCGTCACGAAACCGAGCCCCGCGCCGACGGCAGCGGTCGCCACGATCCAGGCCTTACGCACCGTCAACCGCCCCTCATCGCACAGGAGTCCGCCGACGTCAGTGTAGAGGCGGGCTCCGCGCGAGAGGGCTGTCGCGCACAACGGCAGGGAACATGTTCGGCCGGACAGGCCCTAACCGGCTCGGCCGGCCTCCTGGTAGAGCTCGTCGGCCTCGGTCCCGAACACGGCGCTGTACGAGACGTCGTCGGTGTCCCCGCCCTGCTCGTGGCCGCCGATGACGCCGACGACCGCCCCGTCCCCGTTCACCCAGGGGCTGCCGCTGGTCCCGCCGGCGAAGGCGGGACACTCGACGCGCTGCTGCGTACGGCTCTGCACGCTGGGCTTGTCGGTGCAGGTGATGGGGGTGTCGACGGTGCCGGGGTACCCGGTGACGGTGACGGCGGTGGCCCCGGTGGCGCGGTGCGCCGCGAAGGCGTTCCCGCCTCCGACGGCGTCCTCGACCTCCTTGCCGTCGCGGGTGCCGAGGACGGCGAAGGCGACGTCGCTGTCCTCGTCCTGGTCGTTCATCCACCCCTCGGGGAGGAAGACGCCCTGGACGTCCCAGAACCCGTACGGCGCGGTGCCGTCCCGGTAGCCGGGCGCGAAGGAGAGCTGCGCCTCGCCGTCCAGACAGTGGGCGGCGGTGAGGATGAGGTCCCGCCCCGCGCTGTGCACGACGGAGGCGGTGCAGAAGTGCCCGCCGCCGCCGGCGCTCGCGGCGTCCCCGTGGAACAGGGCGCCCACGCGGGCGTTCCGGCCGTTCTCGGCGGCCTGGACGGTCACGCCGAACGGCCCGGGGCCGTCGTCGGCCGACGCGACGGACGAGGACGTCACCGCCAGCAGCACGAGGGCCGCGCCGAGCAGGGCGGGCCGCCGGGTGTCTGGGAGACGGGTGATGCGGATGCTCTTCATCGCCCCTCACCTTGCCGCAAGCGGGTGAGAAAAACCTCGGACCAGTCCGAGTATCACCTGAGAAGCCGCACCTCGCCCGGTCACTCCCGCCCGAACGGCACCATGCCCCGGTTCAGCCCCGCGCCCGCCCGGCGTCCCGGCACTCCGCCCACAGCAGCTTCCCGCCCCGCGACGCCCCCAGCTCACGCAGTACGGATACCCCCCACGCGTCGGCGCAGGCCCGTACGAGGTGGAGCCCCCGGCCGTGCTCGGCCTCCTGCGGGGGCAGACCTACGGGGGCGCCCTCCCGGAATCCGGACGGGACGGTCGGGTCCGAGTCCCACACGGCGACCCGCAGCCGGTCGGGTTCCGCCCACAGGACGCGCAGGGCGCAGGGGCCGGGTGCGTGCAGATGGGCGTTGGTGAGGAGTTCGGAGGCCAACAGCTCGGCCGTGGGCGTGAGTTCGGAGAGCTGGTGCGCGGCGAGGACGGCCCGCAGGGTGACACGGGCGATGCCCGGGGCGCGTGGATCGTGCGGGAGTTGGAGGGTGTAGGACCAGGGCGGGGATACGGTTGCCACGGAAGTCTCCGATCACGGAGGGGAGTTGGGTGGTGTCATGTCGCTACGTTGCCCAGTGACCGCGGCCGCTCCGTCGAGCGGGGTGCTTCTGGGCGGGGTCCCAGCAATAAGGTAGCGGCGCCCGGTAAAGGCATTCACCGGATTGCGAGAATCGGCTTTACTGCCACCCATGTGAGTGACGAGCACCAGCAAGGAGGCCGCGAGCCCGTGAGGACGAACCCGACGGGTCGCCAGCTCCGTTTCGGCACGGAGCTGCGCAAACTCCGCGAACGCGCGGGCCTGACCTCGACCGAGGCCGGTCAACTCATGGGCATCAAGCAGACTCAGGTCAGCAACATGGAAGCCGGGCGGGTCGGTGTGAGCGCCGAACGCGTCCACACGCTCGCCTCCCACTACGACTGCCTGGACAGAGCCTTGGTCCGAGCACTCGGCGACATGACCGCCCAACGTGTCCGCGGCTGGTGGGAGGAGTACCGCGAGATCCTGCCGGGCGGCCTGATCGACCTGGCCGAGATGGAGCACCACGCCACACACCTGACATCCGGGATCACCGCCCATGTCCCCGGCCTGCTCCAGATCCACGATCACGCCCGCGAGGTCTTCCGCCAGGTCGTACCGGAACTCTCTCCGCC
Organism: Streptomyces sp. NPDC042002; assembly: GCF_055588305.1. NCBI lineage: Bacteria > Bacillati > Actinomycetota > Actinomycetes > Kitasatosporales > Streptomycetaceae > Streptomyces > Streptomyces sp. NPDC042002. The sequence goes on along the minus strand of NZ_JBVJCT010000016.1, from coordinate 12,950 downwards.
CGACATCGAGCACCGGCTGTCGTTCCGGATCAAGCGCCAGGCCGTCCTCTTCAACGACTCCCCGACGCCGTACCGGGCCGTCATCCACGAGGCCGCCCTGCGCATGCAGTTCGGTGGCCCGGCCGTCACGAAGAGGCAGCTCCGGCACATCCTCGACATGAGCGAGCACCCGCACATCACCGTCCAGGTCATCCCGTTCGCCGCCGGCGCCTACCCCGGGTCCGGGCAGTCGATCCTGTACGCGCACGGAGCGGTCCCACAGCTCGACACGGTGCACCTCGACCAGTCTCACGGCTCGGCGCTGCTCGACGCCGAGGCCCAGCTCGACAAGTACCGCGTGCTCCTGAAGCGCATGACGGACGTCGCCCTCGACCCCCACGCGTCACAGGAGTTCATCCACGACGTCGCCCAGGACCTATGAAAGGACCTGACATGCCCACCGCCACCTGGCAGAAGTCCTCGTACTGCGGCGAAGGAGAAGCCTGCGTCCACATAGCCGGAGAACCCGGCGCGGTCCGCCTGACTGAATCCGGTGACCCCCGCGGAGCGATACTCACCGCCGCTCCCGCGGCCTTCCGCTCGCTCCTCAGCGCCCTCAAGAAGGAACAGGACCGTGACTGACGTCCCCTCGGACCTCGACTGGGTGCGGGCCGCGCCCGACGACGCGACGGGGCCGGGGCCCTGGATCGAACTCGCCTTCGGTGAGGACGACTTGGTGTACATCCGCGAGACCGGTGACCCGGCGAACGTCGTCACCACCACCCGCAGGAAGTGGGACGCGTTCGTCCTGGGCGTCCAGGCGGGCGAGTTCGACCACTTCGTCGAGGGGCTGGAGGACGAGCGGCCCCCGGCTCCCGCCGAGGACCGCTCGTGACCTGAGAACGGGCGCCCTCACTCGGGCGGTTCGGCCCCCGTGTACGCCGCCGTGGTGCGGTCCGCCGAGCCCCGGGCGCCGTCCTCGGGCTCACCGGCGGCGACATTCGCCTCGTACCAGCTCTCGCTGCTCAGCGTGATGAAGCGGCGGCCCTCGTCGGAGGCCAGCCAGGCCATGCTCTCCTTCGGGTCCACGGAACCGCCCGGGGACCCGAGGTGGCCGGCCAGGCCCATCAGGCCGAGGTCCCAGCCGACGCCGACCGCGCCGGGCCCGAACTGCGCCCAGCGTTCGTCGCCGACGCGGGCGATGTGGTCGAGCTCGAACCGGGTCCGGTCCCCCTCCGGGGTCACCCGCACCTCGATCCAGCTGACGTCGCCGCCGATCTCCCAGGTCGCGGCGTAGCTCTCCGGCGGCTCGCACCGCTCGATCGTGCCGCCCGCGTTGCCCTCCAACTGGTAGGTCCCGCCGAGGCGGAGGTCACCCGAGACGGGCAGGAACCAGCGGGGGATGCGCTCGGCGCTGGTGCAGGCGTCCCAGACGTCCTCGACCGTCGCGTCGTAGGTCTGACCCAGCGTCACCACACGGGCCTCGCCCGCCTTGAACCCGCGCGTGCCGACGGTGCGGCGCACGGCGTTGATCTGGTAGTCCACGTCGATCACGGTTGCTCCTCCGGAGGTCTTCCCTTGCCGTCGCCGGACCCCCTCAGGCGACGCTCCCGCTTCCCCCGCACCGGCTCGGCCCTCAGGCCGTTCCCTATCACGGAAGTGGACGGCCGTCCGGAGAACGCCCCACCATCACCAGTGCAATTCCCCTGAACGGGCTGTGAGTTGAGTCAAGCGGCCGTCAGCCTCCAGCCATCCGGGCGCCATGGGGAGGTCACGTGCCCACCGCGTTCAGCAATGCGGAAGTAAGGCTTCCATAAGCCTCTTGTTGTCGCGTACTCAACAAGGGATGGTCGTCCGCGGGCCACACGGCCCACCGCCGGGGACACCGCACCGGCGGCGCACCCGCACTGCCCCTGATCAACCACTCCCAGGAGGCTGTACGTTGCGCACGACACTCCCCCCGAGACCTTCCGCCGGCCCGACGCGCGGCAGGTGGCACCGAACCGGCGCGGCCGTCCTCGGCGTCGCCGCCCTCGTCCTCGCGGGCCTCGGCGCCGCCGGGACCGCGGACGCCCGTACCGGCGTCGCCAAGGTCACCCCCCACGTCAGCTGGACCAGGGCGTGCGCGACGCCCACCAGGGCCGACGTCGCCGCCTGCGATGCCAAGCGGGTCACCAGCGGCGTCACCGAGTACCTGGCGGAGAAGGCCTTCACCAAGGGCGTCACCCCCAAGGCCGCCGACGCCTCCACCCCGTCCGGATTCGGACCGACGGACCTCCAGGCCGCGTACGGCCTGACCTCCGCCGCCGCCTCCAACGGCTCCGGCGAGACCATCGCCATCGTCGACGCCTACAACGACCCCAACGCCGCGGCAGACCTCGCGACGTACCGCTCGTACTACGGCCTGAGCGCGTGCACCGTCGCCAACGGCTGCTTCAAGCAGGTCAGCCAGACCGGCTCGACCACCTCACTGCCGACGAGCGACAGCGGCTGGGCCGAGGAGGAGTCCCTCGACCTCGACATGGCGAGCGCCGTCTGCCCTAAGTGCAACATCCTCCTCGTCGAGGCCAAGTCCTCCAGCATGGCCAACCTCGGCATCTCCGTGAACGAGGCGGTCACCCTGGGCGCGAAGTACGTCTCGAACAGCTACGGCGGTTCCGAGTCGTCCTCCGACACCTCGTACGACACCTCGTACTTCAAGCACACCGGTGTCGCCATCACCGTGAGCGCGGGTGACGAGGCCTACGGCGCCGAGTACCCGGCCGCCTCCCAGTACGTCACCTCCGTCGGCGGCACCGCGCTGACCAAGGCGACCTCCACCACCCGCGGCTGGACCGAGTCGGTCTGGAAGACCAGCAGCACCGAGGGCACCGGCTCCGGCTGCTCCGCGTACGACACCAAGCCGACCTGGCAGACCGACACGGGCTGCTCCAAGCGCACCATCTCCGACGTCTCGGCGGTCGCCGACCCGGCCACCGGCGTCGCGGTGTACGACTCGTACGGCATCACGGCCGGCTGGTACACGTTCGGCGGCACCAGCGCCTCCTCGCCGATCATCGCGGGCGTCTACGCCCTCGGCGGCACCCCGTCGAGCGGCTCCTACCCGGCGAAGTTCCCGTACACGAAGGCCGGTACCTCGGCGCTCAACGACGTGACCTCGGGCAACAACGGCACCTGCACCACCAGCTACCTCTGCACCGCCACCACGGGCTACGACGGCCCGACCGGCTGGGGCACCCCGGAGGGTGTCACCGCCTTCACCGGCTGACCTCCGGAGTGCGGACTGCCACCGGGAGACGTGGGGTTCCTCGGCGGCACCCGGAGAACGGGCCGCGGCAACCAGCCGCGGCCCGTTCCCCGTGCCGGACGGCCTTCCTCCGGAGCATCGGCCCGGCGTACCGCGTCCACCCCGCGCGGACGCGGCGACCCGGGGAACAACGGCTCGACGGACCGTCAGAAGTGGTCCGGCCGACCCGCGTCCGTTCGAATTCGCCCCGCGCGTGAGCCGTAGAAGGGGACAACGACGGAACCACACCCCAGGTTTCGCTCCCATTTCATTGCCCGGCGTGACCGCCCGTGATACACAGAGTGACGATACGACTCTTCGTGTACCGCCGTACGCCTCTCAAGAGGGTCCCGCGTACGCCGGTGACAAGGAATTCGTACGAATCCCGCCAACCAATGACGTCAAGTCGACATGCGACGGCGTCATTGTCGGCGAGAATGGGCCCGACCTCTGCGCGCAGTGGCAGGGGGTGCAGAACTACCCACTAGGGGCGGTGACTTACATGCTTTTCGCAGCCGACAAGGGCGACATCAACACAATCATCGGTGGAATCGCCCCGGACTGGGGTCCCTTCGGCAGCCTGGGCAACGAAGCGAAGGTGATGGTCGAGGTGGTGATGGCGGTCGCCATCCTGCTCTGCCTCGGCATCGCCATCTGGGGCGCGGCCAAACAGCGCATCGGCGCGACCGCCCTCCGCGACACCTTCAGCGCCGAACAGGGCAAGGGCCTCATCATCGCCGGGCTCACGGGAGTCTTCATCATCGGTTCCCTCGGCACGCTCTTCACCATCGTGTACGGCATGGCCGTGTAGCCCGGCCGGGCCGCGCCGCACCCGGCGCACCGTCAGTCCCCGGCCGGGCGCGCCCGGAATTTCTCCTCCCCGATCCACCCGTCCGTCGTGCCCACCGGCTGAGGTTGCGTTTCCCTGATGTCGAGTCACCACACCGCGCCCGCGCGGGAACCAGCACGGCTACCGTCGTACTACTTGGTTCAGCGAGAGGTTGAGGGGGCGTACGCGGCATGAGTCTCGGTGACGAACCCGGGTACGGGGACGGCCCGCGCGGCGAGGACGGGGGGTACGGCGGCTCCGGCCAGACCCGTACCCGCCTGCCCGACCGCCCGGGCGACGTCTACGGCGGCGCGCGGCGGCGCGGATCCTCCTCGCGGAGCCTGATCACGGTCGTCGGCGTGGTCGTCCTCCTCATCGCCGCGATCGCCTTCGCGAACCGCGGCGACAACTCGGCCTCCTCGGGCGCCGGCAGCGGCGACAAGGCGAAGACGTCCCCCACGGCGGCCTCCGGCGACCACCCGGTGACCTCGAAGGCCGCGGGCATCCCGACCGGCTTCGCCCACAACACCCAGGGCGCGCAGAGCGCGGCGGCGAATTACGCGGTGGCGCTGGGTTCGGCCGACATGTTCAACAAGGCCAGGCGGGACCAGATCCTCGCGACCGTGATCACCCCTTCCAAGGTGACCGAGTTCGCGGCGACGCTGGACGAGGCGTACACGCCACAGTTCAACAAGAACGTGGGCCTGAACGAGGACGGCTCAGCTCCGCAGGGCTACACGTTCGTCTCGCGTACGAGTCCCATCGGAACCAAGGCGACCGCGTCCTCGAACAACGCGGTGACCGTAGAAGTCTGGTGCGGTGGTCTGCTCGGCGTCGCCGGCGAGAACTCCAGCAACCCGGTCACCAGCAGCTGGTTCACCATCACCATGAAATTGGAGTGGACCGGGGGCGACTGGAAGATCGTCTCGCACTCCCAGAAGGACGGCCCCGCGCCCGTCCCGGGCGACGACCGGGCCTCCAGCGCCGACGACATCGCGAAGGCTGTCGAGGAGTACGGAGGGTTCACGTATGCCCGCTAACCACCGCGTACTCAAAGTGACCGCAGCAGTCGGGGCCGTACAGGCCGCGGCGGTGCTGCTGGCCACGAGAGCGGTCGCCGCGCCCACGCCGTCGCCGTCGCCCTCGTCGACCAGCAACCACTGCAGCCTCATTCACGGGCCCGCCAGGAACTACTGCGACAGCGGCACCAAGGGATCCGGCAAGTCCGGCCTCAGCGGGGACACCGGGGTCGGGTCCACCCTTGACCCCCTGTCCTCGCTGGCGAAAGGCTGTGCCGACGCCGCCTCCTGGACAGTCGACAAACTCTCCGCCGCCGTGAACGAGACCGCCAACGTCGACTTCACGAACGCCAAGTTCCTCCAGCAGTACGCCGTCGTCTTCGCGGCGTCCTCGATCCTGACGCTGCTGCTGTGGCTGCTGGCCGTGACGAAGCGGGCGGTGCGGGGTGTCCCCCTCGGCACGGCCATCTCCGAGGCGATCGGGTTCCTCTGGCTGACCGTGCTGGCCTCGGCGTTCACCCCGCTGATCCTCTACACCGTGGTGTCGGCGACGGACGGCGTGACGGAGGTGCTCGCCAAGACGACCGGCAACCAGACGGACGCGTTCTTCGGCACCTTCTCCGGCGCCCTGAACAAGGGCGGCAACATCGGCGGCGGCCCCATCATGCTGATCGTCGTCTCGATGGTCTCGATCCTCGCCGCCGGAATCCTCTGGCTGGAGCTGGTCATCCGGGCCGCCCTGCTCTACGTCGGCGCCCTCCTCGGCACCGTCGTCTACGCGGGCCTCGTCGACAAGAACCTGTGGGGCCACGTCCGCCGCTGGGCGGGCATCATGATCGCGGTGATCCTGGTGAAACCGGTCATCGTGATCGTGCTCGGCCTCGCCGGAGCCCTCAGCTCCGACAACGGACCCGACGCGTTCTCCGCCGTCGTCTCCGGGCTCGCCATCATCCTGCTGGCCATCTTCGCCAGCGCGATGATCTACCGCTTCGTACCGGGCTTCGGCGACGAGATCGCCGGCTCCCGCAACAACCGCATCATGCAGGGCGCCGAAGGCAAGGCCGCCGCCGTGATCAGCTCGCCGGCCACCCTGGTCGCGCAGGGCATCAAGACGCACAGCACGCGCGCCGACAACAACGGAGGCGGAGGCGGCAACAGCCAGCCCCGCCCCGCCAACCCCGCGTCCGGCGGTGTCGCCGCGCACAGCACCCGTACGCCGAACGGAGGCGGTGGAGCTGTCCCCTCCGCCGCACCGCCACCGCGTACCAGCCCGGTCAACACCCCGCACGCGAGCAACACCCGCAACAGCAGTACCAACCGCACGGGAGGTGAAGGGCGTTGACGACCGAGTCCCACCTGTCCCATCCGGTCACGCCCCGCCGTACATATCTCATCGGCCGCGCCCGGCCGAACGCGATCGTCGGCCGGAACCGCGAGTCCGGCGAGATCGCGCTCATCATCGGGGGCGCGTTCCTGGGCATGATGTGCGGCCTGCTCGTCCCGGTGCTGTCCCTGCGGATCGTGCTGCTGATGGGCTTCCCGCTGCTCGCGCTCGCCGCGGTGTACGTCCCGTACAAGCGCCGCACGTTCTACAAGTGGTTCGAGATCAACCGCAGTTACAAGCGGAACCTGCGCCAGGGAACGGCGTACCGCAGCCCCGTGATGGAGGCCGGCATCCGCCTCGAAGGCAAGGAGGTCGAGATCGGGCCGCCGCCCGGCATCGGGCGGATCTCCTGGCTCGCCGCCCCGTTCGGACCCGACGAGATCGCCGTGCTGCTGCACGCCGACCGGCGGACCGTGACGGCCGCGATCGAGATCGAGGGACCGGGCGTCGGTCTGCGCGACAGCGAGGACCAGGAGGCCCTCGTCGACCGTTTCGGCACGCTGCTCAAGCACGTGGCGAACGGCGACGGCTTCGTCACCCGCCTCCAGATGCTCGCCCGCACCCTCCCCGCCGACCCGGACGCCCACGCCAAGGACGTCTCCGTACGCGGCGACGAGCGCTCTCCCGGATGGCTCCAGCAGTCGTACGACCAGCTCCAGTCGATGGTGTCCACGAGCAGTGAGCAGCACCGCGCCTACCTCGTCGCCTGCATGCACTACTCGCGTGAACTGGCCGCCGAGGCGAACGCCATGGGCCGGGCGGCGCGACCGCAGGGCGGCCGGAAGGTCGACCGGGACGCCGGACTCGCCGTCGTCATGGCCCGCGAGCTGACCGACATCTGCTCCCGGCTCCAGGAAGCCGACATCCGCGTACGGCAGCCGCTCGGTCAGGGACGCCTCTCCTCCCTCGTGCACTCGATGTACGACCCCGACCACCCGATCGACCACATCCAGGCGATGACCAAGCGCAACGCCTGGCCGGCCGAGCTGGACGCCATGGAGCCGACGTACCTCCAGGCGAAGACCCGCGAGTCCTCCACCCGCGCGCCCTGGTGCCACGCCACGGCCTGGGTGAAGGAGTGGCCGATGACCCCGGTGGGCGTCAACTTCCTCGCCCCGCTCCTCGTCCACACCCCCGACGTCATCCGCACGGTCGCCGTGACCATGGACCTCGAACCCACCGAGGTCGCCATCGAACGCATGCTGACCGAGAAGACGAACGACGAGGCCGAGGCCAGCCGCGCCGCCAAGATGAACCGGACCGTCGACCCGCGCGACATCGCCTCGCACAACCGCCTCGACCAGCGCGGCGAGGACCTCGCGAGCGGCGCAGCGGGCGTCAACCTCGTCGGCTACATCACCGTGTCCTCCCGCAACCCCGAGGCCCTCGCGCGCGACAAGCGCACCATCCGCGCCTCGGCGGGCAAGTCGTATCTGAAGCTGGAGTGGTGCGACCGCGAGCACCACCGGGCCTTCGTCAACACACTGCCGTTCGCCACCGGAATCCGCAGGTAGGGGCTGATGCACTGATGCGGGATCCGCTGTCCGCCGCGACGGACGCCTTCACGTCCTTCCTCTTCGGCAAGGTCGAGACGACCCGCCTGCCCGTGCGCACGTCCACGGGCCAGGCGCAGGCGGTCTACCTGCCCACCGCCGCACCGGGCCTCGGCGACTCGGGCGTCATCATCGGCCGCGAGGTGTACTCCGGCAAGGGCTACATCTACGACCCCTTCCAGCTCTACGGGCAACAGCTCCCGGCCCCGCACTGGCTCGTCCTCGGAGAGTCCGGCAACGGCAAGTCGGCCCTGGAGAAGACGTACGTCCTGCGGCAGTTGCGCTTCCGCGACCGCCAGGTCGTCGTCCTCGACGCCCAGGGCGAGGACGGTGCCGGTGAATGGAACCTCATCGCGCAGGAGCTGGGAATCACTCCCATCCGGCTCGACCCGACGGCCGCCCTGGACATGGGAATCCGGCTCAACCCGCTCGATCCCGCGATCACGACGACGGGCCAGCTGGCACTGCTGCGCACCATCATCGAGGTCGCGATGGGACACGGCCTCGACGAACGGTCCGGCTTCGCGCTGAAGGTCGCGCACGCCTACGTCAACGAGACGATCGTCGAGCGCCAGCCCGTGCTCACCGACATCGTGGAGCAACTGCGGCACCCCGAACCGGAGTCGGCCGAGGCGATGAACGTCGCCATAGACGACGTACGGGCCTGGGGTCTGGACGTGGCACTGGTCCTGGACCGGCTCGTCGACGGTGACCTGAGGGGCATGTTCGACGGCCCCACGACGGTCGGCATCGACCTGGACGCCTCCCTCACCGTCTTCGACCTGTCACACATCGACCGGAACTCCATCGCCATGCCGATCCTCATGGCGATCGTGGGTGTGTGGCTGGAGCACACCTGGATCCGGCCGGACCGCAAGAAGCGCATCTTCCTGGTGGAGGAGGCGTGGCACATCATCAACAGCCCCTTCGTGGCCCAGCTCTTCCAGCGGCTGCTGAAGTTCGGGCGGCGCCTCGGCCTGTCCTTCGTGGCGGTGGTCCACCATCTGTCGGACGTGGTCGACGGAGCGGCGGCCAAGGAGGCCGCCGCGATCCTGAAGATGGCGTCGACGAGGACCATCTACGCGCAGAAGGCGGACGAGGCGCGGTCGACCGGCCGGGTCCTCGGCCTGCCCCGCTGGGCGGTCGAGATCATCCCGACCCTGACCCCGGGCATCGCGGTCTGGGACGTCAACGGCAACGTCCAGGTGGTCAAGCACCTCATCACCGAGACCGAACGCCCGCTGGTCTTCACCGACCGGGCGATGACACAGTCGTCCGCCGACCTCCGCTCCGACGACGCGATGCGCGCCGCCGAACTGGAGGCCGAGGAACGGGCGGCCGCCTTCATGGAGCAGCACCTCAGCGATCTCGACGGCTCCACCGAGTCCACGGTGGCGTGAGATGAGACCGCGTCCCGACCAGCACGATGGCCGGCCCGACCTCCGGCGGGAGGGGGCGGGCGGCATCCCCGACGGCCTGCTGATCGGGGTGCTGGGGTTCCTCCTCGGCATGACCCTGATGGTGTGGACGGCGACAGGCCTCGCGGGCTGGTTCTCCCGCGGCGCCTGGCCGGACGCGATCACCTTCACCCGTACGCCACTGGCCATGCGGCACCTGATCGGCGCGCCGCACGACATCGCCGGCGCCTGGCCCGACACCCCCGCCGCCCAGCTGTCCGGCTACGGCCTCTTCTGGGGCCTGTTCATCGGCCAGTTGATGGTGCTGCTGGTCCTCGCGGTGTTCGTGATGGGGACGGTGGCACGGTGGCGGGCGGGACGGGCGCGAAGACGCGCGAAGCCCGCGGCGCCCGTCGCTTCCACCGAGATCCCTGATCCGGTGGTGCCGACGGCCAGGACGGAACAGCGGCCGATCCCGGCCCGGCCGATGCCCGCACAGCCTCTGGAGACGGCCTACGGGGCAGTCGAGGACGAGCTGGCGGGCGCCCAGGCCCGCGATCTCGCGGGCGAACAGACGCGCGGACACGTACGCGAGCAGGAACGCCGGCAGGCACACGGACAGGCGGGCTCGCAGGCACGCGAAACCGCGGGCGGGTGGGGCACCGTCGCCTCCGAAGCCGCCGCGTCCCGGGCCGCCACGGCACCCCGGCCGGAGCCCACATGGACGTCCGCCCGCGCGGTCGTCCTCGCCCCCGCCGAAACCCGCCACCCCGCCGCGGCCCAGGCCGTGCGGGACGCGGAGGGCCCGGCCCTCGTCATCACCTCCGACCCCCGCACCTGGTCGGAGACCAAGGACGCCCGCGCCAAACTGGGCCCTGTCCTCCTCTACGACCCGGCCCATCTGTGCGACACCCCGGCCCGGCTCCACTGGTCCCCCGCCGCAGGCTGCGAGGACAAGGAGACGGCGGCGGCCAGGGCGGTCGCCCTGCTCGCCCCGGTACGCCCCACCGCCAAGGCGGACCAGGCGATGGCCGATGTCGCGGAAACGCTCATGCGCAGCTATCTGCACGCCGCCGCGGTGGAGGGCAAGACCTTCCGCCATGTCCACCGCTGGGCCCAGGGCTCACAGGTGCAGGACGCCGTACGGGCCCTGCGGACGCATCCCAAGGCCGCGTCCGGCGCCGCCGGCGAGCTGGAGGCCGCGCTCGTCTCGCATCCCGAACGCCGGGACATCGCGCAGGAGCTGACGGCACGTGCCCTTTCGGCCTTCGGCACCGTCAACATCCGCGAATCCTGCGCTCCGAACCGAAATGACAGCCTCGCCTTGGATTCCTTCGTCAACGAAGGGGGCACGCTTTATCTGGTCGGCGAACCCATCGAGGACCCCAAGGCGAACCCCGGCGCCATGCCGCTCCTGACGGCCCTCGCCTCAAGCGTGGTCGAGCGTGGCCGGCGCATGGCCGAACGGTCATCCTCCGGTCGCCTCGACCCACCACTCACGCTCGTCCTGGACGACATCGCGGCCGTGGCCCCGCTCCCCCAGCTCCCGGATCTCCTGACGACGGGCCCGGCCCGCGGCCTGCCGACCCTGGCCCTCCTCCGCTCCCGCGAACAACTCCGCTCCCGCTGGCCGCAGTACGAGCTTCCGGTCTGACGCGGGGGTCTGGTTGACGCGGGGGCAGGTCTGACGCGGGGACCTGGCTGACGCGGGTGCAGGTCTGAGGCGGGTAATCGGTCTGCTGCCGATGCGGGTCTGGTGCCAGGGGTGACCCGACGCCTGTCGGCGCCCTACCCCCGAGTCATCACGAACTCCAGCTCCAGCTCCCCGGTGGCCCCCGGCATCGGCACCGTCTCTCCGGTGGGTACGAAACCCGCCTTCCGGTAGAACGCCTCGGCTCGGCCGTTCTTCTCGTGCACGAAGAGCCGCACGCGCTCGAGCCCGCTCTCCCAGGACCACGCGAGAGCGGCATCGAAGAGCGCCCGGGTCACCCCGGCCCCGCTCCCCCGGTACTCGGGTCGCACGAAGACCGCCACCAGGTGCCCCTGGCTCCGCTCGACCACCTTCCCGAACGGATCCCGCACACCGGCCTCCTCGACCAGCACGGTCACGGATCCGGCCCACACCCCGTCCGGACCCTCGGCCACGATCTGCTGCCGCTCGCCGACACCGACGGCCGCCCCCGCCGTCCGTTCCTGCCAGAAGGCGTCGGACTTGGCGGCGGCGTCCTCGTAGGTCTCCAGGAACGCGAGGTGCGCGACGGGGTCCCGCAGGGCGTCGAGTCTGAGTTCCCTCGCCTGACGCCATTCCTCGGGGCGTATGGAGCGGAACACGTAGGTCTTGGGGGTCATGGCGGTCACCGTAGTACGCGCGTACGCCGACGATCACCTGATATCCACCCTGCCGGTCACCACCGCCCGGACCCCCGTCATGCTCTTCCCTGTACGACATTGCCAGCCGACCGATCCAGTGCCAGTTCGCCAGGGAGAAACACCGCATGCCCAAAGTCCAACTAGAGGAACTCCGCAACGTCATTCACCCCGCGGGCAAGCTGGACAGCAGGGCGGAACACTGGGCCGGCCGCCTCTACATGAGGTCCCTCTCCCTGCGCGTGACCCGCCACCTCGTCGACGCCCGCATCTCCCCGAACCAGATCACCGTGATCATGGTCTTCGCGGGGATTCTCTCCGGAGTCGCCCTGATCCTGCCGGGCCTCGGCGGCGCCGTGCTCTCGGTCCTGTTCATGCAGCTGTATCTGCTGCTCGACTGCGTCGACGGCGAAGTGGCCCGCTGGCGGCGCCAGTTCAGCCCGCTCGGCGTCTACCTGGACCGCCTCGGCGCCTACCTCGCCGACGCCGCCGTCATGGTCGGCATGGGCATCCGCGCCTCCGAGCTCGGCCTCGACCCCTATCTGGTGGCCGGCCTGGTCGCGGCCATCGGCGTCCTGCTCCTGAAGTCGTCGTCCGACCTCGTCCACGTGGCCCGCTCCGACAGCGGCATGGAGAAGGCGACCGACCAGTCCGTCGTCCCGCGCTCCAGCGGTCTCGCGCAGATCCGCCGGCTGGCCTCGGCCGTCGGTCTCCACCGCCTGGTCAACGGCATCGAGTGCACGATCCTGCTGCTCGTCACCGCGGTCGTCGACCTGGCGCTCGGCGACCTGACGGCCACGCGGATCGCGACCGTCGCCGTGACGGCGATCGTGTGGCTGCTCGTGCCCGCACACATCGTCTCGATCGTCGCGTCGTCCCGCCTGAAGTAACCGCACCACGAGAAAGGGGGCGGTCTCCACGAGGAGGCCGCCCCCTTTCTCGTCCCCCGACTCCTCGTCTCCCGACTGCTCATCCCTCGACTGCTCGTCTCCCGACCGTCCTACAGGACGACGCCCTACAGAGGTCCCAGTAAATAGTCCGGAACGCAGAAAACCCCCGTTACCGGTTTCCCGGTACGGGGGTTTTCAACAAAATTTGTTCGGCGGCGTCCTACTCTCCCACAGGGTCCCCCCTGC
>NZ_JBVJCT010000015.1:0-194390 GCF_055588305.1 Streptomyces sp. NPDC042002 | reverse complement strand
GCAGAGAAGGAAGCGCACCCCCCCAAAAAGACTCTTTTCCCCCCCCCCCCCCCCCCCCGGCCCCCCCCCCCCCAGACGGCCTTCCCCCCCCCCTTTGGGGGCCCCTGGGTCCGCCCGAACTCCGGACGTGTGGACGGGCGGCACACAGCTGCCCGTCCACACGTCCTGTTGCTTCCTGACGTGGATTTCCCCGGCTCCGGCCGCTTCCTCACGTGGACCCTTCGATTCCGACAGCTTCCGTGGGTCGATTTCCCCCAGTCTCAACTGTTTTCGGCCTCGGGATTTCCCGCTTTTGAACCGCTCCCCGATGCCGCCATCGCCCGATGTCGGCTGTTCGATTCACCTGGAGATGTCATGTCCTCGCCCCCCTGGTTCCGGTCTGCCAGACCGGGCCGGCGCAGCGGCACTCGCCGTACCGCGCTGGTCCTCGGTCTGGCGCTGTCCATAGGGCTGCTCCCGCAGTTCGTTCCGGTCGACGCCGCAGCCGCCACCGGGCAGACCAGGCCCAAGTCCCAGACCGATCTCGATGACCCGGTCCGTGGCAAGAACGCCAAGGCCAAGAAGTACGACAAGGTCGACGCGGCCGAGAAGGCAGCGGTCAAGCACGCTGCCGAGGCCCACTGGCCCAAGGCGGGCAACGCCGAGGTCGCCCTCTCCGGCAGAGCGGCCAAGGCCGCCGGCCTGCCCCTGACGGCCAAGGCCGTCGGAGGGGACAAGAGCGCCGATTCCGTGCGCGTCGAGGTGCTGGGCCGCAAGGCCGCCCAGGCCGCCGGCGTGGACGGAGTCCTGTTCACCGTCGCCCGCACGGACGGCGAGAGCGCCAAGGGCGACGCCCAGGTCACCTTGGACTACTCGGACTTCGCGGACGCCTACGGCGGTGGCTACGGCTCCCGGCTGCGGCTCGCGCAGTACCCCGAGTGTGTGCTGACCACGCCCGAGAAGAAGGGCTGCTCGGTCCCGACGTATCTGAAGAGCAGCAACAACGCGGCGCGGCAGACGCTGACGGCGAAGGTCGCGGCGGCCGGTGACACGTCGGGAACCAGTTCCCAGCTGATGACCGCGGCGGCCGGCGCTGCCTCGGCCACCGTGCTCGCGGCCACCGCGAGCAGCGGCGGCGACCAGGGCGACTACAAGGCGACCAGCCTCTCTCCGTCCTCGGAGTGGGGCGTCGACACCAACTCGGGCGCTTTCACCTGGTCGTACCCCCTGACCCTCCCGCCTGTACCGGGCGGGGCGCAGCCTCCGGTCGGATTGAGCTACAACTCCCAGTCGATCGACGGTCAGACCGCGGCCACGAACAACCAGGGCTCGTGGGTCGGCCAGGGCTTCTCCTACGATCCCGGCTACATCGAGCGCAGCTACAAGGGCTGCGCCGACGACGGTCAGGCCGCCAACCTCGGCGACCAGTGCTGGGCGTTCGACAACGCGACGCTCTCGCTCGCGGGCGGCACCTCCGGGGAGATCGTCAAGGACGACACCACGGGCAAGTGGCGGATCGACAATGACGACAACTCCAAGGTCGAACATCTGACCGGTGCCACCAACGGCGACAACGACGGCGAGTACTGGAAGATCACGACCGGCGACGGCACCCAGTACTTCTTCGGTCTGAACCGGCTGCCCGGCTACGCCACCGGCAACGAGGAGACCGACTCCACCTGGACCGTCCCCGTCTACGGCGACGACTCGGGCGAGCCCTGCTACAACGCCACCTTCGCCAACGCGTACTGCACGCAGGCCTGGCGATGGAACCTCGACCACGTCATCGACCCGCACGGCAACGTGATGTCGTACTTCTACGGCAAGGAGACGAACTACTACACCCAGGGCCTGAAGACCACCGAGAACGGCAAGCCCTACATCCGCGGTGGCTACCTCAAGCGCGTCGACTACGGCCAGCGCGTGGGCAAGGCGTACTCCACCAAGCCGGCCGCCCAGGTCGTCTTCACCACTGCCGAGCGCTGCATCGGTTCCCTGACCGACTGCTCGGTCGACGCACTCAAGGACACCACGGCCGCCGACTGGCCGGACGTTCCCTGGGACCAGAACTGCAAGGCCGACACCAAGTGCCCCGGCCAGAACTCGCCGACCTTCTGGACCCGCAAGAAACTCACCAAGATCACGACACAGATCCGGACCGGCGACTCCACGTACAGCCCGGTCGACGAGTGGAGCCTCTCCCACGTCTTCACCGACAACGGCGACGCCTCCAAGTCGCTGTGGCTGAACGGCATCAGCCACACCGGCAAGGTGGGCACCGACGCCTCCGTGCCGTCGGTCGAGCTCGACGGTAAGCAGCTCGCCAACCGTGTCGACGTGACCGGCGACAACCTGCAGCCCTTCTACCGTTTCCGGCTCTCCGCGGTGAAGAGTGAGTCGGGCGGTGTGCTCAGCGTCAACTACGCCGACACTCAGTGCACGACGAGCAGTCTTCCGGCCGAGGACTCGTCGACCAAGCGCTGTTTCCCGGTGAAGTGGACTCCTCCGGGTGTCACCGATCCGATCGTGGACTGGTTCCACAAGTACGTGGTCGCGTCGGTCGTCGAGAACGACCTGACCGGCGGCAGCCCCAACCAGGTCACCTCGTACACGTATCTGGGCAACGCGGGCTGGCGCAAGGCCAAGGCCGACGGCATCACCAAGGACGAGTACCGCACATGGGGCGACTGGCGCGGCTACGGCAAGGTCCGTGTCGAGACCTCCGACGGCACCAACTCCGCCTCGAACACCAAGACCGAGCACACCTTCTTCACAGGCCTCGACGGGGACGTCGACAAGAGCGGAGCCACCCGCCCCGCGACCGTGACCGACTCCAACGGCGTCGCGTACACCGACTCGGACTGGAAGGCGGGCTTCGAGCTGGAGACGGTCACCTACAACGGTGACAAGATCACTGAGAAGGCCGTCACCGAGCCGTGGACCGCGGTCACCGGGACCGAGACCCACGACTGGGGCACCCGTAAGTCGCGCTATGTGGCGAAGGGAGCCACCAACTCCTACACGGCCCTTGCCGTGGGCGGCTGGCGCAACACCCGCTCCACCAACGTGTACGACAGCGTGACCGGCCGTATCACCCAGGTCGACGACGACGGTGAGGTCGGCGTCGCCGACAACCAGTGCACGCGCACCGAGTACGCGGACAACGCGAGCGCCCACCTGTACACGTATGTCTCGCGTACGGAAACGGTCTCCGTGGACTGCGCCACGACACCCAACCGCGCCACTCAGGTCCTCTCCGACGACCTGACCCTGTACGACGGTTCGACCACGCTGGGCGCGGCCCCGACCAAGGGTGACGCGACCCTCACCAAGCGTCTGACGGCCCACGACGGCAACGTGGCGACGTACCAGACGACCACCGATACGACGTACGACTCCTACGGGCGCCCCCTCACGGTCAAGGACTCGGAAACCCACACCACGACGACCGTCTACACGGACAACGCCTACGGTCTGGCCACGAAGTCCACGGTCACCAACACCCTGGGCTGGACGACCTCGACCGAGTACGCCCCCCAATGGGGCGTGCCGAGCGCCAAGGTCGACGAGAACGGCAAACGCACCGAGCTGGCCTACGACGGCCTGGGCCGCCTGACCTTCGTCTGGCTCTCCGACCGCATCGGCCTGACGCCGTCGATCAAGTACGACTACCTGATCCGTGGAGACTCGGGCCCGACCGCCGTCCACACCCAGAAGATCGAGAACGACGGTACCTCGTACGGCAGCGAGTGGACGCTGTACGACGGTCTGCTGCGCCCGCGTCAGCAACAGACCGAGGGCGCCGGCGGCGGCCGCATGGTCGCCGACACCGTCTACGACGGCTCCAACCGCGTGGCCAAGGTCAACGACACCTACTACGCCTCCGGTTCCACGTCCTCCACTCTGTTCGTGCCTCGCGACGAGGACCTGGACGCGCAGACGGTCACGGAGTACGACGGCGCGAGCCGCGCCACGGCGTCGATCTTCAAGGTCGCGGGTGCGGAGAAGTACCGCACCACGTACACGTACGGCGGTGACAGGACCACGACCAACCCGCCGGCCGGGCAGCCGACCGTCACGGTCGTGTCCGACGCGCGGGAGCAGGCGACCAAGCGGATCGAGTACCCCGCGGGAGGCGACCCGGTCACCACGTCGTACGACTACAAGCCCTCGGGCCAGGTGTCGACGGTGACGGACGACGCCGGGAACGTCTGGTCGTACGACTACGACCAGCTGGGGCGGAAGAAGACGGCTGTCGACCCCGACACCGGTACCTCCACGTTCACCTACGACACGATGGACCGCCCGACCTCGGTCACGCTCAACGGCACCAAGACGTCGATGAAGTACGACGAGCTGGGCCGGCAGATCTCGACCTGGCAGGGCGAGGCGGACACCGGCACCAAGCTGTCGGTGACGAAGTACGACACGATCTTCAAGGGGGAGCTGTACGGCAACTACACGTACAAGGACGGCGCGGTCTACTCGTCGGTGATCTACCCGGTCCTCGACGCGGACAACGACTACAAGCCGACCTCGACGAAGTACACCCTGTCGAAGACGGCCGAGCCCCAACTGGGCGGCACGTACGAGTACACGGACCAGTACAACGACGACAGTTCGGTGCAGGGGCAGGGGCTGCCCGCGGTCGGTGACCTGCCGGCCGAGGCGATCAAGTACGGCTACGACGACCTGCAGCGCCCGTCGGGCCTCACCACCTCGCTCGGCGGCCTCAGTTACGTCACGGACGTCACGTACTCGCCCACGTCCAACCTGGAACAGATCGAGCTGTACACGGGCGGCAGCGGCGACAAGAAGACCTGGCTGTCGTACAACTACGAGGCGGGTACCGACCGGCTCAAGAACTCCAGCATCAGTGTCGAGGGTGGAGCGAGCAAGGCCTACGACGCCGACTACACGTACGACGCCAGCGGCAACATCCTCTCCATCGCCGACGCTCCGAGCGCCGGCGCGAGCGATGTGCAGTGCTTCAACTACGACGGGCTGAGCCGGCTGACGGACGCGTGGACCTCGTCCACGACGCCCGGCGGTGCCTCGGGAACCGGCAGCACGGAAGCGGCCTGTTCCTCGGGCGCGTCGGCCTCGACGGTCGGCGGGGTCTCCCCGTACTGGACCGAATACGGCTACGACTCCATCGGCAACCGCATGAGCGAGGTGCGCCACGGCCTGAACGGTGCCGGCACCTCGACCCGCGACTACACCTACGGTGAGGGCTCCGGGCCGAACGGCACGGACTCCGGTCCGCACACCGTCTCGAAGGTCGTCGAGAAGACGGCGGCCACCAGCACCACTCCGCAAGTCACGTCCCAGGACACCTACACCTATGACATCTCGGGCAACACCCACACACGGGTCCTGTCCGGTGACACGCAGACCCTCGACTGGGACAAGCAGAACGAGCTGACGCAGGTCACCAACGCGGACGGGAAGGTGACGTCGTACAAGTACGACGCATCGGGTGAGCGCATCCTGCGGGACACGCCCACCGAGAAGACCTTCTACCTGCCCGGCACGGAACTTCACCTGGACAAGGCCACGTCCAAGGTGACCGCGACCCGCTACTACGCCTTCGGTTCGATGACGGTGGCGATGCGGGACGTGAGCGGGGTGCACTTCCTCGGCGCGGATCACCAGGGCACGGCGGATCTCGCCATCGACGCCAAGACGGGTGTGACGTCACGCCGACGCACGGACCCGTTCGGCAACACCCGTGACGAGTCGTCCGCCTCCGGGACGTCGTGGGTCAACGACAAGGGCTTCGTGGGCGGCACCGTCCAGGCTTCCACGGGCCTGGTCACCCTCGGGGCACGCGAGTACGACGCCGACACCGGCCGTTTCATCTCTGCCGACCCGATCGTCGACTTCAGCGACCCGCAGCAGACCAACGGCTACGCCTACGCCGACAACAGTCCGGTGACACGTAGCGACCCCTCGGGGCTCGAAAGCTGTGGTCCGTCCAACTACAGCTGCACCAAGGACACCATCGACACGATCAACAAGGACGGGGCAGGCAAGGGCAACGGCGCCACTTCCACGGGCGGAAGTGGAGACAACGGAAACGGTGCCGGCTCGGTCGACACGCCAGCAAAGGCCAAGACGGACGAGTCCCGCGCCAAGGAGGACGCCGCCAAGCAGCGCGCGATCGCCATCGCCAAGGAACTCGGCAAGATAATCGCCGACGAACTCGGCATCACCGACGCCCTCGACTGCTTCACCACGGGAAACCTCGGTTCGTGCGGCAACACCGTGCTCAACGTGGTGTCCTCGCTCGTCAGCGGCGGGCCTGTCGGCCGACTGGCGGCGAAGTACGGGTGGCGGGTCGACAAGGCCTACGCCGTGGGCAAGCGGATCGTCGGCCTGGGCAAGAAACTCTGGAGCGACTTCAAGGGCTGGCGCAAAGCCAGAAAGGCGGCGAAGGAAGCCGAGAAGCTGGCCAAGGAGTGCAAGGTCGCTAACAGCTTCACCCCTGACACCAGAGTGCTGATGGCCGATGGCACCACAAAGGCGATCAAGGACGTCGACATCGGCGACAAGGTCCTCGCCGCCGACCCGGAGAACCAGGGGAGCAATAGGGCCGAGACGGTCACTGCCGAGATCAAGGGCACGGGACTCAAGCACCTCGTCAAGGTCACCGTCGACACCGACGGCAAGAAGGGGACCAAGACCGCTTCGGTCACCGCGACCGACGGGCACCCTTTCTGGGTACCGGAACTCGGAGAATGGCTCCAGGCCACCGACCTCAAGCCGGGTGAGTGGCTGAGCACCAAGGCGGGGACGCGGGTCCGGGTCGCGGCAGTCAAGCGTTGGACGGTACTGACGGCCACGGTCCACAACCTCACGGTCCGTGAACTGCACACGTACTATGTGCTGGCGGGGGCTACTCCGGTCCTGGTTCACAACTGCGCTGTCAGCCCTCATTCGCTGGAGCGGACCGAGTCCCTCAATGGAGCTGCCTCGCGGCAGCGCGTTGATGAGATCGCCGACAGTATGAGTCAAGACGGGTGGCAGGGTGACCCCATCGAGGTCTTCGAACAGAACAACCGCAAGTATGTGATCAACGGGCATCATCGGGTTGCTGCCGCCAAGAAGGCAGGCATCGATGTCCAGTATCGGTCCATCTCGCTCGAAGAGGTGAAGGCCTACGGCTACAGGGATGCTGATCATGTCACCTGGTCGGCGGTCGAAGTGGGCCGCGACTTTCCTTCCACAGCTCGAAGGGGGCGTAGGGGATGGTGAGTTCAGTCGAGAATCCGGTCGTACCGGTGGTCGAGAGATTCCTGAACGCCCTTGATCACAACAGGAATGCAATGCTTCGCGAGTTTCCGGAGTTCGAGAGGTTGGACCTCGTGCTGCAGGGTGTTCGTTCTGGAGCGTTCGCACGGATTTCGCGGACAGCCGACGGCTTCGTCTATTCCGTTCATGGGCGAGGATGCCGCTTGACCGGCCCGGACGGAACGGAGGTCGATATTGACCTACTGCCGGGTGGTTGGGAGGCGTTTGATGTCTGGCGGCTGGAGAGATTCGCGGCGAGTGCGGGTGTGACCCCCGTCCCGCAAAAATCCGCACTCCTCCACCAGTGTCACGAGCTCCTCCGAACCGGTGTCCTCTGTGAACCTCAAAAGGGATGGTTCAGCTCATTGAGGAATCGGGCCGCCGAGAGCCTGACGGGATCGCCGGTGACGAACGGAACGAGTTGACCACGGTCGCTGGAAAACGGCGGTGAAGCGAGACCGGCGGTGAAGGTCGCGGGGTCCGCCAGTAGTGATGCTGGCGGACCCTTTCCGTGTTTCATCCGGCCTGCCGAGCAGCCCGCTCCCGACACCTCCCCGGCGCGATGGAAGCAACTTGAAGTCCCATCCGATGTCTCTTGGCGAGGCTTCTGCGGGGAGATGGCGGCAGCAGTTGACGGCAATGCCAGCGGAGCGATGTTTAGCCGTAGCAGCCTCGCAGTGGCTGTTCAGAGTTTCTTTACTTAATCAAGGCGACCCGCTGACGCGGGCCGCGCGCTCCGGCCCTGCGGGGCCGCCGCCCGCTCCTGTCTCCGCCCCGCTTGCCGGCGGCCCCGCCGGTCCGGGCGCGCAACAGCCGCCAGCGTGGATTGTTCTGGGGGCTCTGCCCCAGGCCCCGGCCCTCTCTCCGAGGGTGGAGGAGGGCGAATGCGGGTGCGGCTCCGTCGTGATGATGGGTGGCCGGGGTCGCGGGAGGGGTCCCTCGTCGCCCGGTCACCGGAGGCGTACCAGGAACCCCCGGGGGCCGCCAAGGCCGAGCGTACGCGTCACGAAGTGAGCCTTGGCGGCCCCCGGAGAACCCTGGCACGGCGAAGCTGCCCGACCGACGAGGGACCCCCTCCCACTCAGGCCCGGAATCTGCCGGAGGCTGGCTCCGGCCGGCGGACGGCCAACTCCGAGAGAGCTCAGGACGCCAGCAGTTCGGCGACTTCGGGCACGTCGCGATAGGCCCGCAGTCGATCGAGCACGATCCTCGTGCGTTTCGCCGTGCGTTCGCTGCCGCTTTGCCCGAGGGCGAGCATCCGGCCCGCTGTTCCCGCTGCGGCCTCGGGCTCGTTGGCGTCGGCGTAGGCCACCGCCAGCCAGGAAAGGTACAGCGCCAACTCCCGCGCGTGGCTGGCGTCGTATCGTCCGAGCACGTCCGTCAGCAGCGGTACGGCCCGCAGCGGGCGCCGCAGTTCGGTGTAGACGCGGGCCTCCATGACTTGCAATTCCCCGGCGTCCATCCAGTACAGGTACGACGGAGATTCTGTGCCGGCCGACTCCTCGGACAGAGCCTCGGCTGCTTTCCCGAGGGCGGTCATCGCCGGGCGGTCCTGCCCGGCACGGGTATGCGCCCAGGCGACACGGTCCAGGTACAGCGCGCGAGCCTTCGCCGGGGCGTCCGGACCCGCGTCCTCCAGCGCGGCACGGGCCAGTCCGACCGCGTCGGCAGTGTGCCCGGTGTTGCTCCACTGATAGGCCAGCGAGCCCGCCACGTTCCCGGACAGCACGCCGTCCCCGGCGGCCCGTGCGGCGCTTATGCCGAGCCGGTAGATGCGCTCCGCCTCGGCATGCTCCCCAGCGTCGGACGCGACCCACCCGGCGATTTGCGCCAACTCCCCAATAGTCCGAAGCAGTTCACGGCCGACCTCCTCAGTATGCGCACCCTCACGGTAGAGCTTCACCGCCGCCCGCAACTCGCGCAGGGCGGGACCGATCAGATCCTTGCCGTAGACCACATCGTCAGCCAGCCGCAGGCCATGGACCCGCTGAGCCAGGTCGGCCACCTGCCCGGCCCCGATCCGGCGGCCCGTACGAGCACACAGCGGGGCCAGCGGGTCACCCTCGGGCAGGAAGTCGGCGACGGACCGGACACGCGGCGCGGACTCGACCGACTGAACGGCCTTCGCCATCTCCAGCATCTCGCGCGGCACCTCCAGCACCTGCGCGAGGAAGGGCAGCCACTCCCGCGGAGACCGCGTCCCGATCTCCCAACGGGACACGTCATTTCGCGTCGGCGGAACGCGCCCAGGAGCAGCCTCAGCCAGAGCCTCGGCGAGCCGCCGCTGACTCCAACCACGCGTAAGGCGCAGCCGCCTGACCAGTTCCCCGACCGTCTCCCGCACCCCACCAGCTTGGCAGACAGCAAGGCAGACACGCTGGCTCCTCCGCACGGCCCACGCCAGCGAGATGCTGATCAGCAACCCCGGGTCGAGTCGAGGAGAGGCAACAAGATGGCTGAGCATGCGACACCGTGGCCAGAGGGTCCCGCTATGCAGGGGCCGCGCCTGCTGCCTTGGGCCACTGCCGAGGGGAAACCCTGCTACCTCAGCACCGACGGCCGCGGCTACCTCGCCACCCTCGCCGACAACATCGAGTCGGTACAACTCGGTATGGGTGCGGAGCTGCTGGAGTACGCCCGAGACACGATGGCCCCCGGCGCGAAGATCCTGTCGGCCACCGAATACCGCTGGCTGGCCCGCAGGTTGACCGAAGCCCTCTCCGACGCCCTCCGGGTCGCTGACTCACGCGGACAACGCCTCCCGGGCCCGGAGGAGGAAGAGGAAGCGGGCGAAGATGTCTGACTCCACGAACACCGACGCACCTGCCCGCAGTACTGCCCGTGGCCGCTTTCGATTCCGCGAGTACCACGTGACTACCGTCCCCGACACCTTGGCCCTGCCGACCGTGGCGGCGGAGTGCGTCACCGGCGAGGAACACAACTGCGGTGCCGCCTCCGGCCTCCTGCACACCGCGGACGAACTGACCGGCTGGATTGCCGGACACTGCGCCGCCACCGGCCACGAGCTGTACGAACCGACCACCCGCACCCTCCTCCGCGCTGAGCCCGGAGCATGGCAGTAAAGTCCCCTGCGCCAGCACCGCTTCGGGTACAGCGCGACCGCGCGGCCAGAACCGTCTGACGGCAGTAGTGACGGCAACACCCACGGATTCCCCCGTACAACCACGGATGTCAGCGGAACCCGAAACCATCGCTGATCTGCGAATACGCAGATAGAGAGGGGTCGCGTAGCACACGTACTGCGTGCACGCGAGGGAGACTCTGCTGCTGGTGTACAACTGCGGTGACGCGGTCGAGCCGTCATGAAGGAAGCGGATCGCGTCGTGGACATGCCCAATAGTCGGCCGCCCGAGGTGATCGAGGTACTGCAGAGGAGAACCTGATCAGGGGCGTGCAAGGCGGAGAAGCTGCGACTTCCCGGCTGAACACACGGCCCTGAGGGCCCGGGGCCCGGTTTGACCCCTCAAGCCGTGCCCCGTAACCTGGATCGTCGGCATGTCGAATGACCTGCCGCATCCCCGTAAACCTCTTCCTCCCGGTCGCTTCGGTTGCCGTAGTGGCTGGGAGAGGCTCGCCCGTGTTCGTTACCGGGCGGCTGGACTGCGGGGTCCCGTTCCGAGCGAAAGAGAGATCCGCGTGTACGCCATCGTGCGCAGCGGTGGTCGCCAGCACAAGGTTGCTGTCGGCGACATCGTTGAGGTTGACAAGATTCCCACCGCCAAGGTTGGCGACACGGTCGAGCTCTCGACCCTGCTCGTTGTCGACGGCGAAGCCGTGACGAGCGACCCCTGGGTCCTCGCGGGCATCAAGGTCCAGGCCGAGATCGTGGACCACCACAAGGGCGTCAAGATCGACATCCTTCGCTACAAGAACAAGACCGGCTACCGCCGTCGTCAGGGCCACCGCCAGCAGTACACGGCGATCAAGGTCACTGAGATCCCCGCGGCTGCGAAGTAAGGGTAGGGACTGAGACATGGCACACAAGAAGGGCGCATCGTCCACTCGGAACGGTCGCGACTCCAACGCTCAGCGGCTCGGTGTGAAGCGCTTCGGCGGTCAGACCGTCAACGCCGGTGAGATCCTGGTCCGCCAGCGTGGCACCCACTTCCACCCCGGCGTCAGTGTCGGCCGTGGCAAGGACGACACGCTGTTCGCGCTGGCCGCCGGTGCGGTCGAGTTCGGCACGCACCGTGGCCGCAAGGTCGTGAACATCGTTCCGGTCGCCTGATCGAGTCCCGTCGAGGCTGATCCGGTTCCACGCGGACCGGGTCGGGTGCCTCGGGGCCCAGGCTCCGTAGAACAGAGTTCCTCGCGAGGCGGACCTCACTTCCCCCACGGGAAGAGGGTCCGCCTTTCGCGTGTTACGCAAGAGACATTCCCGTACGTACTGAAGTATCCGAAGTACGTACGCACTGAAGTAACCGATGTAACCGAAGTGCTGGAGGCACCCCACATGACCACCTTCGTGGACCGCGTCGAGCTGCATGTCGCCGCGGGTAGCGGAGGTCACGGCTGTGCCTCCGTACACCGGGAGAAGTTCAAGCCGCTCGGCGGCCCGGACGGCGGCAACGGCGGCCGTGGCGGTGACGTGATGCTGGTCGTCGACCAGTCCGTCACCACGCTGCTCGACTATCACCACTCACCCCACCGCAAGGCCACCAGCGGCAAGCCCGGCGAGGGCGGCAACCGCTCCGGCAAGGACGGCCAGGACCTGATCCTGCCCGTGCCGGACGGCACGGTCGTGCTCGACAAGGCCGGCAACGTCCTCGCGGACCTCGTCGGACAGGGGACCTCGTACGTCGCCGCCGAGGGCGGCCGCGGCGGCCTCGGCAACGCGGCGCTGTCCTCGGCCCGCCGCAAGGCGCCCGGTTTCGCGCTGCTCGGTGTGCCCGGCGGCCTCCAGGACATCGTCCTGGAGCTGAAGACCGTCGCCGACGTCGCCCTGGTGGGCTACCCGAGCGCGGGCAAGTCCTCGCTCATCTCGGTCCTGTCCGCCGCCAAGCCGAAGATCGCGGACTACCCGTTCACGACCCTCGTCCCGAACCTGGGCGTGGTGACCGCGGGCGAGAACGTCTACACCATCGCCGACGTGCCCGGTCTCATCCCCGGCGCGAGCCAGGGCAAGGGCCTCGGCCTGGAGTTCCTGCGCCATGTGGAGCGGTGCAGCGTGCTCGTCCACGTCCTGGACACGGCCACCCTCGAATCCGAGCGCGACCCGATCTCCGACCTCGACATCATCGAGGAGGAGCTGAAGCAGTACGGCGGTCTGGACAACCGTCCGCGCATGGTCGTCCTCAACAAGATCGACGTGCCGGACGGCAAGGACCTCGCGGAGATGGTCCGCCCCGACCTGGAGCGCCGCGGCTACCGCGTCTTCGAGGTGTCGGCGGTCGCCCACATGGGCCTGAAGGAGCTGTCCTTCGCGCTCGCCGAGATGGTCGCGGCCGCGCGGGCCGCGAAGCCCAAGGAGGAGGCGACCCGTATCGTCATCCGCCCGAAGGCGGTCGACGACGCCGGCTTCACCGTGGTGCAGGAGGAGGACGGCCTCTTCCGCGTGCGCGGCGAGAAGCCCGAACGCTGGGTGCGCCAGACCGACTTCAACAACGACGAGGCCGTCGGCTACCTCGCCGACCGCCTCAACCGTCTCGGTGTCGAGGCGCAGCTGATGAAGGCGGGCGCCCGCTCGGGCGACGGCGTCGCCATCGGCCCCGAGGAGAACGCGGTCGTCTTCGACTGGGAGCCGACGGTCATGGCCGGTGCGGAGATGCTCGGCCGCCGTGGCGAGGACCACCGCCTCGACGAGCCCCGCCCCGCCGCCCAGCGCCGCCGCGACAAGCAGGCGGAGCGGGACGAGTCGGAGAAGGAGTACGACGACTTCGAGCCGTTCTAGGCCTGTTCCGGGCCTCGCTCCGGCGGGTGCCCCGAAGGCCGGGCCGGAAGTCGTAGCGGGCGCGGAGAGGACCTTCCTCTCCGCGCCCGACGCGTTTTCGGCGTCCGGAACCGATACCCCGGACCGACGTGCCCGACCGGACGTTCGCTCCTCGCCCGCCGCGGCCCCTTCGAGATGGGCACCGGTGTCGCCCTGGCCGCGGGTGTGCCGGCCGTCCCGGTCGTCGGCGCCGTGACGATCCGCGACCCCGGCGGCGACCCCGGCGGGCGGCTGCCTCGACGTGGCGGCCGGGCTGCCCGGCCAGGACCTCGGCGGCGTCACCGGCGCCGGGTCCACGCCGGGCCTGTTCCCCGCGACCGGTTCCGGGTCCGGCCAGCCCCCGGCCTACTGGACCCGGCACGGCGAGTCGTTCGTTGCTCGTGCATTTGTCATGCTTACGATGCGCCTTGTTCAAGAGGCGGGCTGCCGCGCCGTGTGAGCTTCCCTGGTGTCCAAGAGGCAACCGACACAGGGGAGTTCGCCGATGTCCGGAGCAGTCCCACGCGATCGACGCCACTTTCTCACCGCCTCGGCCGCCGTGCTCGGCGCCGCCGCCTCCGCCCAGCTCTGGCTGCCCGGCACCGCCCGCGCGGCCGAAACCCCCCTGCCCGACGGTGTGTTCAGCCTCGGTATCGCCTCCGGGGACCCGCTGCCGGACGCCGTCGTGCTGTGGACCCGGCTCGCCCCCGACCCGCTGAACGGCGGCGGGATGCCCGACCGCGCGGTGCCGGTCGAGTGGGAGATCGCCGAGGACGCCCGCTTCCGCAAACCCGTCCGCCGCGGCACCGCCCAGGCGCGTCCCGAGTACGGCCACAGCGTGCACGTCGACGTCCGCGGGCTGCGCCCGGACCGCGCGTACTGGTACCGCTTCCGCGCCGACGGTCAGCTCTCGCCGACCGGCCGCACCCGTACGGCGCCGCACCCCGCCGGCGCGGGCGGCTCGCTCCGCGTCGCGCTCGCCTCCTGCCAGAACTGGCAGAACGGCTACTTCACCCCGTACGCCGACATGCTCGACCAGGACCCCGACATCGTCCTGTTCGTCGGCGACTACATCTACGAGTCCTCGCCGTCGGCGACGGCCGTACGCCGGCACGAGGGCACGGGGGAGCCGTACACCCTCGTCCAGTACCGCAACCGGTACGCCCAGTACCGCGGCGACCCGCACCTCGCGGCGATGCACGCGAACGCCCCCTGGGTGGTCACCTTCGACGACCACGAGGTCGACAACGACTTCGCCGGGGAGATCCCGCAGGACCCGGACAAACAGACCCACGACGCGTTCGTGGCCCGGCTGACCGCCGCCTACCAGGCGTACTACGAGCACATGCCCGTCCGGGCCACCGCGATCCCGGACGGGCCGCACATCCGGATGTACCGGCGGCTCGACTTCGGACGCCTCGCCCGGCTGAACGTCCTCGACACCCGGCAGTTCCGCAGCGACCAGGTGACCGGCCAGGACGCCGCCGAGGACCCCTCGCTCACCATGCTCGGCGCGACGCAGAAGGACTGGCTGCTCCGCGGCCTGCACCACTCGCCGGCCCGCTGGAACCTCGTCGCCTCGCAGATCATGATGGCCGAGACCGACCTCCAGGTGGGCGAGGGCAAGCTCTGGTACTACGACGCCTGGGACGGTTACCAGGCCGAACGCAACGCCCTCATGGGGGAGTTCGCCGGCATCCGCAACCCCGTCGTCCTCAGCGGCGACCGGCACCTCACGATGATCAGCGACCTCAAGGAGGACTTCGCCGACCCGGACTCCGACGCCGTCGGCGCCGAGTTCGTCGGGACCTCCATCTCCAGCGGCGGCGACCAGGACCAGGCGGCCTTCCACAAGGAGTGGGACGCGCGGATGCCGGACAACCCGCACTGGAAGTTCATCGACGCCCACCGCGGCTACCACCTCTTCGACATCCGCCGGGACGGCATCGACGCCCAGGTGCGCGCCCCGGAGACGGTGCTGAAGCCGGACGCCGCCTCCAGCACCCTGGCCCGCCTGCGGGTCGAGGCGGGGGAGCCGGGCGTGCGGCTCGTGTGATCCGGGCGCGGCCCACCGGCGTACGGCCCCGCCCCGTCCCGTCGCGCGGGGTCCCCGAGCGGTTCTCCGCGCGGAGAACCCTGGGACTCACGGAGTCCCAGGGCATTCTCAGGTCGTGCTCAGCATCCGGCCCTGGTCTCCGCACACCATGGAGACCGACTGTCCGACACCTGACACGACAGCCACCGTGACGGTCGCGCCGCTGCCCGTCGGAACCCGGCTGCCGCACATCGGCCCGCACAAGACCGGGACCATCTCGATCCAGGGCGCGCTGTTCGCCGCGAAGGACGCGGTGGCCGCCCACGGCGTCGGCTTCCCCGCGCACAGCGGACACCCGACGGAAGCCGCGCTCGCGGTCTGCGCCCGGCCCGGCATGATGGGCGACGTCCGGCCACCGGGCGGCACCGGCGGCGACTGGTCGACGCGGTGCGCGCCACCCGCGGGCGGACCTCGCTGATCAGCGGCGAGTTCTCCGCGGACGCCCCCGACGACGAGACCGTCGCGCGGATCGCCGGCGGCCCGGGCCGCGACCGCGTGCACGTCCCGGTCACGCTGCGCCCGTCGGCGAAGACCATGCCCTCGCAGTGGCAGCAGTGGCAGCGGTACGTCCAGAGACCGAAACGCTGCGGCTGCTCAACGTGGAATTCCGCGGCAATGGGCTTCCGGACGAGACCACGGTCCGGCACCGCGCCGGGGATCGGCCCCGAAGCCGCCGCCCGGGCGCTGCACGGAGCGCTCGCCGTGGCGGGCCGCCGAGCCCCCGCGCGCCGCCGCGATCCGCTCGGTTCATCGGACGCCGTCGGGGGTACCCGTACGTGTCCTTGGTCACCGGGTGCTCAAGCGCCTGGGAAGAACGTGAGGAACGTGCGCGGAGACGTGTGCAGTTACTCACAGCAAATCCGGACAATTCGCCCCGGTGTCTCCGAAGTCGCCTGTGTGCAAGGTGAATAACCGGTTGCGCGCACAAATGCAGCAGGCGGCGCTCACCTTGCACCGCAGTAACCGTAGGTGGGACCATTCCCGGGTTCCCTGTCGCCCCAAGGTAGGTCACCTGTGTCTGAGCACTTTGCCAAGCCCCGTACCACCGCAGTGATCCTGGCCGGCGGCACCGGTCAGCGGGTGGGTCTGTCGATTCCGAAGCAACTGCTGAAGATCGCCGGCAAGGCGGTCATCGAGCACACGCTGACCACCTTCGAGCAGGCCGACTCGATCGACGACATCATCGTGCTCATGGCTCCGGGCTATGTGCCGGACGTCGAGAAGATCGTCGCGAAGGCGGGCTTCACGAAGGTGACCCGGGTCATCGAGGGCGGCTCGACGCGGAACGAGACGACCGAGCGCGCCATCGCCGCCCTCGGCGAGGGCCTGGCCGAGGGCGAGGACGCGAACGTCCTGTTCCACGACGCCGTGCGCCCGCTGCTGTCCGAGCGCGTCATAGACGACTGCGTCACGGCCCTGGAGCGCTTCCAGGCCGTCGACGTCGCCATCCCGTCCGCGGACACGATCATCGTGACCCGCACCCACGGCGAGGACGGCGAGTTCATCACCGAGATCCCGGACCGCTCCCGGCTGCGCCGCGGCCAGACGCCCCAGGCGTTCAAGCTGTCCACCATCCGCCGCGCCTACCAGGTCGCGGCCGGTGACCCCAACTTCCAGGCCACGGACGACTGCTCGGTCGTGCTCAGGTACCTGCCGGACGTGCCGATCCACGTCGTGGCGGGCGACGAGTACAACATGAAGGTCACCCAGCCCGTCGACGTCTTCATCGCCGACAAGCTCTTCCAGCTCGCCTCCACCGCCGCGCCCGAGCAGGCCGACGAGGCCGCCTACCGCGAGCTGCTCACCGGCAAGACCCTCGTCGTCTTCGGCGGTTCGTACGGCATCGGCAAGGACATAGCCGAGCTCGCCGATGCCTACGGCGCGAAGACGTACGCGCTCGGCCGCTCCACCACCGGCACGCACGTCGAGAACCCCGAGGAGGTCGACGACGCGCTCTCCACGGCGTACGCGGAGACCGGGCGCATCGACTACGTCATCAACACCGCGGGCGTGCTGCGCATCGGCAAGCTGGCCGAGACGGACAACGCGACCATCGAGGAAGCGCTGAAGGTCAACTACCTGGCCCCGGTGCAGATAGCCCGCTCCTCCTACAAGTACCTGGCGGAGACCAAGGGCCAGCTGCTGCTCTACACCTCCAGCAGCTACACCCGAGGCCGCGCCGAGTACAGCCTCTACTCCTCCACCAAGGCCGCCATGGTGAACCTCACCCAGGCGCTGTCCGACGAGTGGGCCGGCGACGGCATCCGCGTCAACTGCATCAACCCCGAGCGCACCGCGACCCCCATGCGCACCAAGGCGTTCGGCCAGGAGCCCGCGGGTTCGCTGCTGTCCTCCGAGGCCGTGGCGCGCACCTCGCTGGACGTTCTGCTCTCCGAGCTCACCGGTCACGTCATCGACGTCCGCCAGCAGGACCCGACGGCGGGCGTGGGCCGTGCCTCCGGTTTCGAGGCGGCTCTGGCCAGCGTCCTGGACCGCCAGGATGGCGTGGCATAATCAAAAACGAATAGTCTTTCGGAATTCAGGCCTTTGTGTTCGCGTGTTCGCCACGTATTCACAAGGGCCTGAGTCCGTAAAGTTAACTTTTCGCCTTTTGGTTCATCTTCGGTATCAAAAGAACTTTTGGTATCAAACCGGTACTCACCCCTCAAGAGCAGGTTTCTCCGTGATTTCCACCGCTATTCGCGTTGCCCGGGTGGGCAGCGCGGCCGAGCTGGCGGCGGCGGCCCTCATGATGCTGGGCTTCCCCTGCCTGATGCTCGCCGCGCTCCTGCCGAGCGTCGGCGCCTTCGCGGCCGCGGCCGCCGTGACGTATCTGGCGGACCACTATCTGCACCGGCGAGGCAGCTATCTGGTCAACCGCCTCAGCAAGGTGCGGGCCGGTCTGTCCATCAGGTTCCTGATCCGGCAGCTGCTGCTCGTCCTGCTCCTGGCGCGGCTCGACCTGTCCGACAGCATGGTCTTCTACGCGGCGATCGCGTGCTTCCTGGCCTTCTACGGCTTCCAGGCACCGCACGGCGCGCTGATCACGCTGATCCGGCTGCGCCGCAAGATGCCCGTCGCCACCCGCAACGTCGACCTGGGCTCGCGCGTGCGCATACCGGACGCGCCGCCGCGCCGGCTGCTCTCCCGGTCCGCCGAGAAGATGCTCCACCTCGACCTGGTGGCCGTCATCGGCCTCCTGGTCGCCGGGGCGACCGACAACAACGTCTACGGCTTCGCGGGCGTCGCGGTGTCGCTGCTGCTGGCCTTCGGCTACGTCGCGGCCCTCGTCCCGTTCGTGCGCGGCCGGAAGACCCCGCCGAACGCCGAGAAGGTCCTGGCGGCCATCGACGACTGGCTGGGCGAGTACCGTCCGGAGACGGTGCTCTACTTCTCGGGCTCCAAGGACTCCGCGTACCAGGTCAACATGTGGCTGGAGACGATGGAGCAGCTGGACACCCGGCCGCTGGTCATCCTCCGCGAGCGGGCGATCCTGGAGCGCATGGCGCCCACCACGGTGCCGGTCATCTGCGTGCCCGGAGGGGTGCACCTGATGAACATGGACCTGTCGACGGTACGGGTCGCGCTCTACGCGGCGAACGTCGGCAAGAACATCCACATGCTGCGCGTGCCCACCATCCAGCACGTCTTCATCGGCCACGGTGACAGCGACAAGCTCGCCAGCGTCAACCCGTTCAGCAAGGTGTACGACGAGGTGTGGACCGCGGGCCGCGCGGGCCGCGACCGTTACGCGATAGCCGACGTCGGCGTCCGCGACGACGACATCGTCGAGGTCGGCCGACCTCAGCTGGCCCCGATCCAGACCTGGCAGGGTGTGCCCGAGGGCCGCATGCCGACCGTGCTGTACGCCCCCACCTGGGAGGGCTGGGACGACAACCCCGGCAACACCTCGATCCTGCTCGCGGGCGAGAACATCGTGCGCTCGCTGCTGGAGGCCGAGCCGCCGGTGCGTGTCCTCTACAAGCCGCACCCGTTCACCGGAACCCGCAGCGGAGCGGCCAAGGCCGCGCACGCGCGGATCACCGCGCTGGTGGAGGCCGCCGGTGCCGGGCGCGCCGTCAACCCGCGGTTCGTGTCCGACCCCGCGGCGCAGGCGGCGGTCAAGGAGGAGCTGGCCCGCATCGAGGCCCGTATCGCCGCCCTGACCGGCTTCGACGCGAAGGGTGACGAGGCCGAGGCCAGCCGCGACGGCATGGTCGACGTGGCCCAGCACGCCGAGGTCGCCCTGCTGCGCGCCGAGTGGAACGACGCCTACTGGCGTTCCTTCAGCACCGCCGAGCACCGCGTCATCACGGGTGCCGAACCGCGCCTGTACGACTGCTTCAACGTCTCCGACGCGATGGTCTCGGACATCTCCAGTGTGGTCTCCGACTTCATCGCGAGCGGCAAGCCGTACGCCGTCACGGACTCCGCGGAGCTCGGCGCCGAGGAGTTCAAGCGCCAGAACACCGCGGTGCGCGCCGCCGTGATCCTGTCCAACTCGGCCGCCGAACTGGGCGAGTTGCTCGAAGCGGTGGCCGACCCGGCCGCGGACGCGCAGGCCGCAGGCCGCCAGGAGCTCAAGCGCTACCTGCTCGGCCCGGACGAGCCGGCCTCGATCGACCAGTTCAACTCCGCGGTGCGGGAACTGGCACGGCAGGCCGAGCGGCGCAACCTCGGCCAGGAGAGCGTCACTTCGGCCGACATCGTGGACGTGGACCTCGCGAGCGCGGTCCCCGGCCAGCGGGTGGCCGACGAGACGGACGGAGCCGCGGTCACCGGCTGATCCGGTCCGCAAGCACACATGGGCATGGCCCTGGGGAGTTTTCCCCGGGGCCATGCCCATTTCTTACGCTTATCACTGTTTCTCTTACATCGTTCTGTGAGTCTTCACAGGTAAGTCACCCGCCGTTTCCTGTGACCTGGGTCACAAAATGAGTAGGTCCGGGCAACCAGTCCGTACTTCCAGTCGTCTCCTAGGTAGCGATTGAGGTGATAAGGGGGAAATGTTCTTGTGACACTTCCCGAACAAGGGGGAAACGTGACGCAGCCTGACGTGACCATCGTCATCGGGGCGTACGAAGCGATGCCGTACCTGGTCAAGTGCCTGGAATCCGTGGAGAACCAGACGCTCGGCCCGGAACGCATCGAGGTCATCGCCGTCGACGACGGGTCCACGGACGGCACGGGGGAGTATCTGGAGGAGTTCGCCGAGCGGGCGGCCATGTCCGTGACGGTGATCCGGCAGGCCAACTCGGGCGGCCCCAGCGGCCCGCGCAACATCGGCCTCGGCAAGGCGCGGGGGCGCTACGTCTTCTTCCTCGACGCCGACGACTACTTCGGCGACGAGGCCCTGGAGCGCATGGTCGCCATGGCCGACGAGCAGCGCACGGACGTCGTGCTCGGCAAGGTCGTCGGGGTCAACAGGACGGCTCCGAAGACGATGTGGGGCAAGAACCAGCCCCGTACTGATGTCTTCTCCTCGAACATCAAGTTCACGCTCAGCGCGCAGAAGCTCTTCCGCCGCGATCTGCTCACCCGGCACGGGATGGTCTTCGACGAGACGCTGAAGACCGGCGAGGACGCGCTGTTCACGATGGAGGCCTATCTCCGCGCCGACGGCGTCTCCGTGATCTCCGACTACGACTGCTACCACCTGGTCGGCCGCGACGACGGCAAGCACGTGACCAAGAGCGGCGGTTACGCCCTGCGCTTCGACTCGGCCCGCGCCCTGATGGGCCTCATAGCCGAGTACGTACCCGCCGGGCCGCGCCGCGACAACCTGATGGTCCGGCCGTTCCTGATCACCCTGCTCCCGCAGTTCGGCCCGGGTCTGCTGAAGCAGAGCGAGGAAGTGCGGCGGCACAAACTCGACCTGGCCAAGCCGCTGATGGACGCCTACTGGCACGACGGTGTCGCCACCCGCCTCAAGGTCCATGAGCGGCTGCGGCTGCACCTGGTGGCCCGGGGCCGGGGCGATCTCCTCCTCGACGTGGTCGAGTTCGTCAAGGCGAAGAAGAACCCGGAGATAGTGCTGGAGTCCCGCGGCCGCAAGGCCTACCTCGCCTACCCGCACTTCCGCGACCAGGCCGCGGGCATCCCGGACAGCTACTACGTCCCGACGACCCGTGAGACGGTCACCATCGACGGCTTCAAGCCCCGTCCCGCACGCTTCCGGCGCCTGCGCCGGGTGGCCCGGCGGGTGCTCGGGGCCCGGCGCTAGACCTGAGCTCCCGAGGCTCCCCCCCGGCGTCCGTCGCGGAGACGGCCGCCCGGAGGTGCCCGCCGGTCTACTGGCGGCCCGACTGCCGTGAAGGTGTTCTCCAGGCCGTTGCGGTCCAGGAACCCCGTGAAGCGCTCCCGGTGCCCGCGGGTCAGCGCGCCGAAGTCGGCCTCCGCGTACAGCTGGGCCGGATCGAGGTCCGCGGGCAGCTTGGTGATCGGCCGGTGCGGGAGCCGAAGGAGAAGTCGAAGTCGCGCAGATAGCGCTCGGTGAACTCGCCGCGCACCCCGATGGACGCGCTGCGGTCGAGCACCGCGGAGACGAACTCCCGTACGGCGGGCTCGATCGGCTTCAGCCGCGCCGGGTCGTAGTTCGGGCCGGTCTGCGCGCCGATGCCCGGGACGATCACCGGGATCCTCAACTTGCCGATGAGCCGCGTCAGTCGTCTGAGCTGCGGCTCGAACGAGGGCCGGAACGCGTTGGCCAACGGGACGGCGAACGCGTCGAACTCCTCGTTGATACGGCCCGCGGCGGCCACTTCGGTACGGATGCCGTTGGAGACGACCTCGGTGCGCGGTGTCTCGAGGATCTTGTG
The DNA here is from genome assembly GCF_055588305.1 of Streptomyces sp. NPDC042002. Taxonomy (NCBI): domain Bacteria; kingdom Bacillati; phylum Actinomycetota; class Actinomycetes; order Kitasatosporales; family Streptomycetaceae; genus Streptomyces; species Streptomyces sp. NPDC042002. The sequence goes on along the minus strand of NZ_JBVJCT010000015.1, from coordinate 172,276 downwards.
CGCGGCGTCGCTGAAGATGAGGTTGCCCGCGTTGGTGGCGATGACGTCCTGGTGGAGGGCCTGTTCCACGGGAACGACGTCGTACGGGCTTTTTCCCGGTCTCAGGAGGATGCGCTTCACGGGGGGAACGGTAGGTGCCACAACGTTCAACTTGACTTTGCACTGCCTTTAATTCCCCTGAGGAACGTGTACGACCTTTTGCGCGCACGCAACTTGTGATCACGCGACTACGCGGCGCCGTCCGTCTGCTGGACCGGCGGGCCAACCCCCTTCCCCTTCGCGTAGATTGCGCAGCGGGGCACCCGGACCGACCCGAGGGGACACACAGCAGGTGGCAGCGGCAAGGCAGACCGAGACGCACGCCGGCAGGGATGCTGTGGCGCGAGCCCACAGGATCGTCGTCAAGGTGGGCTCCTCGTCGCTCACCACCGCCTCCGGCGGCCTCGACGCGGACCGGGTCGACGCCCTCGTGGACGTCCTCGCCAAGGCGCGCGACGGCGGCGAGAAGGAGATCGTCCTCGTCTCCTCCGGCGCCATCGCCGCGGGCCTCGCGCCGCTCGGACTGCGCCGCCGCCCCAAGGACCTCGCCCGCCAGCAGGCCGCCGCCAGTGTCGGCCAGGGCCTTCTGATGGCCCGCTACACGGCCTCCTTCGCCCGCTACGGCATCCGCGTCGGACAGGTGCTCCTCACCTCCGACGACACCAGCCGGCGCGCCCACCACCGCAACGCCTCGCGCACCCTCGACAAGCTCCTCGCGATGGGCGCCCTGCCCGTCGTCAACGAGAACGACACGGTGGCCACGGACGAGATCCGCTTCGGCGACAACGACCGGCTCGCCGCCCTCGTCGCCCACCTCGTACGCGCCGATCTGCTCGTCCTGCTCTCCGACGTGGACGGCGTCTACGACGGAGACCCCAGCAAGCCCGGCACCTCGCGGATCGCGCAGGTGCGGGAGCCCGCGGACCTCGCCGGCGTCGAGATCGGCAGCTCGGGCAAGGCGGGCGTCGGCACCGGCGGCATGGTCACCAAGGTCGAGGCGGCCAGGATCGCCGCCGCGGCCGGCATCCCGGTGGTGCTGACCAGCGCGGTCCACGCCGCCGACGCCTTCGCGGGCCGCGACACGGGCACCTTCTTCCACGCCACCGGCAAGCGGTCCGCCGACCGGCTGCTGTGGCTCCAGCACGCCTCCACCCCGCAGGGCGCGATCACCCTGGACGACGGCGCCGTGCGCGCGGTCGTCCAGCGGCGCACCTCGCTGCTGCCCGCGGGCATCGCGGCCGTCGAGGGCGAGTTCACCGCGGGCGACCCGGTCGAGCTGCGCGACAGCACGGGCCGGGCCGTCGCGCGAGGACTGGTGAACTTCGACGCCAAGGAGATCCCCCAGCTGATCGGCCGCTCCACCCGGGAGCTGGCGCGCGAGCTGGGTCCCGCGTACGAGCGCGAGGTCGTGCACCGCGACGACCTCGTCCTGCTGAACCCGTAGAAGACGGTCTCCGCCGTCCATCGCTGACACAGCTGTCCACTGCACCCGTAAACGGCCGATTCCCCCGCCCCCGCCGGGGGACGTTCCGTAAAACCGCCACACGGCGGCTTCTCACCTGCTCAACTTTGTGGCAGGGAGAGTCCGGGATTCGGTACCACCATCGGGTAAAGGAGGCCGTCGTGAGACGAGTGCGCCCTGGGGCGGCGGCGTCCCGCGGTGGTTCCGCCTCCCGTGCGGTGGGCGAGGAGCGGGCCCTGACCAGTGTCGCCGCCGGCGACACCTACGAGGGCGAGCAGCCTGCCGACCAGCCCCGGCTGTGGCACGTCACGCTGAGCGTGTCCGGCGGCGAAGCCCCGCTGACCGAGGTGCGGCGCGGTCTCGAACAGCTCGCCCACGACCACCCGTTCCTGCTGACCAGCCGGTACGCCAACGACCACGCGGAGATCCGCTACTGGGAAGAGGCCCGCGACCTGCACGACGCGGCGGCCGTCGCGCTGCGCCTGTGGGGCGAGCACCGGCAGACCGCCAAACTCCCGCCCTGGGAGATCGTCGGCCTGGAGGTCATCGACCGCGAGACCTACCACCAGCGGATCGCGGAAGGGTACGGAACACTGCCGGCGGCACCCGTCGGAGTTCACCCCTTTTGAGCCTGTCTCGCCGGGTGGGACAACCGCCGGCCCGTCCTACCCGGCCCACTACGCTTCCCTCATGACCACGCTCTCGCCGTACGACTCCATGTCCCCGGTGGCCCAGGCCGCCTATCGCGCGAAGTCCGCCGCCGCCGACCTGGCGCCTCTGCCGCGGGCCGAGAAGGACGACGCGCTGCTTGCGATCGCGGACGCGCTGGAAGTCCGTACGAGCGAAATCGTCGCCGCCAACGCCAAGGACATCGCGAAGGCCCGCGAGGCCGGGACCAGCGAGAGCGTCATCGACCGGCTCACGCTCACCCCCGAGCGCGTTCGAGCCATCGCCTCCGACGTCCGTGACGTCGTGGCGCTGCCCGACCCGGTGGGCGAGGTCGTCCGCGGCTCGACCCTCCCGAACGGCATCGACCTGCGCCAGGTCCGCGTCCCCCTCGGCGTCGTCGGCATCATCTACGAGGCCCGCCCCAATGTGACCGTCGACGCGGCCGCCCTGTGCCTGAAGTCCGGCAACGCGGTCCTGCTGCGCGGCTCCTCCTCCGCCTACGAGTCGAACACGGCCCTCGTCAGGGTCCTGCGCGACGCCGTGGGCGGCGCCGGACTGCCCGCCGACGCCGTCCAGCTCGTCCCCGGCGAGGGCCGCGAATCGGTCCGCGAGCTGATGCGCGCCCGCGGCCTCGTCGACGTCCTCATCCCGCGCGGCGGCGCGTCCCTGATCCGCACGGTCGTCCAGGAGTCCATCGTCCCGGTCATCGAGACCGGCACCGGGAACTGCCATGTGTACGTCGACGCCCAGGCGGACCTCGACATGGCCGTCGACATCCTGATCAACTCCAAGGCCCAGCGGCCCAGCGTCTGCAACTCCGCCGAGACCCTCCTGGTCCACCAGGACATCGCCGCCGAGTTCCTGCCGCGCGCCCTGGACGCCCTCGCGGACGCCGGGGTCACGGTGCACGCCGACGAGCGCGTCCTCGCCTACGCCAAGGGCTCCAAGGCCACCGTCGTGGAGGCCACGGCCGAGGACTGGGACACCGAGTACCTGTCCTACGACATCGCGGCGGGCGTCGTGGACTCGCTCGACAAGGCCGTGTCGCACATCCGGCTGTGGAGTTCCGGTCACACCGAGGCCATCGTGACCACCTCGCAGCAGGCAGCCCGCCGCTTCACCCAGCTGGTCGATTCCGCGACGGTCGCGGTGAACGCCTCGACCCGCTTCACCGACGGCGGCCAGTTCGGCTTCGGCGCCGAGATCGGCATCTCCACGCAGAAGCTCCACGCGCGCGGTCCGATGGGGCTGCCGGAGCTGACGAGCACGAAGTACATCGTCACGGGCGACGGCCACATCCGCCGCTGAGACACCGCTGGGACACCGGCAGGGGCCGCACGCCCCGGGCGACGGGGCCGCGGGGCGCGCGTGAGCGGCCCCTCGGCCAGGGCCGGCCGCGCGGCGGCCTCGTACGGCCCGAGCCGCGCGCCGGGGCGGGCCACGGCTCCGCGGGACCCCGGGCCGCCCCGAAGGCCCGGAGGCGGCCCCTGAGGGCGTACGGGGCGCCCTTGAGCCGTGCCCGGAGGGCGCGCACGGCGTACGGGCGGCGCGGTGCCGGGCGCCGGGGCGTGCGGCGGACGGCGCACGGCCCGCGATCCGCTGAGGCGCGGTCCCGTCGGCAGATGAATTTCCGTACCGTCTGCCCAAATTGACCCCCCAGGTCTACTCTGGATCCGTGCCGGAGGACGTGGGGGGCACGCCGTTCCCTGACGGCTGGGAGCCCGACGACGACCGCGGGGGCGCGGACGAAGAGTTCGCCTCCGTGGTCTTCGACGAGGACTTCGTGAGGGCGGCGGTGATCCACGAGCCGACCGCCGTGGAGAGGCTGCTCGCGGCCGCCCAGGCCCGCGCCGAGGCCTCCGAGGCCGAGGCACGCCGGGCGCACGCCCGCGGCGCCCGTAGCGACGACTACGAGGACGGCTTCGGGCCGGACGACCACGGCGATTTCGACCACGATCCCGACCTGGACGACCTCGACGACAGCGACCTCCTCGAAGGCCGCTACGGCGCTCCGGGGACGTACGGCCGGCTCTACGGGAAGCACGCGCGCTGGCATCGTCCGGTCGCCTGGATCCTCGCCCTCGTCATGGGCATCGGCATGGTCGCCCTCGCCTTCACGGCGGTCTACCGGGGCGCTTCCTCCGGCGGCCGGGACCAGGTCCCCTCACCCGCCTCCTCCGGCCTCGAACAGGGCCGGGAGAAAGTCACCGGCACGGGCCCCTCCGCCTCGGCCGACTATTCCCAGCCGGCGGTGTCGGCGGTGCCGCGCACGCCCTGAGGCAGGTCTTCCCGCCGAGACGCCGACGATCCCTCACACAGCGTGACCGTCCTGGTGGGAACCTGTCAGAACTTGTCGCGTACCACAGCGTTTACCAGAGCTCCCGGAGACCTACTCTGAATGTATGGGCGGGCCTGGAGACCCACCTGAGGGGACACCCGAGGGTGCACCCGCTGGTGGAGAGGACGAGTACCGATCCGTCGTCTTCGACGAGTCGTTCGTCCGCGCTGCCCGCCTCCAGGAGTTCTCCGCCCAGGAACGCATGGCCGACCACAGCCCGGCCGTACGCCGTCGCCCGCCCCTCCAGCGCGGACTGTCCCGGCAGGCACTGATCCTCGTCCTGCTGATAGCCGTCGCCTTCGGCACCGCGATCTACATGGGTGTACGCCACCCGTACCAGACCCCCGCCACCCAGCCGGCCGAACCGCTGCGGATGACCGTGATCCCGCTCGCCCCGCAGACCGCGGTGCCCGGCTCAACGAGCGCCGACCAGCTGTACGCCGACAGCCCGGCCGCCCAGTTCCGCACCGGCGCCGACGGCATCACGTTCCCCGCGGTCCGGCGCACCGCGCACTTCTCCGACAGCCAGGTCGTCACCGCCCTGACCACCGCCAAGGACTACCTCGTCGAATCGTCCCTCGACCCGAGCGTGCTGACCGGAGGCGCCACCCGGCCCGTACGGATCCTGCTCGACCCGCGGCAGATCGATCAGTTCGACCAGAGCTTCGACCACCCGGTCGCCGACGGACGGCACGCCCCGACCGGCTGGCTGGTCCGCTTCGACGCGATCCGGACGCAGCTCGCCGACAAGGGGATCCGGGTGCAGGGCACCCTCCAGGCCGCCGAGTCCGACGCGAACACCCTGGAGGTCGTCGCCGACCACACCTTCGTCTACGCGCTGAAGCCGGCCGGCGCGAACGCCCGGGCCAAGGCCTCCCTGTTCACCGTCCGGCGCGAGCTGACCTTCCGCTTCGACCGCGACGACCTGCGCATGCGCCAGGCCGAGCTGGTGGTGTCCTACGTCCAGGCCGGCCCGCTCGCCTGCTCCGACGACTCGGTCGGCATGCTCCGGCCGCTGCTCGCGGGCGAGACGGCCAGGGCGGGCGGCCCGGCCGGCACCGACCCGTACGCCACCGGCAGCGCGACCGCCGTGTGCGGTTCGCTGGCCAAGAGCGCACAGCCGAAGGTGTAGCCGGACCACCGGGCGTCGCCGCGGCGGCACCCGGCGAGGGTGATCAGTCCCGGCCGTCGGTGTCCTCGTCGGAGCGGTCCTCACGCGGCGCCTGCTCGGTACCGGCGTTCCCGGCGTCCGTCGTGTTCCCGGCGTCCTTGGGCGCGCCGCTCGCGAAGCCCCCGAAGCCGCGCCGTACCCGGCCCCCGAGGTCGCCCGCGCCGCCGGCGATGTCGCTGACCAGCTTCATCAGCGGATCCTTGGAGTTCTTCATGTCGCTGGCGTAGCTGGCCGCCGACTGCCGGAAGGAGTCCGACACCGAGGTGTCCTTGTCCGCGTCACGCCGCGGGTAGTGGCCGTCCATGATCCGCTGGTAGTCGCGGGACTCCGCCCACTTCTTCAGCTCGGCCGCGCGGACCGCGGTGAAGGGGTGCGTGCGCGGCAGGACGTTGAGGATCTTGAGCACGGAGTCCCGCAGGTCGCCCGCCGACTCGTACTCCTCGGCCTGCTCGAGGAACGCGTCCACGTTCATCTCGTGCAGGTGGTTGCCGCCCGCGATCTTCATCAGGCCGCGCATCGAGGCCCGCAGGTCCTGGCCGACCAGCAGTCCGGCACGGTCCGCGGACAGCTCCGACTTGCGGAACCACTCGCGCAGCGCGGTCACGATCGCCATGATCGCGAGGTTCCCCAGCGGGATCCAGGCGACCCGGACCGCGAGGTTGGTGAGGAACAGCAGGATCGTGCGGTAGACGGCGTGACCGGACAGCGCGTGGCCGGCCTCGTGGCCGATGACCGACCGCATCTCCTCCTCGTCCAGCAGCTCGACGAGCCCGGTCGTCACCACGATGATCGGATCGTCCAGGCCGATGCACATCGCGTTCGGCTGCGGGTCCTGGTTCACGTACATCGGCGGGACCTTCTCCAGGTCCAGGATGTGGCAGGCGTCCCGCAGCATGTCGTTGAGGTGCGCGAACTGGGCCTCCGAGACGCGCACCGAGTCGGACAGGAAGAGCAGCCGCAGGCTGCGCTCGGGCAGCAGGCCGCTCAGTGCCTTGAAGACCGTGTCGAAGCCGCTGAGCTTACGCAGGGCCACCAGGGCCGAGCGGTCCGCCGGGTGCTCGTAGGCCCGCGAGGAGATCCCCTCGAAGCGCCTGCGCTGCCTGCTCGGCACTTTCTCGTGGCCGTTCTGGTCGTGGCCGTCGTCGGACATGTGTTCCCCCATGTGCGTCTGAGTGCCCTATGCGCCCCCAAGGCAGAGCCCAGCCTAGGCGGATATACCGTTGACGGGCAGTACAGAGAAGGAGTCGTACGACATGGAGCACATCCCCGCAGCCGCATGGCTCACGGAAGCCGCTGACGCGGCAGGCAAGCAGGGCCCGGGCAATCTGCTCCGCGTCGTGCTGATCGTCATGATCATCGGCGTGGTGCTGGCCGCGTGGTTCCTGCTGCGCGGCTACAAGCGCGAGGACTGAGCCGACACCGCGCGCCGACGTCGGCGGCGGCCGGGTGCGGCAGGGCGGAGGCGCCGGCCGACGCGGTCGCCACAACCGGCGTCCCCAACGGCGGAGTCGGCGTGTTCGCGGCCGAGGTGCCCGCATACGATGGGCCGACGTCGTTATCCCGCCCTCCCCACGCTCGACTTCGCTCGCGCGGGGGGACCCCCATCGGATAGGTCCTGCCGAGATGAGCTTCCAGCACACAGCCGCACAGTTGGTCACCGTCGCCGCCGAGGGCGAGAACGGCGGCAACCACGAAAGCCTCAGCCCGTTCCTGACCGGCGGCGGGGCCCTGTTCATCCTGCTTCTGCTGCTGTGGATCACCACGCGCTTCAACCGCGACCGCTGAGCCCCGCGGGGCCCGCTCGGGGCCCCTGTCGGCCGGAGCCCGTCGGCCGGGCCGGTAGGGTCTGCACGCATGGGAGAGCAGGACATGCCTACCGGTCCGGCGAGTGACACGGAGAGCGGCGCCGTCGGCGACGCGATGGGCAGCGCGAGCGGCACGGCCGGCGGTACGGCGAAGCGCCTGACGGCCGGCCCCGGCAACGGCCCCTCGAATCCGGGCAAGCGCCGGCTCGGCGTCATGGGCGGCACCTTCGACCCGATCCACCACGGACACCTGGTCGCGGCCAGCGAGGTCGCCGCGCAGTTCCACCTCGACGAGGTGGTGTTCGTACCGACCGGGCAGCCGTGGCAGAAGACCGACCGCAGGGTCACCCCGGCCGAGGACCGCTATCTGATGACGGTCATCGCGACCGCCGAGAACCCCCAGTTCTCGGTCAGCCGGATCGACATCGACCGCGGTGGCCCGACCTACACGACGGACACGCTGCGCGACCTGCGCGCGCTCAACCCGGACGCGGACCTCTTCTTCATCACCGGCGCCGACGCGCTCGGCCAGATCCTCACCTGGCGCTACACGGAAGAACTGTTCTCCCTCGCGCATTTCATCGGGGTCACCCGGCCAGGTCACACGCTGACCGACCCGGGGCTCCCGGAGGGCGGTGTCTCGCTCGTCGAGGTTCCCGCGCTCGCCATCTCGTCCACAGACTGCCGTGCGAGAGTCGCCAAGGGCGACCCCGTCTGGTACCTGGTGCCGGACGGTGTGGTGCGCTACATCGACAAGCGTGAGCTGTACCGCGGCCAGTGAGCCGAGAGGGGCACCCGGTGAACGACCGATACGACGGATACTCGGGCGGCGACCAGTACGAACTCGTCGGCTACGACGAGTTCGGGCAGCCTGTGTACCGGCAGGTCCCGCAGCAGCCCGCCCAGGGGTACGACGGCTATGGCGCCCAGCAGCAGGGCTACGGCTACGACCCCTATGCGACGGGCCGTCAGGAACCTGTCCAGCCCTACGACACGGGCCGGCAACCGCCTGTGTCGCCCTATGACACCGGTCAACATGAAACGGTGTCGGCCTATGACACCGGCCAGCACGAAGCGGTGTCGCCTTATGACACCGGCCAGCACGAAACCGTGTCGCCCTATGACACCGGCCAGCAGCCGTCCGTCCCGTCCTTCGACCCGTTCGGCACCGGTACGCCCCGAGCCGGAGGGAACGGGACCACCTCGGCGTCGTACGACGCCTACGGGCGGACCGCCGACACGGCGGGCACCGGCCGGCAGCCCCGGGTCGCCGAGCAGACCGCTTACATCCCGCAGCAGGCCGGGCCCGCGCAGGACGGGCCGGCGCAGGACGGCGCTCCCCGGGCCGACCGGGACTACCGCACCGAGCAGTTCGCGTTCGTCGAGGAGCAGGAAGCCGAGTCCGAGGACGTCATCGACTGGCTGAAGTTCACCGAGAACCGCACCGAGCGCCGCGAGGAGGCCAAGCGCCGCGCCCGCAGCCGGGTCGTCGCGCTGGTCGTGGTCGTCGCCCTGGTCGTGGTCGGCGGCGCGGGCTACCTCTGGTACGCGGGCAAGCTGCCCGGCACCACACCGCACGCCGAACCGGGGACCACGACGCCCGTCGCCGCGCAGAAGCGCGACGTGATCGTCGTCCATCTGCACAACACCAAGGGCGGCGGCACCTCCACCGCCCTGCTCGTCGACAACACCACCACCAAGCAGGGCACCACCGTCCTGCTGCCCAACTCCCTCGCCCTGACGGACGACGACGGCTCGACGACCACGCTCGCCAAGTCCGTCGACAGCGACGGCTCGTCCGGGACGCGGGACGCGCTCGACACCGTGCTCGGTACGGACATCCAGGGCACCTGGCGGCTCGACACCCCCTACCTGAACAACCTCGTCGAGCTCGTCGGCAACATCGAGGTCGACACGAACACCGACGTGCCGGACCCCGACTCCAAGAAGAAGGGTGATCCCCCGCTCGTCAAGAAGGGCACGGACCAGACCCTCAGCGGCAAGACGGCTGTCGCCTACGCCACCTACCGGGCCTCCGGCGAGGCGCAGGACGCGCAACTGGAGCGGTTCGGGCAGGTCATGCAGGGAGTGATGCGCAAGCTGTCCTCCGACAAGCAGGCCGCGACCACCACCGTGCAGACCCTGGCCCAGATCCTCGACCCGTCCCTGACCGACCAGGACCTCGGCGCCTTCCTCGCCAAGCTCGCCGACCTCGCCAAGGGCGGCGACTACAAGACCGCGCTGATGCCGGTGCAGCAGGACGGCACCCTGAGCGCGAGCGCCTCCAGCAGCGTGATCAAGGACGTCCTGGGCGGTACGGCGAAGAGCCCCGACGCCGGCTCCGCGGTCCGCGTCGGCATCGAGAACGCCACCGGCCTCAAGGCGGCCACGAGCCAGGCCCGTATCGTCCTCGTCAACGGCGGCTACACGTTCCTGGACTCCGGTACCGCCGGCGCCGCCCAGAGCGTGTCGCGGATCACCTACAGCGATCCCGCCAGGAAGGGCGACGCCGTCGAGGTCGCCAAGACCCTGGGCCTGCCCACCACCACGGTGAAGAAGGGCACGGTCACCAGCAACGCGGACGTGTCCGTCGTCCTCGGCCTGGACTACAAGATCAGCAGCGGCCCGAAGAGGTGACCGGCATCACGCCCCGGGGGCCACCCGGGGCGTGGCCGGAGAAACGCGTGGGGTGTCCTCGGCGGTCCGTGAGACCCTTGAGTCATAACTGACCGCCTACGGAAAGCCGCGTAGTGACCGCCACGGACCGCTCCATCGAGCTCATCAACACCGCCGCACAGGCGGCCGCAGACAAGCTCGCGCACGACATCATCGCCTACGACGTCAGCGATGTGCTCTCCATCACCGACGCCTTCCTGCTGGCGTCGGCGCCCAACGACCGCCAGGTCAAGTCGATCGTCGACGAGATCGAGGAGCGCCTGAACAAGGAGCTCGGCACCAAGCCGGTGCGCCGCGAGGGCGACCGCGAGGCACGCTGGGTGCTGCTCGACTACATCGACATCGTCGTGCACGTCCAGCACAGCGAGGAGCGCGTCTTCTACGCCCTGGAGCGGCTGTGGAAGGACTGCCCCGAGCTGGACCTGCCCGAAGAGGCCAAGGCCACCCGCGGCAAGGGCGCCGAGCACGCCAAGTTCCAGGCCGAGGAGGACTCCGCCGACATGGGGGAACTGCGGTGAGCGCCGAGGCCCGGAAGACGGCGGGCGCGAAGGTCGAGGAGAAGCCCGGCAGGGGCCGCCGCGTCATCCTGTGGCGGCACGGCCAGACCTCCTGGAACGTGGACCGCCGCTTCCAGGGCTCGACGGATGTCGAGCTGACCGAGACGGGCATCGGGCAGGCCCGGCGCGCCGCCCGGCTGCTCGCCTCGCTGCGGCCCGACGCCGTCGTCGCCTCGGACCTCAAGCGCGCCGCCGCCACGGCCGCCGAGCTGGCCGCGCTCACCGGCCTCGACGTCACCCACGACGAGGGCCTGCGCGAGACCTACGCGGGCGTCTGGCAGGGGCTGACGCACGAGGAGATCATCGCCCGCCACGGCGAGGAGTACGCCGCGTGGAAGCGCGGCGAGCCGGTGCGCCGCGGTGGGGGTGAGCTGGAGACCGAGGTCGCCGACCGCGCCGCCCCCGTGGTGCTGCGGCACGCGGAGAAGCTCCCCGACGACGGCACCCTCGTCGTCGTCAGCCACGGCGGCACGATCCGCACCACCATCGGCCGGCTGCTCGGCCTGGAGTCCCACCACTGGGAAAGCCTCGGCGGCCTTTCCAACTGCTGCTGGTCCGTCCTCGGCGAGGGCGCCCGCGGCTGGCGGCTCCTGGAGCACAACGCCGGCACGCTGCCGGAACCGGTGCTCGGCGACGACGACTGACCGGCGCCGGGCGGCCCTCCGTCCGGTCGCACGGGCCCGGCGGGACCGGATTTCACTTTCCGGCTGGTCGCAGGCTAAAGTTCTTCTTGTTCGGCCCGCAGGGCGGGAAGAACGCAAGGGGCTATAGCTCAGTTGGTAGAGCGCCTGCATGGCATGCAGGAGGTCAGGAGTTCAATTCTCCTTAGCTCCACAGACCGACTCTTTCTTGAGTTGTCGGACATCGCTGGAGAAAGATCCCGTTCCCGTCAGGGAGCGGGATCTTTCGCTGTTCATCCCCGAGTTGGGGCCCCGGTCGTGAAGAACGCGCAGGGGCGGGCGCAGTTGGCGGCCGGGCCGGCCCACGGGTGCCGTGGTCTTCGGCACACTCTTCTTGAACCGGCTGAGTCACTTGGGGTCCTCGGGGCGTATACCTTTGCGGACGCGCTCCTGGCGTGCGTGTATGCGCCGGCCGCTGCAGCTGCGCCAGGTGCCTGTGTCCGGACTGGTACGAAGGCGTCGCTGACCGTATTGCTCCGGCCGTGGCAGAATCAAACGGCCGGAAGGGGGCGCGGCCCGACGGGAGGGAGTAGCGATGCCTGCCAGCATCCTCGAGGAGGTCGACGATCTCCTCGAAGTGGCACTGAACCGTAAGAAAGCCACCCTCCTCGACTGCCCTTCCTGCGGATCGGTCCACGTTGCCCAGGTTCTCGGTGACAACGGTGGAATCTCCTACGTGTGCACGGCCTGCGGCCACAGCTGGAGCTGATTGATGGGTGCGCACAGGCGGAAATGCGATTGGTGCGGCAGTGGTACGCCGATCGTCCGCGACATGGAGCCGGTCAACCACGACTACCAGTACTGGTGTGAGGAGTGCGCGCGGGCGCTGATCATAAAAGGCGACCCCATCGAGACGTACCGCGAGCTCGAGGGCGAGCCGATCTACGCACGTCTCCTCGACGAGCACTGCACCCTCAAGCGGTTCTACTCGTTCGCCACGGCCTGACCCCGAGGCGGCCGGACGCGCGCCCGATCCCCGTGGCGGGCCGGCGACGCCAATCCGGCGCCGTTCCGGCGCAGTTCCCGCTTGCCGGGCCTCTGTGACACCCGCCACACGCGCGCCTGCGCGGGCGCGGCGCCGCGCCCGCCCGGGAGCGACGTCCGCGCGGCTCACGGCCAACGGGCCGCCACGAGGCCTGTAAGGCCCGCCAGAGGCCGCGTGGCGGCCCGGAGAGCCCACCTCCCTGCCATCCCCCCGGCGCTCCCTGGAACCCCGTTCGGCCCAACGGGCGTAGCGGGGCGGGCATGGAGGTGCGACACGGCCCATAAAGTGCGACATGAGACCCGAATCGGTACGGACGGGAAACGATTTGGTGGTGCACCAGGGGAACCGTGTAATGTTGGCGTCGCCGCCGGGGAAACCGGGCGACACAGTGAATGCGCGGCCTCGCCGCGTGGCCACAAGGGGCTATAGCTCAGTTGGTAGAGCGCCTGCATGGCATGCAGGAGGTCAGGAGTTCAATTCTCCTTAGCTCCACAGACGTTGAAAGCGGGCCACCCGATCAGGGTGGTCCGCTTCTTCGTTCTCGGGCGCCCCTCGCGGAACGGCCGTCCGGCGACCCGCGGAACGTGCCGAAGGCGGGCCACCGTTCCTGGTGGCCCGCTCCTTCGTGTCAGCGGCCGCTGCCGAGCGCGCGGCGACCGCGCCCCTGGGAGAGGACCGGCAGGTTGCGCGCCGGAGCGGAGGACCTGGTGTCCTCCTCGATGCGCAGGGCGAGCGCCGGGCAGCGCCGTACCGCGCGCAGGGCCTTCGCCTCGGCGTACGCGGGCACCGGGGCCTGCGCGACGGTCGGGAAGCCGTCGGCGCCCAGTTCGAAGACCTCGGGGAGGAGATCGGCGCACAGGCCGTGCCCGCGGCACAGCGTCCAGTCGACGAAGATCTTCTGGCGGCTGGGACCCGCCTCCTGCTCGCCAGGGCCGCTCAGGATGCCCATGGGTACCTGACCGTCCTCGAAGAGCGGCAGAACGCCCTCCACGGGCCTTCCGCAGCCGTTTCCGAGGACATGCGCGGCCAGGTCGTCCGTGAACGCCTTCAGGGTCGACTCGATGAACATCGCCGAACCGTCCGGGTGGGAGCAGGCGCCGCGCCGCTTCACGGACTTGGCGACCTGCTTCACGGCCTCCAGCGCCGCCGGGCCGCCGCCGTTCAGGATGTCCGCCAGACCGCGCGCCGCGGCGGGCAGCCCCAGGTAGCAGGGGCCGCACTGTCCCGCGCTCTCGTCGGCCAGCCACTGCGCCACGCGCAGCGACTCGCCGAGGGGGCAGGTCTCCTGGGTGATGGGGAGGATCGCGCCGGCACCGAGCGCGCCGCCCACCGCGGCCAGGGAGTCCCGCGAGACGATCGCCTCGTTGACCGTCGCCGCGTCCAGCCACTTGCCGTGGTAGCCGCCGGTCAGCACGCCCTGCGGCATCGCCGGGGCGCCGGCCAGCTGGAGCACGTACCGCAGGGGTACGCCGGTGGGGACCTCGATCACCATGGGGCGCGCGACCGCGCCCGAGACGGTGAGCATGACGGTGCCGGGCTCGTCGTACAGGCCCGTGTTGCGGTAGCGGTCGGGGCCGATGCGGGCGGCGATGGCCAACTGCGCGAACGTTTCGGCGTTCGACAGCAGGGTGGGCGCGCCCCCGACACCGGTCTGGGACGCGCTGACCTTGCGGCCCGGCGGAACGGCCGGGCCGCCGTCGATCGAGCGGATCAGCGACGCGGCCGCTCCGGTCACCATGCGTATGGGATTGCGCTGCACGCGCGCGCGAAGGGGCGATCCCCTGCGGTTGCTCAGCCCCCGCTCGGCCAGCGCCGCTTCCATGGAGCGCTGTGTGGACTCGCGGGTCACGCCGATCACGAGGGTGCGGGCCCCCATGGCCTCCGCGACCAGCAGGGCGCCGTCGAGGATGAGGTGCGGGGCACGGTTGATGAGCACCGTGTCCTTGCGGCAGGCCGGTTCGTCCTCGCTTCCGTTGACGACCACCACCGGGCGGATGCCCTTCTTGATGGCCGACTCGGCGACCGAGCGCAGTTTCTTGGCGAAGGGGAAGCCCGCCCCGCCGCGGCCCTTCAGGTTGATGTCCTCGGCGAGGCTCGCGAGCTGTTCTCCGCCCAGGGGTTCGAGCGGCCCATGCACCTTGAGGTGCATGGGTAGATCAAGACGTTCAACCAGGTCGAAACCCGACGTGAGCTGCGGAAGTCCGACGACGCGGACTTCCGGGACGTCGGGCAGGGCCTCGTTCACTTAAAGCCTCCGGAAGGGGCATTCCATGATTCACCGGAGCCAGGAGCGTCGAAGGCGCCCGGCAGTACGTCAGTCGTGGGACCGCTGTCGTACGTGTCGTTGGTGTTGTACGTGCGGTAGGACGCGTTCGTCTCACCGGTGTTGTACACATCACTCGTGCCGTAGCCGTTGGCGGGCGGATTGCCATAGACCGGAACGGTGTATCCGGTGTCGTTCAGCGGGTCGTACGCCGACGCCGGCGCCTCGCCGACGGGGGGCGGGGAGGGGACGGGCCAGCTGCTCGGGGTGCCGCCGTTGTCGACGCGGGGGAACGTCTGGGTGGGCTGCATGTTCACGGGCATCTGGAACTGCTGTGTCCCGGGGGCCGCGGGGCCGTCGCCGGGCGGTGTCACGGCCCGGTAGGCCGCCGCGAAGCCGCCCGTGTCCGCGGGGTCGGGCGCGCCACCGTACTGCGGGGAGGCGGGCTCCTTGCGCTGGGAAGGGACGAAGTTCTCGCCGGCGGACTGCTGGGAGGAGCGCCCCCCGGAGCCCGGCTGCGGCGACTCCATCGCGGCGGCGCGGGAGGCGTCCAGGTCGTCGCGGAACCCGCGGGCACCGGGGCCGCCCCCGCCGATGAGCGCCAGGACCCGCATCGCGACCTTGCGCTTGAAGGGGGCGGGCGAGGTCCTCAGGGCGAGCGCCGCCATGACCGCGAGCAGGCACAGGCTGTAGAGGATGGTGAAAACCGGCTTCGCCGCGCGACCCGCGTAGAGGCCGTGGACGAGTGCGGCGCACCAGGCCGGGTAGGCCAGCATGTGCATCGCGCGCCAACGGGCCGCGACCGGGGCCGGCGAGGCGAAGGCGCTGCGCAGCGCGCCGGTGACGGCCGTGAAGACCATGAGCAGACCGGCCAGGGAGCCGAGGCCGATGAGCCCGGCCGTGCCGGTGAGGCCGAGGCTGAAGGGGATGAGGGCGGAGATCAGGCTCGTGTGGTCGAGCGCCACCTTGACCGTGATGTGCAGGAACAGGAAGGCGACCGAGGACACGGCGGTCGTCCGGTGCACCGCCTGTGCCACGAGTCGCTGGCGGGTGTTCAGGAAGATCCGGTCGGTCGCGACCAGCCCCCAGATCACGGAGCAGGACAGGGCGACCAGCGACAGGACGCCGGCGCCGAAGTTCAGGAAGTCCTGGACTGCGTTGCCTCCCACCAGCACGATCACGGGTATGAGGAGCAGGACGGCAGCCGTAGCCGCCCCGTAGGCCGAACGGCCCACCCGGGGAAGTGAGCTGTTGTTACGACGAGGGTCCATGAGGGGGTACTCCCAAGGGTTCGGGGAAGCGGTCCCGAAGGCGCACTCTAAGTCGAGAAATACCGACGAGTTCCAGGTTTGAGTTATTGCGTTGTTACCAAAGGGCAATGAGGTCTTTGTGTTGTCCGCAAGCGTCCGTTAAGCGAAGTAAAATTTGAACATCGTTCAACGTTTTTGATGGCCGAGACGGGTGGCACGGGGTGCCGGACGGACCCGAAAGCTCGTCGCGGCCCCTGCGGGCGCTGCGGTACCCTGACGCCATGCGTGCCGTACGCCTTCTGCTTAGCGAGCCGCGCTGATCAGTACCGACCACTGACGCATCGTGGTCGGCATCAGCGCGGCGCCCCCTCCTGTGTGAGGGGTTTTTTCATTTCTTGAGTGTCACAGCCGCTGGCAGAGACGATCGATGGAGCTTTGAGGACATGAGCGAGACGAACACCGCTGCCACCGCCGAGCTGGCCGCGCCGCACCGCTACACGGCCGCCCTGGCCGCTGACATCGAGGCACGCTGGCAGGACTTCTGGGACGCCGAGGGGACGTACGAGGCTCCGAACCCCACGGGCGACCTGGCCGGGGACCCCGAGCTGGCCGCCAGGCCCAAGAAGTTCATCATGGACATGTTCCCCTACCCCTCGGGTGCGGGTCTGCACGTGGGTCACCCCCTGGGCTACATCGCCACCGATGTATATGCCCGGTTCCAGCGGATGACCGGCCACAACGTCCTGCACACCCTGGGCTTCGACGCCTTCGGCCTGCCCGCCGAGCAGTACGCCGTGCAGACCGGCACACACCCGCGCGTGTCCACCGAGGCCAACATGGAGAACATGAAGGTCCAGCTGCGCGCGCTGGGCCTGGGCCACGACAATCGCCGGTCGTTCGCCACGATCGACCCGGAGTACTACAAGTGGACCCAGTGGATCTTCCTGCAGATCTTCAACTCCTGGTACGACGACGAGGCCGGCAAGGCCCGTCCCGTCTCCGAGCTGGTCGCCCAGTTCGAGAGCGGTGAGCGCGCCGTCCCCGCCACCGGCTCCACCACGCGCGCGTGGAGCGAGCTGAGCGCCACCGAGCGCGCCGACGTCCTGAGCGGCTACCGCCTGGCGTACGCCTCCGACGCGCCGGTCAACTGGTGCCCCGGCCTGGGCACCGTCCTGGCCAACGAGGAGGTCACCGCCGACGGCCGTTCCGAGCGCGGCAACTTCCCCGTCTTCAAGGCCAAGCTGCGCCAGTGGAACATGCGCATCACCGCCTACGCGGACCGCCTGCTGGACGACCTGGACGGGCTGGACTGGCCCGAGGCCATCAAGCTGCAGCAGCGCAACTGGATCGGCCGCTCCGAGGGCGCCCGCGTCGACTTCCCGATCGACGGCGAAGCGATCACGGTCTTCACCACCCGCCAGGACACCCTGTTCGGTGCCACCTACATGGTGCTGGCGCCGGAACACCCGCTGGTCGAGAAGTTCACCCCGGCCGCCTGGCCCGAGGGCGCCCACGAGGTGTGGACCGGCGGTCACGCGACCCCCGCCGAGGCCGTCGCCGCCTACCGCGCGCAGGCCGCCTCGAAGTCCGACGTCGAGCGGCAGGCCGAGGCCAAGGACAAGACCGGCGTCTTCACCGGCACGTTCGCCACCAACCCGGTCAACGGCGAGAAGGTCCCGGTCTTCATCGCCGACTACGTACTGATGGGCTACGGCACCGGCGCGATCATGGCCGTCCCGGCCCACGACACCCGCGACTTCGCCTTCGCGCGCGCCTTCGAGCTGCCCATGCGCTGTGTGGTCGAGCCCTCGGACGACCGCGGCACCGACGCCTCCACCTGGGACGACGCCTTCGCCTCGTACGACGCGAAGATCGTCAACTCCGCCGGCGAGGACGTCTCCCTGGACGGCCTGGGCGTGGTCGACGCCAAGGCGCGCATCACGGAGTGGCTGGAGCGCCGCGGCATCGGCGAGGGCACCGTCAACTTCCGGCTGCGCGACTGGCTGTTCAGCCGCCAGCGCTACTGGGGAGAGCCCTTCCCGATCGTCTACGACGAGGACGGCGTCGCCCACCCGCTGCCCGAGTCGATGCTGCCCCTGGAGCTGCCGGAGGTCGAGGACTACTCGCCGCGCACCTTCGACCCGGACGACGCGAACACGTCCCCGGAGACCCCGCTGTCCCGCAACGAGGACTGGGTCGCCGTCACCCTGGACCTGGGCGACGGCCGCGGCCCGCAGAAGTACCGCCGCGAGACCAACACCATGCCCAACTGGGCCGGTTCCTGCTGGTACGAGCTGCGCTACCTGGACCCGCACAACGACCGGAAGCTGGTCGACCCGGCCATCGAGCAGTACTGGATGGGCCCGCGAGAGGGCCAGCCGACCGGTGGCGTCGACCTGTACGTCGGCGGCGCCGAGCACGCCGTGCTGCACCTGCTGTACGCCCGCTTCTGGTCGAAGGTCCTGTTCGACCTGGGCCACATCTCGTCGGCCGAGCCGTTCCACAAGCTGTTCAACCAGGGCATGATCCAGGCCTACGTGTACCGCGACAGCCGCGGTATCGCCGTACCGGCGGCCGAGGTGGAGGAGCGCGACGGCGCCTACTTCTACCAGGGCGAGAAGGTCTCCCGGCTGCTGGGCAAGATGGGCAAGTCCCTGAAGAACGCGGTCACCCCCGACGAGATCTGCGCCGAGTACGGAGCGGACACCCTGCGCCTGTACGAGATGGCGATGGGCCCCCTGGACGTGTCCCGGCCGTGGGACACGCGCGCGGTGGTGGGCCAGTACCGGCTGCTGCAGCGGCTGTGGCGCAATGTCGTCGACGAGGCGACCGGCGAGGTCACGGTCGTCGCCGCCGAGCCGGACGAGGACACCCTGCGCGCCCTGCACAAGGCCATCGACGGCGTCCGCCAGGACCTGGAGGGCATGCGGTTCAACACCGCCATCGCCAAGGTCACCGAGCTGAACAACCACCTGACCAAGACGGGCGGCCCGGTCGCGCGCCCGATCGCCGAGGCCCTGGTGCTGATGGTCGCGCCGCTGGCCCCGCACATCGCCGAGGAACTGTGGCGCAGGCTGGGACACAGCGACTCGGTCGTCCACCAGGACTTCCCCGTCGCCGACCCGGCGTACGTCGTCGACGAGGCCGTGACCTGCGTCGTGCAGATCAAGGGCAAGGTCAAGGCGCGCCTGGAGGTCTCCCCGTCGATCTCCGACGCGGAGCTGGAGAAGGTGGCGCTGGCCGACGAGAAGGTCGTCGCGGCGCTGGACGGCGCGGGGATCCGCAAGGTGATCGTGCGCGCGCCGAAGCTGGTGAACATCGTCACGGCGTAGCCGTACGGCGTCGTCGTACGGCGCACTCGTCACGGCGTGGCGGGCGCCGGGCCTCGGTCCGGTGCCCGTGCAGGTCCGGGCCGTGTGACGGCTCGGGGTAGTCCCCTACGGGCAGGTTCGGGGTTCTTCTGGAACTCCGAACCTGCCCGCAGCGTTTACCGTTGAGAGCGCGGAGACAGTTGCCGCGACCGGTCGGAGGAGGAGTGTGATGGGTACCGTGATCACCGTAATCGCCTTGCTCTTCCTGCTGTTCGTGGTGTTCGGCGCGTACGCGACGGTGAAGGTGATCGGCGCCGCCAAACGCGGCGTGGACCGCACGATCTCGCAGGCCCGCCGCACGGTCGAGGACACCACCCTGCGCGCGAAGACCTTCGCCCAGTTCGGCCCCCAGGGCGAGCTCGCCCAGCTCAGGCTGTCGCTGCGCACATCGATGCGGGCCACCCAGGACGCGCTGCAGGCGAGCGTGGCGGAGGACGAGTCCCTCAAGGAGTCCCTGAGCCTCTTCGAGCGGCTCAGCACGCACGGGCGCGAGCTGGACGCCGAACTGAAGCGCCTGGAGGCCGAGCCCGACCGGGGCACACTCGCCACCCGGCTGCCCGGCCTGCGCGAGCGCACCCAGCGGATCACACAGTCGGCGGACTCGCTGCGCTGGGCCGCCCGCGACCGGGCCCACCGCTTCGCGGGCGACGACCTGGACACCCTGAGCGCCCAGATCGACGTGGAGGCCGGCGCGCTGCGTCACTGGACCAAGGAGCCGGGGCCCGCCGCGTCCTGGCCCGACCCTCCCACGACGGACGAGGGCACCTCCGGCGGACAGTCCCGGCCCCCGAGCCCGGAGTCCCGTCCGGCGGACCAGCCGACGCGTTCCGCCATCACACCGCCCGGCCAACGGCCCACCTATCCTTGGCAGAAGAAGCCCCGGCCCGAGAGCACGACATGATCCGGCCGCCCCGACCGCAGGTGGAAGGGGCCGGGCTGCCGCCCACCCGTCCCGCCAGGTAACCTCCAGCTCATGTCCCGCCATGTCGCGATCGTCACCGATTCAACGGCCTACCTGCCGCCGCGGACGATGGAGCGCCACAGCATCACGGCGGTTCCCCTGACCGTGGTCCTCGGTGACCAGGCGCTCGAAGAGGGCACCGAGATCTCGGCCCGCTCCCTCGCCCAGGCACTGCAGAAGCGGCGCCCCGTCACGACGTCCCGGCCCAGCCCCGAGACGTTCGCCGCGGCCTACCGCAAGGTCGCCGAGTCCGGCGCCACCGGCATCGTCTCCCTGCACCTGTCCTCCGAGTTCTCGGGCACCTACGACGCCGCGGTACTCGCGGCGCGGGACGCTCCGGTGCCGGTGCGCGTCGTCGACACCGGGATGGTCGCGATGGCCCTCGGGTTCTGCGCGCTGGCCGCGGCCGAGTCCGCAGAGCTGGGCGGGACCGTCGACGACGCGGTCACGGCCGCGGAGAAGCGGGCCGCGGGCACGTCCGCCTACTTCTACGTCGACACCCTCGACTACCTCCGCCGTGGCGGCAGGATCGGGGCCGCACAGGCTCTGCTGGGTTCCGCCCTCGCGGTGAAGCCGCTGCTGCAGCTCAACGACGGCCGCATCGAACTCCTCGAAAAGGTCCGGACGGCGTCCAAGGCGATCGCCCGCCTGGAAGAGATCGTCGCCGACCGCGCCGGCAGCGCACAGGTCGACATCGCCGTTCACCATCTGGCGGCCCCCGAGCGGGCGTCCGCTCTCGCGGACCGTTTGC
Organism: Streptomyces sp. NPDC042002; assembly: GCF_055588305.1. Taxonomy (NCBI): domain Bacteria; kingdom Bacillati; phylum Actinomycetota; class Actinomycetes; order Kitasatosporales; family Streptomycetaceae; genus Streptomyces; species Streptomyces sp. NPDC042002. Next base: position 151,298 of record NZ_JBVJCT010000015.1, on the reverse strand, counting down.
GGGCGCGAGTGCCGGGGCTCGCCGAACTGCATGTGAGCGAGGTGGGGGCGGTGATCGGAGCCCACACCGGACCCGGACTGCTCGGGGCGGTTGTCTCGCCTCGGTGAGTCGAACCCCAGTGGTGTCCGTGCGCGTCACTCGTGAGGGTGATGGAATTATCCACAACTGGGCCGCCCTCCACCGGAATTGACCAAGATCATCGCGAAGGGTCGGGTTGCCGGATCCTCGTCGCATGGCACTTCGATCAAGCTCACGCACCGCCACACCGACCAGTGGCCCGGGTCGTGGCCCCCTCTCCGACAGCCGCAGCCGTCACCGCCGCCGGGACCAGCGAAGCCGGGCCCGTCGCCACGAGGCGTCGGCCGCCGCCCTCCGTCTCCGCACCGACGCGCTCTTCACCGAACGCGCGCAGGGGCGGCGGGAGTTGGGGAACGCGCCGCCGGGGGCGGACCACGATGTCGGGGACGGCCCCAGGGCGGACACGGCCGTGGGTACGGCAGTTCTGACCGATGCCCGGGGACCGTGGAACCACCGGGCCGGGTCCTACGGCCGCGGCACCGGGCAGGATGCCGGTGGCGCAGTGCCGTCGGATCGCTCGGTGGCCGACGGGGCGGCGACGGCGAGCGCGCTGAATGCGCGTGCGCCGGCTGGGGGTGCGCCGGCCGAAGGTGCGCAGGCCGGTGGTGTGTCGGCCAGAAGTGCGTTGATCGGGAGTGCGTCGGCCGGGGAGACGGGCGCGCGGCGGGACCGGGCCTGGCTTGCCGTGCGGGAGCGGCTGCCGTTGTGGCTTCAGTCGAGGTGCGGTCTCGAGCGCAGGAGCGTGGCCGCACTGACCGTACTGCTGGTCGTGGCCGCGGTCTTCGCCGTGCAGCACTTCTGGGCAGGCAGGACACAGCCGGTCCGGGCTCCTGAGGTGGTGAGCGCTGCGGCACCCTACGGCGAGAAGCGCGGACCGGGCGAGCGGCGGGGCACGGAATCCGATGCCCCGGCCCGAGCTTCGGACCCCCGGGCTTCGGCCCCCGCAGGCCCAGCCGGTGCGACCGGTGCGATCGTCGTGGACATCGGCGGAAAGGTGCGCACCCCGGGACTCCAGCGGCTGCCGGCCGGTTCACGCGTCGAAGACGCCCTGCGAGCCGCCGGTGGCGTACGGCCAGGCACGGACACCGACAGCCTCAACCGCGCGCGGCTCCTCGTGGACGGCGAACAGATCGTGGTCGGCGCATCCGCACCCCCACCGGGAGCCGGCTCGGGCGGTTTAGGCGGTTCGGGGACGGTCGGCACCGGAGGATCCGCAGCGGGTGCGGCGCCCTCCGCGCCGATTCCCCTCAACACGGCGACCGTCGACCAGCTCGACGGTTTGCCCGGTGTCGGTCCCGTACTGGCCCGGCACATCATCGACTACCGCTCGGCGCACGGCGGTTTCCGCTCGGTCGACGAGCTCCGCGAGGTGACCGGAATCGGAGACCGCCGCTTCGCCGATCTCCGGAACCTGGTGCGGCCATGAGCGGCTCCGGGAGGCGGGGCGAGCGGGCCGGACTGGTGATGAGGACGAGGCGTGGCAGGCCCCTGACCAGGAATGGACCCGACGGGGCGGTCTGCTCTGTCGGGTCCGTGAGGAGAGGGCGACCGGGTGGGCCGGCAGCCGCGCGAAGGTTGCGCGAGCCGGATGGGGCGCGAGCCCTGCGCGGGCCGTATGGGGCCTCGGACCTGTCCGGGTCGGATGGGACCTCGGGCCTGTCCGAGCCGGTAGGGATGCCAGAGAACTCCGGGCCGGTAGGGATGCCGGAGAGCTCCGAGCCGGTAGCCGCGCGAGGGCTGCGCGGGCCGGAGGCGACGAGGGAGCCTGGTGAGCCGGCAGGTCTTCTGGCCCGTCCGGCAGGTCTCCCCGGCGCTACCGGCCGGAGGTCCGTGCACGCCGACTCGGGGAGCCGGCTGGGGGCCTCGCACCCCAGGGTGGAGGGGCCGACCGATCTCCGGCTCATGGCGCCCGCAGGTGCGGTGTGGCTCACGGCGGCCGTGACGGTCGGGGCGTCGCCGAGCTGGGTCACGGGTGTCGTGGCCGTGTCCCTGGTCGCGAGTGCCGTACTGCTGGCGGCGGGGCGGAGAGGCGCGCCTGCGGGGCGGGGAGGCCCGCGTGTGAGGCAGGGAGGTCCGCGTGCGAGGAGGGGAGACGTGCGTGCGGGGCGGGGAGGCCCGCGTGCGGGGCAGGGGCGAGAGGCGGCCTGGCCGGGGGCGTGGCCGTGGGTGTCCGTCACCGCCGTGCTGCTCTGTGTCGGCGCGGCCGCGGCCTCCGCGGGGCTGCACGGGGCCGACCTGCGACGTGGACCCGTTCCGGCGCTCGCGGAGCGGTTCGCCGACGTGACCGCCGAGGTGGAGATCACCTCCGATCCCCGGCTCACCCGGCCCCGGGTCAACGGGGACCACATCGCCCCGACGGCTCTGCTGTTCGACGCCGACGTCACGCGGGTCGTACAGGGGGACGGCACGGTGGTGGCTACTCGGACGCCGGTACTGGTGATCGTCGACGCGCGCTCGCGACGGGGTTCGCCCCAGGAGGCCGGCACGCGCTCGCGACGGGGTTCGCCCCGGAAGGCCGGCGGGCGTTCGCCCTGGTTGTCGCTGCTGCCGTCCACACGGCTGCGGGTGGCGGCGCGGGTCGTGCCCGCTCTGTCGGACGGGGACGACATCGCGGCGGTGTTGCGGGTGCGGGGGAGCGCGCCGCCGGAGGTGGTGGGAGAGCCGTCCGGACCGCAGCGGTTCGCCGGCCGGCTGCGCGAAGGGCTGCGGGAGGCGACCGACGGACTGGACCCGGACGCGCGGGCGCTGCTGCCAGGGCTGGTGGTCGGGGACACCTCGCGCGTCACGCCGGAGCTGGACGACGCCTTCAAGGCCACCGATCTCACCCACCTCCTCGCGGTCAGCGGGGGCAACCTCGTCATCATCCTCGCGCTGTTCATCGGGCCACCGGGCCTCGCCCAGCGCGTCGAGCGCCGGGGCCTCGCACCCCGGCTCGGTGTCCCGCTCCGGGCGACCGCCTTGCTCGGCGGAGCGCTCACCCTCGCCTTCGTGATCGTGTGCAGGCCGGACCCGAGCGTGCTGCGGGCAGCGGCCTGCGGATCGATCTCGCTGCTCGCCATCGCGACTGGGCGCCGCAGATCGCTGATCCCGGCACTGGCCGCCGCGGTTCTGCTCCTGGTGCTGTACGACCCCTGGCTCGCCCGCAGCTACGGATTCCTGCTCTCCGTCCTCGCGACCGGAGCCCTGCTCACGCTCGCCCCGCGCTGGAGCGCGGCGCTCCAGCGACGTCGTGTGCCTCCGCGCCTGGCCGAGGCGTTCGCCGCTGCCGCCGCCGCACAGACCCTGTGCGCGCCGGTGGTCGCCCTGCTGTCGGCCAGGGTGAGCCTGGTGGCGGTGCCGTGCAATCTGCTCGCGGAGTTCGCGGTCACCCCGGCCACGGTGCTGGGCTTCGCGACACTGGCGACGGCGTCCCTGGCGATGCCGGTGGCCAAAGCCCTGGCGTGGACGGCGAGTTGGCCCGCCCGGTGGATCGCGGGCATCGCGCGCACGGGAGCGGCCCAGCCCGGTGGGGGAGTGGACTGGCCGGATACGTGGGCGGGCGCCCTTCTGCTGGCCCTCGTCACGGTGGTCGTCGTGACCGTCGGCCGACGGCTGCTGAGGCATCCGGTGCTGAGTGGTGTCTGCGCGGTGCTGTTCCTGCTGGTCGTGGTGCGGCCGCCGCCGCTCACCAGGGTGATCACGGGGTGGCCACCGCCCGGCTGGAAGTTCGCGATGTGCGATGTGGGACAAGGCGACGCGACGGTGCTCGCGGTGGGTGACGGAAGTGCGGTGGTGGTGGACGCGGGACCCGACCCGGTGTTGGTCGACCGCTGCCTGAGCACGCTCGGCGTCACCAGAATCCCGCTCGTCGTTCTCACGCACTTCCACGCCGACCATGTCGCGGGACTGCCGGGTGTGCTCCACGGGCGTTCGGTGGGCGCGATCGAGACGACCACCTTCGAAGAACCTTTGGAACAGGCCGAGTTCGTACGAAGGGAGGCGGCCGCACGGCGCATTCCCGTGACCCGGGCCGTGGCGGGGGAGCGGAGGCGCGCGGGAATCCTCGACTGGCGGGTGCTGTGGCCGCCACCGGATCCGGCCCCGCCGCCGGACGGTCCGAACGACGCCAGCGTCACCCTGCTCGTACGGTCCGCGGGGCTGCGGCTTTTGTTGCTCGGCGACCTGGAGCCGCCCGCGCAGCAGGCCTTGTCGAGATCGCCAGCGGCCGCGGAACTGGACGGCGTGGACGTGCTCAAGGTCGCCCATCATGGTTCCGCGTATCAGGATCCGGAGCTCATACGCAGGGTGGCTCCGCGGCTCGCGCTCATTTCCGTGGGCAGCGACAACCCCTATGGACATCCTGCCCCGAGTACGGTCGCGGCTCTGCGGGCCGGGGGCGCGGTGGTGCTGCGTACCGACGAGGACGGCGATCTCGCTGTCACCGGTGCGGGCGAAGGGCTGAGCGTGGCGCGACACTGAACGCATGAATTCCGCACAGGCCGACGCCTACCTTCGCCGTATCGGGGCCCAGCACCCGGCATGGCCCACGTCCGATGTGCTCCGCGAGCTTCAACTGCGCCACCTGCGGACAGTGCCGTTCGAGAACCTGTCGATCCATCTCGGCGAGGAGATCGTGCTGGAGGAGAAGAGGCTGCTGGACAAGGTGGTGGGCGCTCGCCGAGGGGGCTTCTGCTACGAACTGAACGGCGTGTTCGGGGCGTTGCTGGCGTCGCTGGGCTTCGATGTGACGTATCTCGCGGCGCGGGTGTACGGGGACGAGGGGAAGCTCGGGATTCCCTACGACCATCTCGCGCTGCGGGTGCGGACGGTGGACGGGGGCGACTGGCTGACCGATGTCGGATTCGGGGCGCACAGCCACTACCCGTTGTCGTTCATGGAGCGAGGCGAACAGCGGGACCCCGGCGGGATGTTCCGGGTCGTGGAGTCGGGGCCGGACGAGGCGGGAGTGCGGGGTGTCGGCGGGTCGCGGGAGCGCGAGGACCTCGATGTCCACCTGGGCGACAAACGCCAGTACCGCCTGGAGGTACGGCCGCGGGTGCTCGGGGACTTCGTCGTCGGAGCCTGGTGGCACGGCACTTCGCCGCTGTCGCACTTCACTCGGTCCTTGGTCTGTTCGCGGGTCACGGAGGACGGAGGGAGGATCACGCTCAGCGGCCGCAAGTTCACCGTGTCGACGGCCGACGGGACCAAGGAGGTGTCGGAACTGGCCACCGACGAGGAGGTGCTGGCCACTTACCGGGAGAGCTTCGGAATCGAACTGGACCGGGTGCCGGAGGTCAAGGAGGCCGCTCAGTAGCTCAGGTCCGCCAGGGCGCACCGCTACCACGACGCACACGGTCCGCGCCGGTACCACCGCACGTAAGGGCCGCACAGGAGGACCCCGGCGTCGGCCGCGTCGGGCGTATCGGAAGATGTTCATGTGAGCGATGTGAGACATGTACTGGTGCTGCCCGACCGTGATGCGGCGGAAGAGGCGGCGGAGGCCGTCGGCGACCGTTTCGCCCTCGTCGAGGAGCCGCAGCTCGTCCGGGACGCGCTGGCGGGCGAGGACGATGCCGAGGACGCGCAGTGGCTGGTGGTGCTGACGGACCCCGAGGCGCGGCTGGACCCGAAGGAGCTGGACGAGTTCGCGGCCGAGTGGGACGGCTGGCACGAGGAGCCGTAGCCGTAGCCGGAGTTGGGCAAGGCAGGCCTGCTCCAGGCCCCGGCCCAGGCCCCGGCCCAGGCCCCGGCCTAGGCCCCGGCCTAGGCCCCGGCCCAGGCCCCGGCCCCGGCCCCGGCCCCGGCCCCGGCCCCGGCCCCGGCCCCGGCCCCGGCCCAGGCCCCGGCCCCGGCCCAGGCCCAGGGGCAGCGCCAGGCGGGGCGTGGGGGCGGGGGTTCACGCGGGGCGGGGACCGCGGCTCGCGGCTCGGGTTGTCAGTGGCGCGTGGGATGCTTTCGGTGATGGCCAAGAAGACCGCACAAGACGACCCTCTCGCCCCTGTCACGCTGGCAGTGGGCCAGGAGGATCTCCTGCTCGACCGTGCCGTGCAGGAGGTGGTGGCCGCCGCCAGGACCGCCGACGCCGACACGGATGTACGGGACCTCACCCCGGACCAGTTGCAGCCGGGCACGCTCGCCGAGCTGACGAGTCCCTCGCTCTTCTCCGAGCGCAAGGTCGTGGTCGTACGCAACGCGCAGGATCTGTCGGCCGACACGATCAAGGACGTCAAGGCGTATCTGGGGGCGCCCGCCGAGGAGATCACCCTGGTGCTCCTGCACGCGGGCGGGGCCAAGGGCAAGGGGCTGCTCGATGCCGCGCGCAAGGTGGGAGCGCGGGAGGTCGCGTGTCCCAAGATGACGAAGCCCGCGGACCGGCTGGCCTTCGTGCGGAGCGAGTTCCGGGCGCTGGGCCGGGCGGCCGCACCCGAGGCCTGTCAGGCGCTGGTGGACTCCATCGGGAGCGATCTGCGGGAGCTGGCGTCCGCCGTGTCGCAGCTGACCGCGGATGTCGAGGGGACGATCGACGAGGCCGTCGTCGGGCGGTACTACACAGGGCGGGCGGAGGCTTCCAGCTTCACCGTGGCCGACCGGGCCGTGGAGGGGCGGGCCGCGGAGGCGCTGGAGGCGTTGCGGTGGTCGCTGTCGACCGGCGTGGCGCCCGTCCTGATCACCAGTGCGCTCGCGCAAGGGGTGCGGGCGATCGGAAAGCTGTCCTCCGCGCGGGGCGGCAGGCCCGCCGACCTGGCCCGTGAGCTGGGGATGCCGCCGTGGAAGATCGATCGCGTGCGGCAGCAGATGCGGGGATGGACGCCGGACGGGGTCGCCATGGCGCTCACGGCCGTCGCGGAAGCTGATGCCGGGGTCAAGGGCGGCGGGGACGATCCCGAGTACGCCCTGGAGAAGGCGGTCGTGGCCATCGCCCGGGCGGCTCGCTCCGGTCGGCGTTAGCCGCACACCGGGTCGCTCCGACCCGAACGTCCGAGGGCCCCGTACGGGAACAGCCACCGCACACCGAAGGCCCCGCTCGTTCTCCCGGGGAAGGGAGGGGCGGGGCCTTCGGTTCGAGATGGTGGACTCACGCCCGCGTGGCGAACGCAGATCGTGCGTGAATCCGGGGTGTCGGTCGGGAGCGGGAGAGAGGGCCCGCTCGGGTCCGGCCGACGGTCAAGTCAGGGGTTGAGCCCCGGAGGGCTCAGCCGACTCAGCCCTTGAGGGCGGCGACCTTCGAAGCAAGCGCCGACTTCTTGTTGGCGGCCTGGTTCTTGTGGATGACGCCCTTCGAGACGGCCTTGTCGAGAGCGCGCGACGCGGCGCGCGTGTACTCGGTGGCCTTCTCGACGTCACCCGCGGCAGACGCCTCGCGGGCCTTGCGGATCGCGGTCTTCAGAGAGGACTTGACGGCCTTGTTGCGCAGCCGGGCCTTCTCGTTGGTCTTGATCCGCTTGATCTGGGACTTGATGTTCGCCACGAATGAGCCTTTACAGGTTCAGGCGCGCGAGACGACACGTCTCACTCGCCGTTTGATTTTCTTGGGTGCGTCTCCTGCAGAGAGGGCACGAGACACAGCTACCCAGGCTACCAGTCGCCGTACGACCGGCCCAAACCGGCCGCCCGCCCTGGTCGAGAGGCCCCCCGAACCGGTTGCGGCCTGCCCCGCTCACGCGGACCGAACCGGTCGCAGCTCCCCACGCGTGGGACCATGGAACCTACGTATCGATCCGACCCGAGGCGACAGGCGCCTCAAGAGACAGGACCCTGCGTGCCCGCGACCCCTAACAATGTGCCCGAGCCGAGCCGTACCGCCCCGGCTCTGATCCGCAATTTCTGCATCATCGCGCACATCGACCACGGCAAGTCCACGCTCGCCGACCGCATGCTCCAGCTGACCGGGGTGGTCGACCCGCGGCAGATGCGTGCTCAGTACCTCGACCGTATGGACATCGAGCGCGAGCGTGGCATCACGATCAAGTCCCAGGCGGTCCGGCTGCCCTGGGCGCCGACCGAGGACCCGGGCAAGACCCACATCCTCAACATGATCGACACCCCCGGGCACGTCGACTTCACGTACGAGGTGTCCCGGTCCCTCGCGGCCTGTGAGGGCACGGTCCTGCTGGTCGACGCGGCCCAGGGCATCGAGGCGCAGACTCTCGCCAACCTCTACCTGGCGATGGAGAACGACCTCAAGATCATCCCCGTACTGAACAAGATCGACCTGCCGGCCGCCCAGCCGGAGAAGTTCTCCGAGGAGCTCGCCAACCTCATCGGGTGCGACCCCGAGGACGTGCTGAAGGTCTCCGCCAAGACCGGCCTGGGTGTCGAGGCGCTGCTCGACCGGGTCGTCGCGGAGATCCCCGCCCCGGTCGGGGTCCAGGACGCCCCCGCCCGCGCGATGATCTTCGACTCGGTCTACGACTCCTACCGCGGTGTCGTGACGTACGTGCGTGTCATCGACGGGCAGCTCAACAAGCGTGAGCGCATCCGGATGATGTCCACCGGCGCGACCCACGAGCTGCTGGAGATCGGGGTCTCGGCCCCGGAGATGAAGGCGGCCGACGGGCTCGGTGTCGGTGAGGTGGGTTACCTCATCACCGGTGTGAAGGACGTCCGCCAGTCCAAGGTCGGTGACACGATCACCACCCTGCACAACGGTGCGACCGAGTCGCTCGGCGGGTACAAGGAGCCCAGGCCCATGGTCTTCTCGGGCCTGTATCCGCTGGACGGGTCCGACTACCCCGAGCTGCGCGAGGCCCTGGACAAGCTCCAGCTCAACGACGCCGCGCTGGTGTACGAGCCGGAGACGTCGGCGGCGCTGGGCTTCGGCTTCCGGGTCGGTTTCCTCGGGCTGCTGCACCTCGACGTGATCCGTGAGCGGCTGGAGCGCGAGTTCGGGCTCGACCTGATCGCGACCGCGCCGAACGTGGTCTACCGCGTCGAGATGGAGGACCGCAGCGAGCACGTGGTCACCAACCCGAGCGAGTTCCCCGAGGGCAAGATCGACAAGGTGTACGAGCCCGTCGTGCGGGCGACCGTCCTCGCCCCCTCGGAGTTCATCGGCGCGATCATGGAGCTGTGCCAGACCAGGCGCGGCACCCTGCTCGGCATGGACTACCTCTCCGAGGACCGGGTCGAGATCCGCTACACCCTGCCGCTCGCGGAGATCGTCTTCGACTTCTTCGACCAGCTGAAGTCCAAGACCCGCGGCTATGCCTCGCTGGACTACGAGCCCACCGGCGAGCAGGCCTCCAGCCTGGTCAAGGTCGACATCCTGCTGCACGGCGACAAGGTCGACGCCTTCTCGGCGGTCACGCACAAGGACGCGGCGTACGCGTACGGGGTCCGGCTGGTCGCCAAGCTGCGCGAGCTGATCCCGCGACAGGCCTTCGAGGTGCCGATCCAGGCGGCCGTCGGCTCCCGGGTCATCGCCCGCGAGACCATCCGCGCCATCCGCAAGGACGTCCTCGCCAAGTGTTACGGCGGTGACATCTCCCGTAAGCGGAAGCTGCTGGAGAAGCAGAAGGAGGGCAAGAAGCGGATGAAGATGGTGGGCTCTGTGGAGGTTCCGCAGGAGGCCTTCATCTCCGTGCTGTCCAGCGACGACAGCGGCGGCTCGGCCAAGGGCAAGAAGTAGTCACGCCGAATGCCGTAATTCAGGGCCCGTCGCGCTTCGGCGCGGCGGGCCCTGTGCTTGTCTCCGGGGTGTGTCCTGGAGGAAGAGACGGACCGTCGCCTCTTACGCACCGGCCGGACGCGCTCTAGTCTGATCTCTGCTCGGTAGTTACTCGCGAGTTAAACAACAGCCGCAATTGAGCCAGCCGCACTGCCGCGGGCCCCGGAGGATGTCGTGAGCGACACACAGACCCTGATCGAGAACCGTCCGCCGTCCGTCGCGGCCCTCTTCCTTGAGCGCGTGGCGGCCACACCCGACGCCGAGGCATACCGCTACCCGGTACCGGCCTCGGGCGACGGCCCGGACGAGTGGAAGTCGCTGACCTGGGCGCAGGCCGCCGAGCGGGTCTACGCCATCGCGGCCGGTCTGATCGAACTGGGCGTAGAGCCTGAGCAGCGCGTCGCGCTCGCCTCCTCGACCCGGGTCGAGTGGATCCTGGCCGACCTCGGCATCCTCTGCGCGGGCGCGGCCACCACGACCGTGTACCCGCAGACCAACGCCGAGGAGTCGGCGTTCATCCTCTCCGACTCCGCGAGCAAGATCCTCATCGCGGAGGACGCGGCCCAGCTCGCCAAGGCCCGGGAGAAGCGCGCGGAGCTTCCCGAGCTCACGCGGGTCGTCGTCATCGACCCGCGGGGTGTGGAGACCGACGACTGGGTCCTCACGCTGACCGAGCTGGAGGCGCGCGGCACCGCGTACCTGGAGAAGCACCCCGAGCTGATCAAGGAGCGCGTCGGCGCGATCACCGCCGACCAGCTCGCGACCCTCATCTACACCTCCGGCACCACGGGCCGTCCCAAGGGTGTCCGCCTGCCGCACGACAACTGGTCGTACATGGCGAAGGCGATCGCCTCGACCGGCCTGGTCGGCCAGGACGACGTCCAGTACCTGTGGCTGCCGCTCGCGCACGTCTTCGGCAAGGTCCTCACCTCCGGCCAGATCGAGGTCGGGCACGTCACCGCCGTCGACGGCCGCGTGGACAAGATCATCGATAATCTGCCGATCGTACGGCCGACGTACATGGCGGCCGTGCCGCGCATCTTCGAGAAGGTCTACAACGGGGTCGCGGCCAAGGCGAGGGCCGGCGGCGGCGCCAAGTACAAGATCTTCCAGTGGGCCGCCGAGGTCTCCCGCGAGTACGCGAAGGCCAGCCAGGACAACTTCCGCCGTACCGGCTCGGCCTCCGTGCCCTTCGCGCTCGGCGCCAAGCACAAGGTCGCCGACGCGCTCGTCTTCGCCAAGATCCGCGAGGCCTTCGGCGGCAACCTGCGCGCCTGTGTCTCCGGCTCGGCCGCGCTCGCGCCGGAGATCGGCTACTTCTTCGCCGGCGCCGGCATCCACATCCTGGAGGGCTACGGGCTCACCGAGTCCTCCGCCGCCTCCTTCGTGAACCCCGGCGAGGCCTACCGCACCGGCACGGTCGGCAAGCCGCTGCCCGGCACCGAGGTGCGCATCGCGGACGACGGCGAGATCCTGCTGCGCGGCCCCGGCATCATGGAGGGCTACCACGGGCTGCCCGAGAAGACCGCCGAGGTGCTGGAGGCCGACGGCTGGTTCCACACGGGTGACATCGGTGAGCTGTCCCCGGACGGCTACCTCCGCATCACCGACCGCAAGAAGGACCTCATCAAGACCTCGGGCGGCAAGTACATCTCGCCCGCCGAGGCCGAGGGCCAGTTCAAGGCGGTGTGCCCGTACGTCTCCAACATCCTCGTGCACGGCGCCGACCGGAACTTCTGCACCGCGCTCATCGCTCTCGACGAGCCGTCCATCCTGGAGTGGGCGAAGGACAACGGCCTCGGGGGCAAGTCGTACGCCGAGGTCGTCGCGGCGCCCGCCACCGTAGCCCTCGTCGAGGGCTACGTGAAGGAGCTCAACGGGGGCCTGCAGCGCTGGCAGACCATCAAGAAGTTCCGTCTCCTGCCCCGCGACCTGGACATCGAGCACGGCGAGATCACTCCGAGCCTCAAGCTGAAGCGCCCGGTCGTCGAGCGGGAGTACAAGCACCTGATCGACGAGATGTACGCGGGCACCCGCGAGGCATAACCCTCGCCCCGTCCCTTACGGAGGCGGTGGCGCGCAGGACTTCTCCGCGACCGAGCGGCGGAGCCCCGGCGCGTCCCCGCCCCCGGCGCGGCTCCTGCGCGCTCCTGTACGCGGGTGGAGCCCTGGCCGGGCTTGCTCACCAGGGCGATGCCCCGCACCCGGGCCGTCAGCCCGCACGCAACCGTGTTGACCGCCTCGGCCATGTCCCGCCAACTCCCGGACAGCCGCGTCATCTTGGCCCGGCCGCCGGACGCTCGTCGAGCCGCCCGTGCCGGGCCGGCTCCGTGCGGCCCCGCTGCGCCTCGGAGTCGAAGCGGGAGCCCCGGTCCATGATCCGGTGGAGCACCGTGCCCGGTTCGGCGACCGGTCCATGACTCGACCCGCCTCGGGCGCCCTGCCGAAACCGCCGTCCCGCGCCGCCGTCATCGCGGTGAACAGTCGCGGTGAACAGGGGACGCGGATCGGATGCTCGAACCTGTCCGTCTTCGGAGCACATCCATACCACTGTTCTCACTCATGACGGCCCACTTCGGTGACTCCGTGCTTATGGGTGCCGCCAGTCTGTCACCCTGGCCGCATCGTTCGAGATGTGGATGTATTCGTCCGAACTGCCCAGGGAGCCGCACAGTGGGGGCCATTCCGACGCAACGCGAGTCCATGGCGTGTGCCCCGGACGAGCCCGCGCACCACCGCGCCGGCCGGGACGTCGTGTCACGTACGTCATTGCCGGGCACTCCGCTCGCCCCCGGAGCCGCGCGCCGTTTCCTCCGTGACACCCTCCTGAGCTGGGCCGAACTGGCCCTGCCCGGCGCCGAGATCATCGACGACCGGCTCAGCGACGACGCCGCCGTGGTGGTCAGCGAACTCGTCACCAACGCCGTCGTGCACGCGGGCACCGACGTCGAGCTGCTGTGCCGCCTGGAGTCCCCGGCCGACGGCCCGCCCGGCCCGCTGGTCGTCGAGGTATCCGACCATCACCCCTCCCGTGCCATACGGGAGGACGGCGCCGAACCCCCTTACGGAACACCGGAGTACGGGCGGGGCCTGCGCCTCGTCTCCGCGCTCTCCGAGGCCTGGGGGATCACCTACCGCCCGGGCGTCAAGACGGTGTGGTCGAGGCTGCTGGTCGACGGGGGCGCCGGCGCCCTGCCCGGGGCCGATGTCTTCGCGGACGCGGGCGACCCGCGCCGGCCGGGCGGATCGGCGGACGCCAAGGGTCTCCCCGGAACCGGCGGGCTCGCGGACGCCCAGGGTGTCCCCGGACCGGGTGGGCCCACCGGTGCCGACGGGCTCCGGGGACCGGGCGGGTTCGCGGAGGCCGACGGGTTCGCGGGCGCGCGGGACGGGGCGGAGGGGGCCGCGGTCGGCGCGTACGGCGAGGGGTGGGCCCCGGGGTACGGGCGGCCCGGGGCCGGCGACGAGCCGTATCCCGCGATATCCGCCTCCCGGGTGCCCCGGAGCGGCGCGCGGGGCCACGAGTGGCTCGACCGGGGCGCCCTCTCCTTTCTCGCCGAGGCCTCCGACCTGCTCGCCGGGCAGCTCGACGAGGACCTGGTCGCGGCGCTGGCCGGACAGCTCCTCGTCCCGCGCCTCGCCGACTGGTGCGCCGTGTGGCTGGAGGACGAGGCCACCGACCGGGCGGGCGGTCTCGGCCTCGCTCTGGGACCCCGTCTCGCCCGCGTCTGGCACGGCAGCGAGAACCTCGTCGAGGGACTGCGCCGCTCCCTGGAGCAGGACCCGCCGCGGCTGCCCGACGCGGTGCGCTCCCGGGCCGTCCCGGTGCCCTGGCCCGGCGAGGCGCTGGGCGCCCGCGGGGCGAGCGGCGCGGCGCTGGCGTACCGGCTGATCGCGGGCGGCCGGCCGCTGGGCACGCTCGTCATCGGGCGGGCCGGACTGCTCGGCTTCCCCGACGAGGTCACCGGGCTCGTCGAGGATCTCAGCCGCCGGATCGCCCTCGCCATCGGCGCGGCCCGCCAGTACGCGCGCCAGGCCACCATCAGCCGGGTCCTCCAGCGCGGACTGCTGCCGGGCGCGGTCGCCGAGATTCCCGGGGTACGCAGCGCCCTCGTCTACGAGCCGCTCGACAAGGGCGGGCCGAGCGGCGACTTCTACGACGTGTTCCCGGCCGGCGACGGGCGCTGGTGCTTCGCCGTCGGCGATGTCCAGGGCAAGGGCCCCGAGGCCGCCGTCGTGATCGGCCTGGCCCGGCCCTGGCTGCGGCTGCTGGCCCGCGAGGGCTACGACGTCGCCGACGTCCTCGACCGCCTCAACCAGCTCCTCCTCGACGACGCCACGGAGGTCGCGGACGCGGCGGCCCGCGCGCTCGTGGCCGCCGGCGGACCCGGGCTCGGCGGCGACCCCGGCCCGCAGACGCGCTTCCTCTCCATGCTCTACGGCGAACTGGTCCCCTTCGACGGCGGAGTGCGCTGCACCCTGGCCTCGGCGGGACACCCGCTGCCCCTGCTGCTGGGCCCCGACGGCGACGTACGGGAGGTGGCCCGGCCGCAGACCCTGCTCGGCGTCTTCGAGGACCCCGACTACACCTCAGAGTCCTTCGAGCTGTACCCCGGGGACACCCTGCTGTGCGTCACCGACGGCGTGACGGAGCGGCGCGACGGCTCCCGCCAGTTCGACGACGACGACGGTCTCGCGCAGGCCCTCGCGGGCTGCGCCGGCCTGAACGCCGAGCTGATCGCGGAACGGATCCGCGGGCTGGTCCACGAGTTCGGCACCCGCCCGCCGGAGGACGACATGGCCCTGCTGGTGCTGCAGGCGGAGTGACTCCCGAGGCGCCCGGCACCGCGTCCCCGCGAGCCCCGCACCCCGCGGTTGCGGGCCGCGTACCCCGCCGGTCCGGGCTGGGTGCGAGACCGCTGCCCGGCCGGTCCGGGAACGGGACGGTTCGGTCCGGATACGGGACGGAACCGCGCGCCCCGCCCGTACTGGACAATGGAAGGCATGCCTTCCGCACTTCCCGACGGTGAGCCCGTCCCCGACGACGGGGCGCTGCCCGCGCACGCCCTGGACGGGGCGGCCGAGCGGCCCCTCGGGTTCTACCTCCACGTGCCGTACTGCGCGACCCGCTGCGGCTACTGCGACTTCAACACCTACACGGCGACCGAGCTGCGGGGCAGCGGCGGTGTGCTCGCCTCCCGCGACAACTACGCGGACACCCTCACCGACGAGGTCCGCCTCGCCCGCAAGGTCCTGGGCGACGACCCCCGCCCGGTCCGTACGGTCTTCGTCGGAGGCGGTACGCCCACACTGCTGGCCGCCGACGATCTCGTACGGATGCTGGGGGCGATCCGTGACGAGTTCGGGCTCGCGGACGACGCGGAGATCACGACGGAGGCGAACCCGGAGTCGGTCGACCCGGAGTACCTCGCGACGCTGCGCGCCGGCGGCTTCAACCGGATCTCCTTCGGCATGCAGAGCGCCCGGCAGCACGTCCTGAAGGTGCTCGACCGTACGCACACCCCGGGCCGCCCCGAGGCCTGTGTCGCCGAGGCCCGAGCGGCCGGATTCGCACATGTGAACCTGGATCTGATCTACGGCACACCGGGCGAGTCGGACGACGACTGGCGGGCATCGCTCGAAGCGGCCCTCGGCGCGGGTCCCGACCACATCTCCGCGTACGCGCTCATCGTCGAGGAGGGCACGCAGCTCGCGCGCCGCATCCGCCGCGGCGAGGTCCCCATGACGGACGACGACGTGCACGCGGACCGCTATCTCATCGCGGACGAGGTGATGTCGGCGGCGGGCTTCGACTGGTACGAGGTGTCGAACTGGGCCACCGCCGAGGCCGGCCGCTGCCTGCACAACGAGCTCTACTGGCGGGGCGCCGACTGGTGGGGCGCGGGCCCCGGCGCGCACAGCCATGTGGGCGGTGTTCGCTGGTGGAACGTGAAACATCCGGGGGCGTACGCGGCCGCGCTGGCCTCGGGCCGCTCGCCGGGCGCGGGGCGTGAGCTCCTCTCCGACGAGGACCGCCGGGTCGAGCGGATCCTCCTCGAACTGCGGCTGCGCGAGGGCTGCCCGCTCTCCCTGCTCCGCCCCGACGGGCTCGCGGCCTCCCGCCGCGCCCTGTCCGACGGGCTCCTCGAAACCGGTCCGTACGACGCCGGCCGCACGGTCCTCACCCTGCGCGGGCGGCTGCTCGCGGACGCGGTCGTCCGGGACCTGGTGGACTGAACGCCGCCGCCCCGCCCCGGTGCAGCCGTCCCCGGCTCCGGCGGCGCGAGCGGCCGGGAGCCGCCCCGTCACTCCGGAGCCGTGACGAAGTCGATCAGCTCCTCCACCCGGCCCAGGAGTTCCGGCTCCAGGTCCTTGTAGGAGTGGACCCGGGACAGGATGTGCTGCCAGGCCGCGCCGGTGTTCTCCGGCCAGCCCAGGGCCCGGCACACGCCCGTCTTCCAGTCCTGGCCGCGCGGGACCCGGGGCCAGCCCGGGATGCCCGCGGAGGACGGCTTCACGGCCTCCCAGACGTCGATGTACGGGTGGCCGAGCACCAGGGCGTGCTCGCTCGTGACCGCCGCGGCGATCCTGGACTCCTTCGAACCGGGCACCAGGTGGTCGACGAGGACGCCGAGCCGGGCGTCCGGGCCCGGGTCGAACGCGGCCACGATCGCCGGGAGGTCGTCGACGCCCTCCAGGTACTCCACGACGACGCCCTCGACGCGCAGGTCGTCGCCCCAGACCCGCTCGACCAGTTCGGCGTCGTGGCGGCCCTCGACGTAGATGCGTCCGGCCCGCGCGACCCGGGCGCGGGCGCCGGGCACCGCCACGGAACCGGATGCCGTACGGCTGGGGCGTACGGGCGCCGCGGCCGTCGGGCGCACCAGCGTCACCACCCTGCCCTCCAGGAGGAAACCGCGCGGCTCCAGCGGGAACACCCGGTGCTTGCCGAAGCGGTCCTCCAGGGTCACCGTGCCGGCCTCGCAGCGGATCACCGCGCCGCAGAAGCCGGTGCCGGGCTCCTCGACCACCAGACCGGGGTCCGCGGGGACCTCGGGCACGGGCTTGGGCTTCTTCCACGGCGGGGTCAGGTCCGGAGAGTACTGGCGCATTCGGATGACGATAGGAGAAGCCCGGCGGTGATCACCGCGACACGCCGGAACCTCCCGAGCCGGAACCTCCCGAGCCGGAACCTCCCGCGCCGGAACCCGCCGCGCCGAAACGTTCGGCCAGGGCGTCCCGCTGGGCCCGTACGAACGCGGCGTCCACGACCGCCCCGTGACCGGGCACGTACCGCGCGTTCTCGCCGCCGAGGGCGAGCAGCCGGTCGAGGGCGGCGGGCCAGCGCGACGGCACGGCGTCGGGTCCCGCCTGCGGCTCACCGGACTCCTCGACCAGGTCGCCGCAGAACACCACCGCCGGGTCGCCCGGCACCACGACCACGAGGTCGTGGGCGGTGTGTCCCTCACCCGTCCGCACCAGCCGGACCCCGACGCCACCGTCGAGCTCCAGGTTCCGGGTGTCCCGGACGAGCTCCCGGGGACGTACGAGGATGTCGGCCGCCTCCTCCGCCGCCCGCGGGCCGAGACCGTTGCGCACCGCGTCCGCGCACAGCTCCCCGCGACCGTTCTCGTACACCTCGGCCGAGCCGTCCGCGGCCAGGATCTGCGCGCCCGCGAACGCCGCGGCGCCGAATACATGGTCGAAATGCGGGTGGGTGAGCGCGAGATGGGTCACACGGTGCTTGGCCAGAGCCTGCGCCTCCCGGCGCAACCGCGCGCCCTCCGCGAGGCTCGATCCCGCGTCGATCATCAGCGCCGCGCCCTCGCCGACGACGAGCCCGACCGTGCAGTCCCAGCCGGGAAGCCGCCGCCGCCCGACCCGGGGCGCCACCCTTTCCCACCCCAGCTCTTCCCAAGTCAGCCTCATGCGGCGACGCTAACGGTGACCGGGTGCCGTGCACGGCATCGCAGGCCCGCCCTTGCCGGGGTCGTGCCTCACCGCCGTACACTGGGCCGGGGAACGCTGGCACTCCCGTGCGCCGAGTGCCAGACGAAAGCCACGAAGGCCACGAAGACCACCGAGTCGACTTCTGGAGGTGTGCGCGATGCTCAGTGAACGCAGGCTCGAGGTGCTCCGCGCCATCGTCCAGGACTATGTGGGCACCGAGGAACCGGTCGGTTCCAAGGCGCTCACCGAGCGGCACCGGCTGGGCGTCTCACCGGCGACCGTCCGCAACGACATGGCCGCCCTGGAGGACGAGGGCTACATCGCCCAGCCGCACACCAGCGCCGGCCGCATCCCCACGGACAAGGGATACCGGCTCTTCGTCGACAAGCTCGCCGGCGTCAAGCCGATGACCGCGCCCGAGCGGCGCGCCATCCAGAACTTCCTGGGCGGAGCCGTCGACCTCGACGACGTCGTCGGGCGGACCGTGCGGCTGCTCGCGCAGCTCACCCGGCAGGTCGCCGTCGTGCAGTACCCCTCGCTGACCCGCTCGACCGTGCGCCATGTGGAGCTGCTGTCACTCGCCCCCGCGCGGGTGATGCTCGTGCTGATCACGGACACCGGCCGGGTCGAACAGCGCATGATCAACTGTCCGGTTCCGTTCGGCGAGACCTCGCTGGCGGATCTGCGGGCCCGGCTCAACAGCCGGGTCGCGGGACGCCCCTTCGCGGACGTCCCGCAGCTCGTCCAGGACCTCCCGGACGCCTTCGAGGCGGAGGACCGGGGTACGGTCTCGACGGTGCTCTCCACACTGCTGGAGACACTCGTCGAGGAGACCGAGGAGCGGCTGATGATCGGCGGTACCGCCAATCTCACGCGATTCGGACATGACTTCCCTCTCACCATCCGGCCGGTGCTCGAAGCGCTGGAGGAGCAGGTCGTGCTCCTCAAGTTGCTTGGAGAGGCCGGGGATTCGAGCATGACCGTGCGAATCGGGCACGAGAACGCGTATGAGGGACTCAACTCCACGTCCGTGGTCTCGGTCGGCTACGGTTCGGGCGGCGAGGCAGTAGCCAAACTCGGCGTGGTCGGCCCGACCCGCATGGATTACCCGGGAACGATGGGAGCGGTACGAGCGGTGGCACGGTACGTCGGACAGATCCTGGCGGAGTCATAAGTGGCCACGGACTACTACGCCGTACTCGGCGTGCGCCGCGACGCGTCCCAGGACGAGATCAAGAAGGCGTTCCGGAGGCTCGCTCGCGAGCTTCACCCGGACGTCAATCCCGATCCGAAGACGCAGGAGCGGTTCAAGGAGATCAACGCCGCGTACGAGGTGTTGTCGGACCCGCAGAAGAAGCAGGTCTACGACCTCGGTGGCGACCCGCTGTCCCAGCAGGGCGGCGGCGCGGCCGGCGGCTTCGGCGCGGGCGGCTTCGGTAACTTCTCCGACATCATGGACGCCTTCTTCGGCACGGCGTCGCAGCGTGGACCGCGCTCGCGCACCCGCCGCGGCCAGGACGCCATGATCCGGTTGGAGATCGAGCTCGACGAGGCGGCCTTCGGCACCACGAAGGACATCCAGGTCGACACGGCCGTCGTCTGCGCCACCTGCAACGGTGAGGGCGCGGCGCCCGGGACCTCCGCGCAGACCTGTGACATGTGCCGCGGTCGCGGCGAGGTGTCCCAGGTGACGCGGTCGTTCCTCGGCCAGGTCATGACCTCACGGCCGTGTCCGCAGTGCCAGGGCTTCGGCACCGTGGTCCCGACCCCGTGCCACGAGTGCGCGGGCGACGGCCGGGTCCGGTCCCGTCGCACCCTCACGGTCAAGATCCCGGCCGGTGTGGACAACGGCACACGGATCCAGCTCGCGGGCGAGGGCGAGGTCGGCCCCGGCGGCGGCCCCGCCGGCGACCTGTACGTCGAGATCCACGAGCTGCCGCACTCGACGTTCCAGCGTCGCGGCGACGACCTGCACTGCACGGTCACCCTCCCGATGACGGCGGCGTCCCTCGGCACCAAGGTGCCGCTGGAGACGCTCGACGGCATGGAGGAGGTCGACATCCGTCCGGGCACGCAGTCCGGCCAGTCGATCCCGCTGCACGGCCGGGGCGTCACCCACCTGCGCGGCGGCGGCCGCGGCGACCTCATCGTGCACGTCGAGGTCACCACGCCGACCAAGCTCGACGCGGAGCAGGAGCGGGTGCTGCGCGAGCTCGCCATACTGCGCGGCGAGGAGCGGCCCACCGGCCAGTTCCAGCCCGGTCAGCAGGGGCTCTTCTCCCGGCTGAAGGACGCCTTCAACGGCCGCTGATCCAGGCGCGGCGCGGGGTGGGAACACCACCCCGTGTCCGCCGCCCCGAAGCCCGTTTCCGGGCGGACGGCCGGATTCGGACTTGCACTGAGGACGTGACAACATGCCGTCATGTCCTCCGCGCTGACCGATCTCTTCCCTCACCCGATCGTGCAGGCCCCCATGGCGGGCGGCGTCTCCGTCCCGCAGCTCGCGGCCGCCGTGTCCGAGGCCGGCGGGCTCGGTTTCCTCGCCGCCGGGTACAAGACCGCCGACGGCATGTACCAGGAGATCAAGCAGCTGCGCGGGCTGACCGGCCGTCCCTTCGGCGTCAACCTCTTCATGCCGCAGCCGGAGTACGCGGACCCCGCGGCGGTCGAGGTGTACGCCCACCAGCTCGCGGGTGAGGCCGCCTGGTACGAGACCGAGCTCGGCGATCCGGACAGCGGCCGCGACGACGGCTACGACGCCAAGCTCGCCGTCCTCCTCGACAACCCGGTGGCGGTGGTCTCCTTCCACTTCGGCGTTCCGAGCAAGGACGTGCTGGACTCGCTGCGCCGCGCCGGCACCGTCACCCTGGTCACCGCCACCACGGCCGAGGAAGCCCGCAACGTGCAGCGGGCCGGTGCCGACGCCGTCATCGTGCAGGGCATCGAGGCCGGCGGACACCAGGGCACCCACCGCGACAACCCGGAGACGGACGGCACGGGCGTCGGCCTGCTCTCCCTGGTCGCCCAGGTCCGCGAGACCGTGCGGATCCCGGTCGTCGCGGCCGGCGGCATCATGCGCGGCAGCCAGATCGCCGCCGTCCTCGCCGAGGGCGCGGACGCGGCCCAGCTCGGTACCGCCTTCCTCGCCAGCCCCGAGTCCGGCGCGAGCGCCGTGCACAAGCAGGCGCTGACCGACCCCCTCTTCGTCCGCACGGAGCTCACGCGCGCCTTCTCCGGGCGCCCGGCGCGCGGGCTGGCCAACCGCTTCATGCGCGAGCACGGCCCGTACGCCCCCGCCGCCTACCCCGAGATCCACCACCTGACCTTGCCGCTGCGCAAGGCGGCGGCCAAGGCGGGCGACGCGCAGGGCATGGCGCTGTGGGCGGGCCAGGGCCACCGCATGGCGCGCGACCTGCCCGCCGGGCAGCTCGTGGAGGTACTGAACGCAGAGATCGCGGCCGCCAAGACAGCGTTGTCGGCCGCCGACGAGATCCCGGAAGAGGGTGCGGCCCGATGACGGCACCGGTGTTCCTGGTCGAGCACTTCGACGCGGACGGCGGCGGACGTTACGTCCTCGACGGCCCCGAGGGACGGCACGCCGTCTCCGTGAAACGGCTGCGGAGCGGCGAGGAGATCGTCCTCACCGACGGGGCCGGGCGCTGGGCGGACTGCGTGGTCCTCGACACCGAGGGCAAGGACCGGCTGATCGTGCGGATGGGCGAGGTGGCCGAGGAACCGGCCGAGGAGCCGCGCGTCACGGTCGTCCAGGCCCTGCCCAAGGGCGACCGGGGCGAACTGGCCGTCGAGACCATGACCGAGACCGGCGTCGACGCGATCGTCCCCTGGGCCGCCTCCCGCTGCATCACGCAGTGGAAGGGCGAGCGGGGTCTGAAGGCGCTCGCCAAGTGGCGCGCCACCGCCCGGGAGGCCGGCAAGCAGTCCCGCCGGGTGCGCTTCCCGGAGGTCGCGGACGCACTGACGACCAAACAGGTTGCCGCGCTTCTCGCCAAAGCCGATCTCGCCGCCGTACTCCACGAGGACACGGAACTCGGCACCGAGCCCTTCGCGACGGCCGGACTGCCCGGCTCCGGGGAGATCGTCCTGGTGGTCGGCCCCGAGGGCGGGATCTCCCCCGAGGAGGTCGCGCTCTTCACCGAGGCCGGCGCGAAGACGTTCCACCTGGGGCGCACGGTGCTGCGCACCTCGACGGCCGGGACCGTGGCCACGGCACTGCTGCTGGCCCGCACCGGCCGCTGGTCCTGACACCGGCACCCGCCGTCCCGACCCCATCACCCGCACTTCCACCGGGGAATTCATGGAACTCGCCCAGGTACGGCTGCTCGTCTCCGACTTCGCCGCCTGCTACCGCTTCTACTCCGAAGTCCTCGGCCTCAGGCCCCAGTCGGGCGCGGCCGAGGGCCCGTACGAGAAGTTCAGTCCCGTCGCCGGATCGGCGGGCATCGCCCTCCAGGACCGCTCGATGATGGCCGAGATACTGGGGGAGCTCGGTGACGTGGTGACCGGACACCGGTCGCTGGTGGTGCTGCGGGTGGACGACCTCGACACCTACTGCGAGCAGGTCGTCTCGCGCGGCGCGACCCTGCTGCACGGCCCGGCGCCCATGACGGACCGCATGCGCGTCGCCCATCTCAAGGACCCCGAGGGCAACCTGGTGGAACTCCAGGAGTGGCTGCTGCTGCTCGGCTGACGGGCGGACCACGGCCCGTCCGGCCGGGGGACGAGCGTCTCCATCGTTGCCCCGCCGGGGGGCCGGCAACTCCTTCGGGTGGTTGTGCCCCCGATGGCCGCATGCGGTCTACCGCCGATCGCCCTGCGGTGGGACGCTGCCGTCCATGGGGGCTTTGAGGCATATCAGGCGCCGGACGGGGCGCGGGCGGGTACTGATGGCTGTCGGGCTGGGCGCCACCGGAGTGTTCGCAGTGACCGCGTGCCAGCCCGGGGACGGACTCGGCACCGCCGCCGTGGCCTACACGACCGACCAGACGGCGACCAAGCAACTCGAACGGCAGCACGTGGACGTGCGCTGGCTCACCTGCACCGCCCACTACGGCAACGCCAACAAGGCCTACACGCCCGGGAAGTCGCCCTCGCCGACCGAGAACACCGTGGCGACCGTCGACTGCCGGGGCCAGACAGGCGACGGCCGGGCCATCGTCGTCAAGGGCAAGGTCACCCGGGCCGTCAACGGCGCCTGCGTACGCGGCGATCTGACCGCCACCGTCGGCGGCAAGCAGTGGTTCCATGTGAACGGCCTGGGCGACTGCAACGCCGCCGGCACCATCCCGCCGGTCACCTACCACCCCACGAACGGGCAGCCCAACCCCACCGTCACCGTCACCGTGACGAAGACCATGTGGTGCAAGGGCGACCCCACCTGCTGGCCCTCGCAGGGCAAGTGACCTGCCGGGCCGTACACGGATCAAGTGATCCAAACCCCTGTCGGGGCGCGTGTCCGCTGCGTAGGGTGACCGGGTGACTGAGTCCGCACCCTCCGCGTATCTCCGGTTTCCGCATCTGCACGGCGAGTTGGTCGTCTTCACGGCCGAGGACGACATCTGGGCCGCCCCCCTCGACGGCGGCGGCCGCGCCTGGCGGGTCAGCGCCGACAACGTGCCGGTCAACCATCCACGCATCTCCCCGGACGGTACGACCGTCGCCTGGACGTCGACGCGTGACGGAGCCCCCGAGGTCCACGCCGCCTCCCTGTCCGGCGGGCCCGCCAAACGGCTGACGTACTGGGGCAGCCTGAAGACCCAGGTACGCGGCTGGACCCCCGACGGACAGGTGCTCGCCCTCAGCACCCAGGGCCAGGCCAGCCTGCGCCGCAGCTGGGCACGGTCCGTCCCGCTCGACGGCGGCCCCGCGACGACCCTGCCGTACGGGCCCGTCGGCGATGTCGCCCACGGCGAGCCCGGCGTCGTCCTGCTGTCCGCCCCGATGGGGCGCGAGGCCGCCTGGTGGAAGCGGTACCGGGGCGGCACGGCGGGCAAGCTGTGGATCGACCGGGACGGCGACGGCGAGTTCGTCCGGCTGCACGAGGACATCGACGGGAACCTCGAATACCCCTTCTGGGCGGGCGAACGGATCGCCTTCCTGTCGGACCACGAGGACGTCGGAGCCCTGTACTCCTCCCTCGCCGACGGATCCGACCTGCGGCGCCACACGCCACTCGACGGTTTCTACGCCCGCCACGCGGCCACCGACGGCACCCGCGTGGTGTACGCCTCCGCCGGTGAACTGTGGCTCCTCGACGACCTCGACGGGGCCGAGCCACGCCGGCTGGACCTCCGGCTCGGCGGCCAGCGCGTCGACCAGCAGCCGCACTCCGTGAGCGCCTCGCGCTGGTTCTCCGCCGCCGCTCCCGACCACACCGGACGCGGCAGCGCGATCTCCGTGCGCGGCGCCGTCCACTGGGTCACCCACCGCTCCGGACCCGCCCGCGCGCTCGCCGCCGAGCAGGGCGTCCGCGCCCGGCTGCCCCGCACCTTCCGCGCGGAGGGCGAGGAGCACGTGGTCTGGGTGACCGACGCGGAGGGCGACGACGCCCTCGAATTCGCCCCCGCCACCGGAGTCGCCCCCGGAGCCACCCCGAGACGGCTCGCCGCCGGCGCGCTCGGCCGGGTCCTCGGCCTCGCCATGGCGCCCGACGGAAGCCGCGCCGCCGTCGCCTCGCACGACGGGCGCGTGCTGCTCGTCGAACGCGAGAGCGGCGAGGTCCGCGAGGTCGACCGCAGCGAGGACGGCGACGTCAGCGGCCTCGTCTTCTCGCCCGACTCGGCATGGCTCGCCTGGTCGCACCCCGGACCGCGCCCGCTGCGCCAGCTCAAACTCGCCAACACCACCGACCTGTCGGTGACCGAGGCGACCCCG
Source organism: Streptomyces sp. NPDC042002 (assembly GCF_055588305.1). Taxonomy (NCBI): domain Bacteria; kingdom Bacillati; phylum Actinomycetota; class Actinomycetes; order Kitasatosporales; family Streptomycetaceae; genus Streptomyces; species Streptomyces sp. NPDC042002. The sequence continues at coordinate 126,730 of NZ_JBVJCT010000015.1, read as the reverse complement.
CTGCGCTTCCGGGACTACGCGCCGGCGTTCACCCTCGACGGCAAACACCTCGCCTTCCTGTCGGCACGCGCCTTCGACCCCGTCTACGACGAGCACGTCTTCGACCTGGCGTTCGTCGGCGGCTCCCGGCCGTATCTGATCACCCTGGCCGCGACGACCCCGTCCCCCTTCGGACCGCAGCGCCACGGCAGGCCCTTCGACGCGCCCGACAAGGACGAGACCCCCGACAGCGAGGGCACCCCCAGCACCCGTATCGACCTGGACGGACTCGCCGACCGGATCGTGCCGTTCCCCGTCGAGGCCGCCCGCTACTCGACACTGCGCGCCGCCAAGGACGGGCTGCTGTGGCTGCGCCACCCGGTACGGGGCGTGCTCGGCGCCTCCCGCGCCACCCCGGACGACCCGGACCCGAAGACCGAACTGGAGCGGTACGACCTCGCCCAGCAGCGCATCGAGCACCTCGCCGCCGACGCCGACGACTTCACCGTCACCGGCGACGGCAAGCGGGTCCTGCTGAGGACCGACGGCAAGCTCAAGGTCGTCCCCAGCGACCGGCGCGCCTCGAACGACGACGAGAGCGACACGAACATCACCGTCGACCTCTCGCGGATCCGCCAGACCGTCGAACCGGCCGCCGAGTGGCGCCAGATGTACGACGAGACGGGCCGCCTCATGCGGGACAACTTCTGGCGTCCCGACCTGGGCGGCGTCGACTGGGACGCGGTCCTCGACCGGTACCGGCCGGTCCTGGAACGGGTCGCCACCCACGACGACCTCGTCGACCTGCTGTGGGAGGTGCAGGGCGAACTCGGCACCTCGCACGCCTACGTCGCCCCGCGTGGCGGACACCGCGGCGGCGACCTCGCCCAGGGACTCCTCGGGGCGGACATCTCCCGCCACGAGGACGGCCGTTGGCGCATCGACCGGATCCTCCCCTCGGAGACCTCCGACCCGGACGCGCGGGCCCCGCTCGCCGCGCCCGGCGTCGCGATCCGCGCCGGGGACGCGATCGTCGCGGTCGGCGGCCGGCCCGTGGACCGGGTGGCCGGGCCCGCACCGCTGCTCGTCGGCACGGCGGGCAAGCCGGTCGAGCTGACCGTCTCGCCCGCCGGCGGCGGCGATCCGCGCCACGCGGTCGTCGTACCCCTCGCCGACGAGGAGCCGCTGCGCTACCACGCGTGGGTCGCCGACCGGCGCGCCTACGTCCACGAGCGGTCCGGCGGACGTCTCGGCTATCTGCACGTGCCGGACATGGTCGGCTCCGGGTGGGCACAGCTCCACCGCGATCTGCGGATCGAGGTGGCCCGGGAGGGTCTCGTCGTGGACGTCCGCGAGAACCGCGGCGGCCACACCTCCCAGCTCGTGGTGGAGAAACTCGCCCGGCGGATCGTCGGCTGGGACCTGCCCCGCGGCCTGCGCCCCTACAGCTACCCGGAGGACGCGCCGCGCGGCCCCGTCGTCGCCGTCGCCAACGAGTTCTCCGGCTCCGACGGCGACATCGTCAACGCGGCGATCAAGGCGCTGGGCATCGGACCGGTGGTCGGCACCCGCACCTGGGGCGGTGTCATCGGCATCGACAGCCGCTACCGCCTCGTCGACGGCACCTCCGTCACCCAGCCCAAGTACGCCTTCTGGCTGGAGGGTTACGAGTGGAACGTCGAGAACCACGGCGTCGATCCGGACGTCGAGGTCGTCCAGGCCCCGCAGGACCACGCGGCCGGCCGTGACACCCAGCTCGACGAGGCCATCAGGATCGCGCTGGCCGCGCTGGAGGAGAACCCGGCGAAGACCGCGCCCGTACTGCCGCCGCTGTGACCCGCCGCGGGCGGCTCGCGGACGGGCGGCGACGCGAGCCGCCCGCGAGCCGTCCGACCCGTTGGGCCGCTAGCATGCGGAGGTAATGATCGGCTGGCGTGAGGAGGCACCCGCATGGCGCAGGAGCCGAGGCGGGACGAGGGCGGGGAACCGCAGGACGACTGCCTGTTCTGCAAGATCGTGGCGGGGCACATTCCGGCGACGCTGGTGCGCGAGACCGATACGACGGTGGCGTTCCGCGACATCAACCCGCAGGCACCGACCCACATCCTGGTCATCCCCAGGGTGCACTACCCGGACGCGGCCTCCCTGGCCGCCGCCGAACCCGCCGTCGCCGCGGACCTGTTGCGCGAGGCGGGCGAGGTCGCGGCCGAGGAGAAGCTGGAGAGCTACCGCGTCGTGTTCAACACGGGCAGCGGCGCCGGGCAGACCGTCTTCCACGCGCACGCCCACCTCCTGGGCGGTCGCGGCATGCAGTGGCCGCCGGGATAACGGGCCTTGTCCGCACGTGAACTGGTGGTCCTCGGCACCGCCAGCCAGGTCCCGACCCGGCACCGCAACCACAACGGCTATCTGCTGCGCTGGGACGGTGAGGGTCTCCTCTTCGACCCCGGCGAGGGCACCCAGCGCCAGATGCTGCGTGCCGGGGTCGCCGCGCACGACCTGCACCGCATCTGCGTCACCCATTTCCACGGCGACCACGCGCTCGGACTCGGCGGGGTGATCCAGCGCATCAACCTCGACCGGGTACCGCACGAGGTGACCGCGCACTACCCGCTCTCCGGACAGCACTTCTTCGAGCGGCTGCGCTACGCCACCGCCTACCGCGAGACCGCCCGGCTCACCGAGGCGCCGGTCGGGGACGACGGCGTCCTCGCGACGACCCCCGCTTACACCCTGGAGGCCCGCCGGCTCTCCCACCCCGTCGAGTCCTTCGGGTACCGGCTGGTCGAACCGGACGGGCGGCGGATGCTGCCGGAGCGGCTCGCCGAGCACGGGATCAAGGGGTCCGACGTCGGGGTGCTGCAACGGGAGGGCTCGCTGCGGGGCGTCACGCTGGACGACGTCAGCGAGTTGCGGCCGGGACAGCGGTTCGCGTTCGTCATGGACACCCGGCTGTGCGAGGGCGTGGACGCGCTCGCCGAGGACTGCGACCTGCTCGTCATCGAGTCGACGTTCCTCGACGGGGACCACCAACTCGCCCAGGACCACGGTCATCTGACGGCAGGTCAGGCGGGCCGGGTGGCCAAGGAGGCGGGCGTACGACACCTCGTGCTCACCCACTTCAGCCAGCGCTACTCCGATCCCGACGAGTTCGAGCGCGAGGCCCGCGCGGCGGGCTTCGACGGGGAGCTGACGGTGGCGCACGACCTGGTGAGAGTGCCGGTCCCGAAGCGAGGGTGACGACACCCGGACCCGGATCGGACCTGCGTTCCGAACCGGATCGGACCCGGATCGGCCCAGGTCCGAGGTCCGTCCCGACCCGGGTCGGAGCCGGATCCGCCCCGGTCCGGGGTGTCCCGGTGTCGGGAAGGTGCCGGTTTCGGTGGGGCCGGGGATCGACCGTACGATGCTTCGATGTCCCTCCCCAAGGCTGAACTGCACCTCCACATCGAAGGCACCCTCGAACCCGAGCTGGCCTTCGCGCTCGCCGCGCGCAACGGCGTCACGCTGCCGTACGCGGACACGGAAGAGCTGCGCAAGGCGTACCTCTTCGACGACCTCCAGACCTTTCTGAACCTGTACTACGAGCTCATGGCCGTCCTGCGGACGGAAGCGGACTTCGCCGACCTGGCCGACGCCTACCTCGCCCGTGCCGCGGCCCAGGGCGTGCGGCACGCGGAGATCTTCTTCGACCCGCAGGCGCACATCGCCCGGGGCGTGCCGATGGGGACGGTCGTCGAGGGGCTGTGGCGGGCACTCGGACGCAGCGAGGAGACCCACGGCATCTCCACCCAGCTCATCATGTGCTTCCTGCGCGACGAGTCCGCCGAGTCCGCCATGGAGACCCTTCAGGCCGCGAAGCCCCACCTGGACCGGATCGTCGGCATCGGCCTCGACTCCGCCGAGGTCGGCCACCCGCCGGTCAAGTTCCGCGCGGTGTACGAGGCCGCCGCCGAGCTGGGTCTGCGGCGCGTCGCGCACGCCGGCGAGGAGGGGCCGCCCGCGTACATCACCGAGGCCCTCGACATCCTCGGGGTCGAGCGCGTCGACCACGGGCTGCGCTGCATGGAGGACCCCGAGCTGGTCGAACGACTGGTCCGGGAGCGGGTGCCGCTGACCCTCTGCCCCCTGTCGAACGTACGGCTGCGCGCCGTCGACGTCCTGGCGGAGCACCCGCTGCCCGCCATGCTGGACGCCGGGCTGCTGTGCACGGTCAACTCCGACGACCCCGCCTACTTCGGCGGTTACGTCGGCGACAACTTCGGCGCGGTGCGCGAGGCCCTCGGTCTCGGCGAGGAGCGGCTGCGGGAGCTGGCGCGCAACTCGTTCGAGGCGTCCTTCCTGGAGCACGACGAGGAGCGCCGGGCGCGCTACATCGCCGAGGTCGACGCGTACGAGTTCGACTAGCCGGGCGAGGGCCCGTCCGCCTGTCGGCTCCCCCCCCGTCCGCCCGGATGGACAGGCCGACGGATGGACGGACGGGCAGGTGGACGGGCGGGCGTCAGACGGTCACGGGCCCCGGCGTGGCCGAGGTGGCCGCCGGGCGCCGGGGCCCTGCCGCGCCGTACGCCTCCCGCTGGGCGGGTACGCCCTCCAGCGGGGTCTCCGCGACGTCCGCGACGGCGATTTCCGTGAAGGCGTCGGCCACGACCGGGACCGGCGCCACGGAGATCTCCACGACCGGGATCTCCGCGAAGTGGCCGACGGCGGCCTGGATCTCCATGACCGGCGTCTCCACGACCGGGATCTCGACGATCTGGCCGGTGCGCCGTGGGCGCAGGGCCACGAGGGTCATCGGGACGCCGACCAGCAGCAGACCGGCCGCCAGGACCGTACCCATCGCCGGGTAGCCGGCCCGCGCGGACAGCAGGCTGCCGGTGAGCGGGCCGCACGCCGTGCCGAGCGAGGAGGCGGAGCCGACGAGAACCGCCCACCGGCCGCGCGGGTCCATGGACGCGGCGAGGCCGATCACGTACGACAGCACGACCGGGTACAGCGCGTTCCAGGCGATCTCGCCCGCCGCGAAGGACGTCAGATCGGTGGCCGCCGCGCTCAGCGCGATGCAGCCGGCGATCAGCGCCGTGCCCAGGCCGATCGGCAGTGCCCGGCCGAGCCGCGGGCCGAGGGCGCCCGCGCCGATGGTCCCGAGCAGTCCGGCGCCGAGCGCCACCGCGAACACCGCGCCGACCTTGACCTCGCTGAGGCCCGCCTGGGTCAGACCGATCCGGCCGCTCACGCCCCACAGGGAGTTCTGCGCGAGGGACCAGAAGAGCATCGCGCCGGCGAGGAGCAGGCCGGAGCGGCGGTGCGGGAGCGGGGCGGCGGTGCGCGGGGCGTGGGCGGCCGGTGCGCGCGTGGGAAGCCGTCCCGTCAGGGACAGCGCGAGCAGGGCCGTGCAGGCGATCGCGGCGAGGGGGACACCGTGCGCCGGGCCCAGACGGGGGATCGTCAGATACAGCGCGCCCGCGAGGCCGGAGACGCCGAGCAGACCCAGGGTGGTGACCCGGTGCGGATCGCGCCGGCCGGCGATTCCGGTCGCGGCGACCGCGGTGGCCGTACCCGAGCCGAAGCCGCCGACGATCGCGCCGGCGACGACGGGAGGAACGGCCGCCGAGAGCGCGGCGGCGGCGTAGCCGACGGCCGCGAGGAGCAGACCGGCGCGGGCCAGTCCACGCGGGCCGAAACGGTCGACGCGGGAGGCGAGCAGGAAGCCGGCCGAGGCCGAACCCAGCAGCAGGACACTGCCGACGGCTCCTGCCTGGGTGGCCGACAGCGGGAGTCCCGAGTCGAGGCGGCCGACAGTGGTGGGGAGCAGATACGCGGCGAGGTACCCGGCCGTGAAAAGGGCGACGAGGGGCCAGGGCGTGGGGGTGCGGGCGGACACGGGCGTTCCCAGGGCAGGCGAGAGCGGCTCAAGAAGAGGGGGAGGGGGCGGCTGTCGACGGACAGGGACGCGCGGGCAATTTGTATCAAGGTGGGGGTCCGCGAAGAAGGCGTGGCGGTGTGATCTGGGGCACTCTTCGTTTGGGATGGGGGTGCCGGGGTATACCGGCCTGCTTTTCGAGCGCCGAGGCCGAGCCGGGTGCCGGACGGGTGCCGCTGCCACGCGCGCGTGCGGCGGCGTTCGGGCAGGCGGGGGACCGGAGCGGGCCCCGGACGCGGGGCGGGCGCGGGCCGGGCGGACACGCCCCACCCGCACCACGGACTACAGCCGCCCCGGCGTGACCCACGGCCTCATGCGGCCGGTGTGGTGCACACTGGCCAGATCCGGACCACCCCAGGGAGCGCACCGTGATCGCGTCCAACGGCGAGGGACCGTTCCGTCAGGCCCATGTCGACCCGCTCGCCGGGCTGCGCGCGGCCGGAGACCCGCCCTGGGACGTCTATCTCACGGGCACCGTCTTCTTGGACATCATCTTCACCGGGCTCGACTCCGCCCCCGTACGCGGCACCGAGTCCTGGGCGCGCGGCATGGGTTCGAGTCCCGGCGGCGTCGCGAACATGGCGACCGCCCTCGCCCGGCTGGGCCTGAAGACCTCCCTCGCCGCCGCCTTCGGGGACGACCACTACGGGGAGTACTGCTGGGACGCCCTGGAACAGGGCGAGGGCATCGACCTGGCGCCGTCGCGGACCGTGCCCGACTGGCACTCGCCGGTCACCGTGTCGATGGCGTACGAGGGCGAGCGGACCATGGTCAGCCACGGGCACGAGCCGCCGTACGAGGAGCCCGCCCCGGACCGCCCGCCACGCGCGCGTGCCGCCGTCGCCTCGCTGACCCCGGGAGTCCGCGCGCCCTGGATCGCACAGGCCGCGAGCCTGGGCACCCGGATCTTCGCGGACGTCGGCTGGGACGACACCGGCCGCTGGGACCTCGCGGGCCTCGCCGATCTGGCGCACTGCGAGGCGTTCCTGCCGAACGCCGAGGAGGCCATGCGCTACACCGGCGCCGACTGCCCGCGCTCGGCTGCGCACGCCCTGGCCGAACACGTACCGCTGGCCGTCGTCACCCTGGGAGCCGAGGGCGCCTACGCCGTGGACGGCCGCTCCGGTGAGAGTGCCGAGGTTCCGGCGATCGCCGTCGAGGCGCTGGATCCCACGGGCGCCGGTGACGTCTTCGTCGCCGGATTCGTCATGGGAACCCTGGCCGACTGGCCGCTCGCCGACCGTCTCGCCTTCGCCGGGCTGACCGCCGCGCTCTCCGTCCAGGAGTTCGGCGGATCACTGTCGGCGCCCGGCTGGTCGGAGATCGCCGCCTGGTGGCGCCGGGTCCAGTCGGTCGACGACCAGGATCCGGCGGCTCTCAGCAGGTACGCCTTCCTGGAGGGACTGCTCCCCGAGGTCACCCGCCCCTGGCCGCTGCGCCGGGCGGTGCCGACGATCGGTTTCGGCCGCTCGGCGTGAGGCCGCCCGGTCGTGAGGCCACGCGCTCGTGAATCGAACCGGTCCCGAGGTCACCCCATCGTGAAGGCCACCCGGTCGTGCGGTCGGCGCGTCCCCAGGTCCCGGCGCGCCCTCAGGTCACGACCTCGTGACCTGAGGAAAAGCCCTACGGCTCCGGGAGTGCCGCGACGTACGCTGGGAACCGCAAGGCTGCCCGTGTGGCAAGCGTGCCGACCGAGGAGGATACGCAGGCCTACAGAGCCGGCCCATGACTCAGACACCCACAGCTCACGGCCCCGCTCAGGGGCAGGCGCGCGCGCACTTCACCGTCCCGGCCAAGCACCCCATGGTGACGGTGCTGGGTTCCGGAGACGCCCTGCTGCGCGTGATCGAGAAGGCCTTCCCGGCGGCCGACATCCACGTCCGGGGAAACGAGATCAGTGCGGCAGGCGACGCCGGTGAAGTCGCTCTCGTCCAGCGCCTGTTCGACGAGATGATGCTGGTGCTCCGCACGGGGCAGCCCATGACGGAGGACGCAGTGGAACGCTCGATCGCCATGCTCAGGGCGAGCGGGAACGGGGAGGGCGACGGCCAGGAGACCCCGGCCGAAGTGCTCACGCAGAACATCCTGTCCTCGCGCGGTCGCACCATCCGCCCCAAGACGCTCAACCAGAAGCGCTACGTCGACGCCATAGACAAGCACACCATCGTGTTCGGCATCGGCCCCGCCGGTACCGGCAAGACGTACCTCGCCATGGCGAAGGCCGTCCAGGCGCTCCAGCTCAAGCAGGTCAACCGGATCATCCTGACCCGCCCGGCGGTCGAGGCCGGCGAGCGGCTCGGCTTCCTGCCCGGCACGCTCTACGAGAAGATCGACCCGTACCTGCGCCCGCTCTACGACGCGCTGCACGACATGCTCGACCCGGACTCGATCCCGAAACTGATGGCTTCGGGGACGATCGAGGTCGCGCCGCTTGCTTACATGCGCGGCAGGACTCTGAATGATGCTTTCATCATCCTGGACGAGGCCCAGAACACGAGCCCCGAGCAGATGAAGATGTTCCTCACCCGGCTCGGCTTCGAGTCGAAGATCGTGATCACGGGTGACGTGACACAGGTCGACCTGCCGAGCGGTACGACGTCGGGTCTGCGGCAGGTCCAGGACATCCTGGAGGGTGTCGACGACGTCCACTTCTCGCGGCTCACGTCCCAGGATGTCGTCCGGCACAAGCTGGTCGGCCGTATCGTCGACGCGTACGAGAAGTACGACAGCGAGAACGGCACCGAGAACGGCTCCCACAAGAGCCGGGGCCACAAAGGGAAGTAGACCAGCACCGCCATGTCGATCGACGTCAACAACGAGTCCGGAACCGAGGTCGACGAGCAGGCGATCCTCGACATCGCCCGCTACGCGCTCGCACGGATGCGCATCCACCCGCTCTCCGAGCTCTCGGTGATCGTCGTGGACACCGACGCCATGGAGCAGTTGCACATCCAGTGGATGGACCTGCCCGGACCGACGGACGTCATGTCCTTCCCGATGGACGAGCTGCGTCCGCCGTCGAAGGACGACGACGAGCCGCCGCAGGGACTGCTCGGCGACATCGTGCTCTGCCCCGAGGTCGCCGAGCAGCAGGGCAAGGACGCTCCGACGCAGCACACCATGGACGAGGAGCTCCAACTGCTCACCGTCCACGGCGTGCTGCACCTGCTCGGCTACGACCACGAGGAAGCCGACGAGAAGGCCGAGATGTTCGGCCTCCAGGCCGCCATCGTGGACGGCTGGCGCACGGAGAAGGGCATCACGGGTCCCTCTCCGGCCCCGACCGTGTCATGAGCCCACAGCTGGTCATCGGTGCCATCACGCTGGTCGTCGTCGCCTGGCTCGCCGCCTGCGCGGAGGCGGGCCTCGCGCGCGTCTCCAGCTTCCGCGCCGAGGAGGCGGTCCGCAGCGGCCGACGGGGCAGCGCCAAGCTCGCGCAGGTCACCGCCGACCCGACGCGGTATCTGAACGTGGCGCTGCTGGTCCGCGTGGCCTGCGAGATGGCGGCCGCCGCGCTCGTCGTCTTCGCCTGCCTGAAGGAGTTCGACCGGACCTGGCAGGCCCTCGCGGTCGCCATCGCCGTCATGGTCCTCGTGTCGTACGTCGCGGTCGGCGTCTCCCCGCGCACCATCGGCCGCCAGCACCCCCTGAACACCGCGACGGCGGCGGCGTACGTCCTGCTGCCGCTGGCCCGGATCATGGGTCCGATCCCGCCGCTGCTGATCCTGATCGGCAACGCGCTGACACCCGGCAAGGGCTTCAGGCGCGGCCCGTTCGCCTCCGAGGCGGAACTGCGGGCGATGGTCGACCTCGCCGAGAAGGAGTCCCTCATCGAGGACGACGAGCGCCGCATGGTGCACTCCGTCTTCGAACTCGGCGACACCCTCGTGCGCGAGGTCATGGTGCCCCGCACGGACCTCGTCGTCATCGAGCGCTACAAGACCATCCGGCAGGCCCTCACCCTCGCCCTGCGCTCGGGCTTCTCGCGCATACCCGTCACCGGGGAGAACGAGGACGACATCGTCGGGATCGTCTACCTCAAGGACCTGGCCCGCAAGACCCACATCAGCCGGGACGCCGAGTCCGAGCTCGTGTCCACGGCCATGCGCCCGGCCGCGTTCGTGCCCGACACCAAGAACGCCGGCGATCTGCTGCGCGAGATGCAGCAGGAGCGCAATCACGTCGCCGTCGTCATCGACGAGTACGGCGGCACGGCCGGCATCGTCACCATCGAGGACATCCTCGAGGAGATCGTCGGCGAGATCACCGACGAGTACGACCGCGAACTGCCGCCCGTCCAGGAGCTCGGCGGCGACAGCTTCCGGGTGACCGCCCGCCTCGACATCGGCGACCTCGGTGAGCTGTACGGCTTCGAGGCGTACGACGACGAGGACGTGGAGACCGTCGGCGGACTGCTCGCCAAGGCGCTGGGACGCGTCCCCATCGCCGGTGCCTCCTCGGTGGTCGAACTGCCCGACGGGCGCGAGCTGCGGCTGACCGCGGAGGCCGCGGCAGGCCGCCGGAACAAGATCGTCACGGTCCTCGTCGAGCCGGTCGGCCCGGCCGGGCCGACCGAGGAGGACAAGCCGGAGTGACCCCGCAGCGGCTGCGCGCGTTCTGCCTGTCCTTCAACGCGACCGTCGAGGACTTCCCGTTCAACCCCGAGACCTCGGTCTTCAAGGTGCTGGGCAAGGTCTTCGCCCTGACGAACCTGGACGGGCGCCCGCTCAAGGTCAACCTCAAGTGCGACCCGCAGGACGCGATCAGGCTGCGCGAACAGCACCCCGGGCTGATCATCTCCGGCTATCACATGAACAAGCGGCACTGGAACACGGTGACCGTCGACGGCGAACTCCCGGACCGCCTGGTCCGGGAGCTCATCGAGGATTCGTACGACCTCGTCGTGGCCGGCCTGCCACGGGCCGAGCGACTGCGCCTCGACCGTCCCTGACCGGCCGGCGGGCCCGTACCCCGCCGCGGGCCGAGGTATCCGGTGGGCGGGGCTGACCCTTCGGCGGGGGCGGGCACCGGCACTTCGTATGCTCTGGTCATGACCGACAGCAGCGCGCTCGACCCCGAGGACCGCAAGATCGTCACCCTGGCCCGTTCCGCGCGGGCCCGCAACGGTGTGCCCGAGGGCGCGGCCGTACGTGACGAGACGGGGCGTACCTACGTCGCCGGGACCGTGGAGCTTGAGTCCCTGCGGCTGAGCGCCCTGCGGACGGCCGTGGCGATGGCCGTGGCGTCCGGGGCGAAGTCACTGGAGTCGGCGGCCGTGGTGTCCGAGGCGGAGGCCGTCACGGACGCGGACCGCGCGGCCGTACGGGACCTCGGCGGGCCCGGGACGCCGGTGCTGCTGGCCGGGCTCGACGGTGTCGTACGCGTGACGGTGACGGCGGGCTGACGGGCAGACCGAGGCGGCCTTCTCCCCTTTTCGGAAACGACGGACGGCCCGGAGAACGGGCCGTCCGTCGTGCCTTCAGGGGCCGAGACCGCTCAGAAACCGAGCTTGCGCAGCTGCCGGGGGTCGCGCTGCCAGTCCTTGGCGACCTTCACATGGAGGTCGAGGAAGACCGGTGTGCCGAGCAGTGCCTCGATCTGCTTGCGGGACTTGATGCCGACGTCCTTCAGGCGCTTGCCCTTGGGGCCGATGATGATGCCCTTCTGGCTGGGGCGCTCGATGTAGACGAAGGCGTGGATGTCCAGGAGCGGCTTGTCGGCCGGGCGGTCCTCGCGCGGCAGCATCTCCTCGACCACGACGGCGATGGAGTGCGGAAGCTCGTCGCGGACGCCCTCCAGGGCGGCCTCACGGATCAGCTCCGCGATCATGACCTGCTCCGGCTCGTCCGTCAGGTCACCCTCGGGGTAGAGGGCGGGCCCCTCCGGCAGCAGCGGGACGATCAGATCGGCCAGCAGACCCACCTGCGAGTCGCCCACCGCCGACACCGGGACGATCTCGGCCCACTCGAACCCGAGCTCCCGGCCGAGCTGGTCGATCGCGATGAGCTGCTCGGCGAGCGTCTTGCTGTCGACGAGGTCGGTCTTCGTGACGATCGCGATCTTCGGCGTCTTCTTGATCGACGCCAGTTCCTTCGCGATGAAACGGTCACCCGGGCCGAGCTTCTCGTTCGCGGGCAGGCAGAAGCCGATCACGTCGACCTCGGCCCAGGTGGTGCGGACGATGTCGTTGAGCCGCTCGCCCAGCAGGGTGCGCGGTTTGTGCAGGCCGGGGGTGTCGACGAGGATCAGCTGCGCGTCGGGCCGGTGCACGATGCCCCGCACGGTGTGCCGCGTGGTCTGCGGCTGGTTCGCGGTGATCGCCACCTTCTGGCCGACCAGAGCGTTCGTGAGGGTGGACTTGCCCGCGTTGGGGCGGCCCACGAAACAGGCGAAGCCGGCGCGGTGGTTCCCCACTGCCTCGGACGGCTCGGATGACTGGTTGCGAACGCTCATGGCGCCCATTCTCCCTGATCGTCGGGCGCCCGCCGTACCAAGCTGTTCGATAGCCGGGAGACGGGCGTTTTGGCACCCGCGCACAGGGCGTCGAGGACTCGCCCGCCGGGCGTTCCGGCGCCGCGCGCCGGACACCTCATCTGTGAGGATTCGGAAATGGCGGCGCAATGAAACACAGCGGAAACGCGGGTGTGCGCATCCGGAAATGCGCGCCCATGACGCTCTGACGACGCCCCCACCCCGTTGGAGAGACCGTGACCCTGGCCGCTGCCCGGATCGACACCGGCGACACAGCCTGGCTGCTCGCCGCCACCGCGCTCGTCCTCCTGATGACGCCCGGCCTCGCACTGTTCTACGGCGGCATGGTCCGCGCGAAGAGCGTGCTCAACATGCTCATGATGAGCTTCGTGTCGATCGCCCTGGTCACGGTGGTCTGGCTGACGGCCGGATACTCCCTCGTGTTCGGCCAGGACGCGTTCGGCGGGCTCGTCGGCGGGCTGCGGCACGCGGGGATGGCCGGGCTCGGGCCGGACAGCGTGACGGGCAGCGTCCCCACCCTGCTCTTCGCCACCTTCCAGCTCACCTTCGCGATCATCACCGCCGCGCTGATCAGCGGGGCGGTCGCCGACCGGGCGAAGTTCGGGGCCTGGCTCGTCTTCGTGCCCGTCTGGGCGCTGCTCGTATACGTTCCCGTCGCGCACTGGGTGTGGGGTCCGGGCGGCTGGATCCGCGACGGCCTCGGCGCGCTCGACTTCGCGGGCGGTATGCCGGTCGAGATCACCTCGGGCGCCTCCGGGCTCGCGCTGTGTCTGGTCCTCGGGCCGCGGCTCGGCTTCAAGAAGGACGCCATGCGCCCGCACAACCTGCCCATGGTCATGCTCGGCGCCGGTCTCCTCTGGTTCGGCTGGTTCGGCTTCAACGCCGGGTCCGCCCTCGGCGCCAACGGTCTGGCCGCCGCGGTCTTCCTCAACACCCTCACCGCCGGCTGCACGGGCCTGCTCGGCTGGCTTCTCGTCGAGCAGCGGCGCGACGGCCACCCGACCACGCTGGGCGCCGCCTCCGGCGCGGTCGCCGGTCTGGTGGCCATCACCCCGTCCTGCGGGTCGGTGTCCCTGCTGGGCGCGCTCGCCGTCGGGCTCGCCGCCGGCGTCGTGTGCTCGTACGCCGTGAGCTGGAAGTTCAAGCTGAACTACGACGACTCGCTGGACGTCGTCGGCGTCCATCTGGTCGGCGGTGTCATCGGCACGCTGCTCATCGGGGTCTTCGCGGTCCACGGGATGACGGGCGGGATCGAGGGGCTGCTGTACGGCGGCGGGCTCGGCCAGCTCGGCCGGCAGCTGGTCGGTGTGCTGGCCGTCGGGTCGTACGCGTTCGCCGCCACGTACGGCATCGGCAAGCTGCTCGACCGGCTCATCGGCCTGCGCGCGGACGAGGAGCACGAGCAGACCGGCCTGGACCTTACGGTGCACGCCGAGAGCGCCTACGATCACGGGGTCCTGGGCCACGGCGCCCCGGTGTCGTCGTCCCTTCCCACCGCGCAGAAGGTAAAGCCCCAGGCATGAAGCTCATCACCGCCGTCGTCAAGCCGCACCGCCTCGACGAGGTCAAGACCGCCCTGCAGGAACTCGGCGTGCACGGGCTGACCGTCACCGAGGCCAGCGGGTACGGGCGTCAGCGCGGGCACACCGAGGTGTACCGCGGCGCCGAGTACCGGGTCGACCTGGTCCCCAAGGTCCGGATCGAGGTCGTCGTCGAGGACGCGGTGGCCGACGCGGTCATCGACGCGGTGGTGAAGGCCGCGCAGACCGGGAAGATCGGGGACGGAAAGGTGTGGTCCGTACCCGTGGAGACGGTCGTACGGGTACGGACGGGCGAACGCGGGCCCGACGCGCTCTGACCGTCACCACCGCCGCGGCTAACGCGGCTCCCAGCAGCACGGCCACCAGCCAGGGCAGCGCGAGGAACGACACGCTCGCCGACTCCCGGGTCCCCGGCGCGCTGGCCGTCAACGTCACATCGCCCCAGTCGAGTTGGGGCGACCCGTGCCAGGGCGCGGTGAGCCGGACCCGCTGGCCCGGGAGCAGTTCCGAGGGGATGCCCGTGAGGTCGCGGGACAGCAGGGTCCGCCCGAAGAGGCCCTCGGCCCTCAGGCGCACCTTCGGGTTCAGTGTCACGTTGCCCGTGTTGTGGAGGGTGTACGAGACGGTCGCCGTGCCGGAGCCCGTGCCGGGGACCAGCGGCTGGTGGTGGGTGAGGTGGACCTTCTCCACGGCGAGGGCGGGGACCGTCGGCCCGCCGACCCGGAGGTACACCCGGGCGGCCACGGCTCGTTGCACCCCCACCGAGAGGGCGTTCGCACCCGGCTCGATCCGTTCGTCGAGCGCGACCAGCGCGCCCGGATGGTCGCCGGGTTCGGCACGATCCGGGACCCGGAGCGTGAACGGCACGGTGACCTCGCCGTGCGCGGGCACGGTGACCCGGGAGCGGTCGGGCCGGGCCCATGCCCCCACCCCGCGCTGTGTCTCCTTCAGCGTGCGCACGGCGAAACCGCCGTCGCGCGCGGTGTTGTAGGCGTCGGCCGCGTACAGCCGGAAGGTCAGCGGACCGCCGGTCTTGTTGGCGACGGTGACCTTGTCCCGGAGGGTCTGGCCGGGGTCGGCGGAGAGGTAGAAGTACGGCCGCGCGGCGATGCGCGAGGACACGGGGTAGACCGACCAGCTGCCGTTGTCGGCCGCGTACGAGGGAGTCGCCAGGAAGGCGGAGAAGGCCAGGAAAGCGGTGAACAGGCCCAGGAGGAGGGCGTACGGCTTGCGCATGGGTGCGGACCCCCGCGGACGGCATGGGCGACGTGGGCGGACCAGGTGGACGGGCGGGTGCGCGCCCGGCCACCGGGGTGGGACGGACCGGTCGAGTGGCGGACCGGTCAGCTGAGCGTCAGCGTGAGCACGCCGGAGTAGGAGCCGGGAGGCGTGAACTCCGGTACGTTCAGCGACAGTCCGGCGTCGACGGTGAACTCACCACCGGTGAGCGTCCCGTTGGGGGTGGACGCCAGCGTCGCCCCCGAGGTGCCCACCGCGCCGGACGAACCGGCCTGGCAGGTGCTCGGGCTGCCGGCCTTCGTGGCGCAGGCCGGGGTCCAGCTCAGGGCACCGGCGTCGATCTTCGCGCCGGGGCCGGTGAAGTCGGTGACCTTGCCGGTCAGGGACCAGCCCGCGGGTCCGCCGCGGAAGTCCTTGACCGTCACCGTCCGCAGGGCGCCCGTGGAGGCACCGCCCTTGCCGAAGTCGACCGCCGACAGCGCGACGGCGTCCCCGGCCTGGGTCATCGACAGCGTGCCCGCCTTCACCGTGGTGGTGAGCTTCTGACTGCCGTCCGGGACTGGTGTGTTGTCGTTGACGACATACGCGGCGGGGCCCGCGCCGGTGTCCGCGTTCCAGCTTCCTCCCTCGTACGCGACCACGCCGGTCGTCGTCTTGTCGTTGACGGTGAGCGAGCCGCTGAAGGAACCCTGGGCGTTCGCGGTCACGGTCGCCGTGTCGGCGGTCTGGGTGGCCCCGGACCGTCCGGCCAGGGTCACAGCGGCGCCCGGGGTGAAGTCGCTGCCGGTGACGGTCACGCTGTCACCGGGGTTCCCGGAGGCCGAACCGAGCTGGATGGCCCGGGTGTTGGTCTGTCCGCCGCCCGTCGCGGTGACCGTCTCCGACACCGGGGCGGGCGGGTTGGTGACCGTGCACGGGGTGTCCAGTTCCAGGATGTAGCTGGTGTGGATGTTGTAGTCGCCGGGCGAGAGAGTGATCGCGCCGGGAGCGGTGACCGTGAACGTGCCGGTCATGGAGAACGACGGGAAGGCGCCTCGCCCCGGCACCGGGTCGTTCTTCTTCGGCCCCGCGACCGTGACGCTGCCCGTCTGCGCACCGCCGACGGTGACCTTGCCGGTCGGCGTCATGATGTCGGCCGGCAGGGCGAGGTCGGTGGGGTTGCTCGCGGCGGGCGTGACCACCGTGTAGGTCACGGTGACCGTGTCGCCGACCTTCGGACTCGCGTTGTCCACCGTGATCTTCGCGGTGGTGGTGCCGTCGATCGGCGGGAGGCCCGCGATCGCCGGCGGGATGCAGTGCGTGGCGAAGTCCACGTTCGTGGGCGCGGCTCCGGCCGGGGCGGCCAGCGCGCCTCCCGCGGTGAGCGCGAGTACGGTCGCCCCGAGCAGTGCCGCGAGGCGGCGTCTTCGGGTTGTCGGACCCGTGGTTGACATGGTTGTTGCCCCCTCCTGAGGGATGCGGGCGCAGCGGCTCGTCTGCGCCGACAGGGGGCCATTGATGTGCGGGTCGTGTGAGAAGTCAATGGAGTCCCGGCGCACCGACTGATGGGCCATCAGTTTCTGTCATGGTCATCGAGCCGGCTGTCGATCCGGTTGTCGACCTGGTTGCCTGCGTGGTCGCCAACCCGAGCCGCCCGCAGGGTGGTTGAGCGGGAGAGCCGGTGCCGCTGCGCGCGGGCGGCACCGGCCCTCGTCACGTCATGGCGCGGTGGGTCAGTCGAAGACGAACGGGCCCGGGGACTGCGGCGCGTCCGTCGTGCAGGTGATGGTGATGCCGAAGACCACCATCTTCAGGGAGCCGCCGTAGGTCTCCAGGCTGTCGCCGGAGGCGACGGTGCCGTCGAGGGGGCCTACCGAGACTCCGCCGCCCGCGGCGATCGCGGGGTTCTTCTTGCCGCTGAAGGCGGTGGTCCCGCCGCTCGCGTTCACCAGGGTCAGCGTGGAGGTGACCGAGTTCGCGGCGAGGGGGAGCGGGGACGTGATGGTGGTGGAGCTGAGGGTGATGGTCGCGGCCGTGCCGTCCTGCGTGGCCGTGAGGGTGGCCGCACCGCCGCCGCCCAGGGTGCAGGTCGCGTTGATGGTGGCCGTCTGGGGAGTGACAGCCGCGGCGGTCGGCGCGAAGGCCAGACCGGTCACGGCGAGGGTGCCGGCGGCTAACGCCGCGACGGTTCCGAGTCGCTTGCCTCTCATCGAAATCCCTTCCCTTGTGGGGGAATTGCCATGTGGGGATGGTCGGGACGGGGCCGTCCGCCCTGGTCCGGGCACACGGGCTCCTCACCTCTGTGCCCGGTGAGGGTGCGGGGAGACGTGTACGCGGACCGTCCGCGCGTGGGGTGCGGGACGCCGTGCGGAGGCGTAACCGACGGTCCGTCGGAATGTGCGGTTCCATTGAGGCGCGGGAGCCTCACGATTGCAAGGGAAGCGGACCCTTTCCTTCAACGGTCGTGGAAAGTGGCCGAAGTTGGACCCGGGCCGCTCAGTCCACCCCCTTGATCCGCCCCACCAGTACCGCCCCCGCGAGGCCGATCACCGCCGCGGTCAGGTAGAGGACCCGGTAGCCGCCCAGGTACGTCACGATCGGGGCCGCCAGCACGGGGGCCGCGACCTGGGGGAGGGCGTTGGCGATGTTGATGACGCCGAGGTCCTTGCCGCGGTCCAGGGCCTTCGGCAGGACGTCGGTCATCAGGGCGAAGTCGACGGAGGTGAAGACGCCGAAGCCGATGCCGAGGACGGCCGCGGCGGCGATCGCGCCGGGCCAGGTCTGCCAGCCGGCCAGTACCGCCGTGGCCACCGCCATCAGGACGCCGGACCAGATCACGAACGGCTTGCGGCGGCCCAGCCGGTCCGACCACACCCCGCCCACCACGACGGTGGCCAGCAGCGTGACCCCGTTCACCGCCGTGAGGATCAGGACACCCTGCTCGGGGTCGCCGTAGCGCAGCCGGTCGCGCAGGTAGTAGAGCAGGTACAGCAGGACGAGGGCGTTGCTGAGGTTGATCAGGAAGCGGGTCAGCCAGGCCCACGCCAGGTCGGGGTGCTCGCGCGGGCTCAGCCGGAAGGAGGCGAGGAACGCGCGTCCGGACCAGGGCGGGCGGGCCGACTCCGGCAGGCGCAGGTCCGGGTAGCGGAGGACGTAGGGCAGGACGCCGACCAGGGTGAACACCGCGCACGCCGCGTATCCGCCGCCGGTGCCCCCGGCCACCGTCGCGAGTCCCGTGCCGCCGACCACGCCGAGGATCTGCGCCGCGCCCAGCCAGCCGCCCACGGAACCGCGCTGGAGCCGCGGCACCCGGTCGGGGACGGCGGCGGTGACCGCGGCGAACGCGGCGTTCAGGGTCAGCTGGACCAGGCACCAGGCCGCCGCCATCGTCCACACGCCGCCCGCTCCCGCGAGGAGCAGCAGGGACAGCGCTCCGCCGGCCGCTCCGGCCACGATCCACGGCGTACGGCGGCCCCGGCGCGCGGTCGTACGGTCGGACAGCGCGCCGAAGAGCGGGTTGGCGACCAGCGAGACGACCGCGCCCGCACCCGTCACCCAGGCCAGCATCGCCTCCTTGGACATGCCGGTGCCGGGCGCGAAGTCCTCGGCCTGGGAGGCGAGCAGGATCTGCAGCGGGCCGTACCAGCCCACCCAGATCGCCCCGTTGGCGAGCGAGAGCGCGGAGGTCCAGCCCCGGCCGACCCGTTCGACGGGCTCGGCGAGGGCGGCCACGGGTATGACCGGGTGGTCGGCCGCGGTCATCTCTGGGCCCGCAGGGCGTCCCGCAGCCAGTCGTACGACGCCTTCGGGGTCCGCTCCAGCGTGTCGAAGTCGACGTGCACGAGACCGAAGCGGCGCGCGTACCCCTCCGCCCACTCGAAGTTGTCCATCAACGACCAGACGAAGTAGCCGCGTACGTCGACGCCCTGCTCCAACGCCCGGTGCAGCGCCCGGACATGACCGTCCAGGAAGGCGATCCGCTCCTGGTCGTCGATGCCTTCGTACGAGCAGCCGTTCTCGGTGATGACGACGGGCGGGAGCCGGTCTCCGTAGCGCTCGCGGAAGCCGGTCAGCAGCTCGGTGAGCCCCTCGGGCACCACCGGCCAGCCGAAGTCGGTGACCGGGTAGCCCTCCAGTTCCTTGACGGTGAAGGGGAGTTCGGCGGGCAGCGTGAGTCCGCTGAACTCGATCTCCGCGCCCTCGGGAGCGCCCACCTTGGTCGGCTGGTAGTAGTTGATCCCGTACCAGTCGACCGGCTCGCCGATGATCTTCAGGTCCGCCTCGACGTCGCCGGGCATCAACTCGCCGATGCCTTCGGGGTACCGGCCGAGCAGGACGGGGTCGGCGAACAGGCGGTTGAGCAGCAGGTCGTAGAAGTCGGCCGCCTCCACGTCCTCGGTACGGTCCGAGGCCGCCCAGGTCGGGCCGTGCGAGTTGGCGATCCCGATGTCGCCGGCGCCGGCCGCGCGCAGGGCCCGTACGGCGAGACCGTGGGCGAGGAGCTGGTGGTGGGCCACCGGCAGCGCGTCGAACAGGAGCTGCTTGCCGGGGGCGTGCGCGCCGAGGGCGTGGCCCAGCAGGGTGTGCTCGGCGGGTTCGTTGAGGGTGATCCACTTCTTGACGCGGTCGCCGAGGCGTCCGGCGACGACCGAGGTGTACTCGGCGAACCGCTCGGCGGTGTCCCTGTCCAGCCAGTCCAGCTCCGCCGGCAGGTCCCAGTGGAAGAGGGTCGGCACGGGCCGTACACCGGCGGCGCACAGGGCGTCGACCAGCCGGTCGTAGAAGTCGAGGCCGCCGGGGGAGTTCACCCGGGGCCAGGAGACGGAGAAGCGGTACGCGTCCACGCCGAGGCCGGCGAGGAGTGCCACGTCCTCGGGGTAGCGGTGGAAGTGGTCGCAGGCCACCGCCGCCGTGGAGCCGTCCTTGATGTGTCCGGGCCCGGCGCCGAAGGCGTCCCACACCGAGGGGGCGCGTTCGGCCACGGCCCCCTCGATCTGGTGGGCGGAGGTGGACACGCCCCAGAGGAAGCCGGACGGGAACTGCGGGAGGGGGTTCGTCGCCATGCGCGCGATCATCTGTACCGGTGGTAACGGAAGTCAACGGTTCGGCGTGACCGCGTTCGGCGTCCTTGGTCAGGCGTTCCCTGCCGGGCGTTTCCCCGTCAGGCCGTGAGGTGCCCTCCGCCGGACCGTGAGGTGTCTCCGTCAGACGCCCTTCGACGGACGTTCCCTGCCGGACCGTGGGCGTCCTCCGTCAGGCGCCCTCCTTCAGTACCCGTGAGATCAGCTCGCGCTGCTCCTCCGTCAGTGCCGGGTCGGCGGCGTAGACCGTCTTCCCGTCCACGGTGATCCGATAGCTGAAGCCGTCCGGGACGCCGGCCGGGGGCGTGCCCCGGCCGGCGGCGAGCGCCCGCTCGGCCAGGGCGTGCCACTCGGGGGCGTCGGGCCGTGCCGAGGTGTCCACCTCGCCATGGCGCTCGATGCCCGCGAACCCGCCCGTGCGCCGCACTTCGATACGCATGGGTCCTGTCTAGTACGAGTCGGGTGCCCGGGGCCAGGCCTTCGGGCCGCGGGTCCGGGAGGTACGGGTCCCGGGCCGCCGGTCCGCCCGGGGCTACGCGGACGGGACGCCGACCTGTTCCCAGGCCTTCGTCACGGCCAGCAGTTCCTCCCCGTCGTTGTACCGGTTCCGCGCCGCGGCGAGCGTGAGCCGCGCGAAGTCCGGGAAGAGGGCCTGCTGGGGCAGTTCCCCGCCGGTGAGGACGTCGTACCAGATCTGTCCGGCCCGCTCCCACGCGTGGCCGCCGAGGGCCTGGGCGACCAGGTAGAAGGCGTGGTTGGGGATGCCGGAGTTGATGTGGACGCCGCCGTTGTCGCGGCCGGTGCTGACGTAGCCGTCCATCGTCCCGGGCTGCGGGTCCTTGCCGAGGACGTGGTCGTCGTACGCGGTGCCCGGTGCCTTCATGGAGCGCAGGGCGGTGCCGGTGATCCGCGGGGCGAGCAGTCCCGCGCCGATCAGCCAGTCGGCCTCGGTGGCGGTCTGGCCCAGCGTGTACTGCTTGATCAGTGAGCCGAAGACGTCCGACATGGACTCGTTCAGGGCGCCCGGCTGGCCGAAGTAGGTGAGGTTCGCCGTGTACTGGGTGACGCCGTGGGTCAGCTCGTGGCCGATGACGTCGACCGGGATGGTGAAGTCGAGGAAGATCTCGCCGTCGCCGTCGCCGAACACCATCTGCTCGCCGTTCCAGAAGGCGTTGTTGTAGTTCGTGTCGAAGTGCACGGTCGCGTCGAGCGGCAGGCCCTCGCCGTTGATCGAGGTGCGGTGGTAGGCGTTCAGGTAGAGGTCGAAGGTCGCGCCGAGGCCGGCGTACGCGCGGTTGACCGTGGCGTCCTTGCCCGGCTTGTCGCCCTCGCCGCGGACCTTCTTGCCGGGGAGGTCCTGGCGGTGGCGGGCGTCGTAGATCGTGCGGTGCGGTGTGCGCTCGTCGGCCCCCGCGGGCGCGGGCACGGCCGGCGCGCCGAGGACGGTCGTCAGCCGCCGGTGGGTGCGCTCGTACGCGTCGCGCTCCAGGGTCTGGCGCGCGGGACCGGAGAGCGCCGGGTCCTCGTGCTGGGCGAGCTTGTCGAGGATGTGGGGCGGCACGATGGTGCAGTGAACGGGCTCGAAGCCCCCGTTGGTCGTCATGCCCGGCACCCTTGCACTGAGTGACTTCAATGTCACTACGTGCAACCATGATTGGTGAAATGCGGAGATAAGGAGCCTGGGATTCCGCCCGGAAGTGGTATGGCGCACTTTTTGTACCTTATGGGGAGTGTGATCCCGCATACTGATACAGCCCTCCGTACGGAGCGCCGCTCCGCTAGGCTGCGGAGCATCATGCGTTTCGGGCTGCTTCTCCTTAGCTGCCGCGGCGAGGGTCTGTAGTCGAGGCCGACCCCCTCCCCGCGGAGTCTGGCGTTGCGCCGTCGGCCGTCCTTTCGGACATCCTGAGGAGCCTACGCATCATGGCGAACAGCCACAGCAGCCAGCCCACGCGCCCGAACCGCCAGCGTCCCACGTCGATGCCGGTCCACAAGTACGGGCAGTACGAGCAGGTCGACATCTCCGACCGCGACTGGCCGAACAACCGGATCACCGTCGCCCCCCGCTGGCTCTCCACGGATCTGCGCGACGGCAACCAGGCCCTGATCGACCCCATGTCGCCCGCGCGCAAGCGCGAGATGTTCGACCTGCTGGTGAAGATGGGCTACAAGGAGATCGAGGTCGGCTTCCCGGCGTCGGGCCAGACGGACTTCGACTTCGTCCGCTCGATCGTCGAGGACGAGACCGCGATCCCGGACGACGTCACGATCTCCGTACTGACCCAGGCCCGCGAGGACCTGATCGAGCGGACCGTCGAGTCGCTGAAGGGCGCCAAGCGCGCCAACGTGCACCTGTACAACGCCACCGCCCCGGTCTTCCGCCGTGTCGTCTTCCGCGGTTCCAAGGACGACATCAAGCAGATCGCCGTCGACGGCACGCGCCTGGTCGTCGAGTACGCGGAGAAACTGCTGGGCCCCGAGACCGAGTTCGGGTACCAGTACAGCCCCGAGATCTTCACCGACACCGAGCTGGACTTCGCCCTGGAGGTCTGCGAGGCGGTCATGGACGTCTGGCAGCCCGGTCCGGGCCGCGAGATCATCCTCAACCTGCCCGCCACGGTGGAGCGTTCGACCCCCTCCACGCACGCGGACCGGTTCGAGTGGATGGGCCGTCACCTGTCCCGCCGCGAGTACGTCTGCCTGTCGATCCACCCCCACAACGACCGCGGTACGGCCGTCGCCGCCGCCGAGCTGGCGCTGATGGCCGGCGCCGACCGCGTCGAGGGCTGCCTGTTCGGCCAGGGTGAGCGCACCGGCAACGTCGACCTGGTCACCCTGGGCATGAACCTGTTCTCGCAGGGCGTCGACCCGCAGATCGACTTCTCGGACATCGACGAGATCCGCCGTACGTGGGAGTACTGCAACCAGATGGAGGTCCACGCGCGCCACCCGTACGTGGGCGACCTGGTCTACACGTCCTTCTCCGGCTCCCACCAGGACGCCATCAAGAAGGGCTTCGACGCGATGGAGGCCGACGCGGCCGCCAAGGGCGTCACCGTCGACGACATCGAGTGGGCCGTCCCGTACCTGCCCATCGACCCCAAGGACGTCGGCCGCTCCTACGAGGCCGTCATCCGCGTCAACTCGCAGTCGGGCAAGGGCGGTATCGCGTACGTCCTGAAGAACGACCACAAACTGGACCTGCCGCGCCGGATGCAGATCGAGTTCTCGAAGCTCATCCAGCAGAAGACGGACGCCGAGGGCGGCGAGGTCACGCCCAAGGACATCTGGGCGACCTTCCAGGACGAGTACCTGCCCAACCCCGGCAACCCGTGGGGCCGTATCCAGGTCAGGACCGGCCAGTCCACCACGGACAAGGACGGCGTGGACACGCTGACCGTCGAGGCCACGGTCGACGGCGCGGACACCGTCCTGAGCGGCACCGGCAACGGTCCGATCTCCGCCTTCTTCGACGCCCTGGTAGGTATTGGTTGCGACGTACGCCTCCTTGACTACCAGGAGCACACGATGAGCGAGGGGGCCTCCGCGCAGGCCGCGTCGTACATCGAGTGCGCGATCGGCGACAAGGTCATGTGGGGAATCGGCATCGACGCGAATACGACACGCGCCTCGCTGAAGGCCGTCGTCTCCGCCGTCAACCGCGCGGCCCGCTGACCTCGTTTCACCTGGCTCTTTCCGGCCCCGTCCGCCTTTCGAGGCGGGCGGGGCCCGGTCGTATCCCGGCCAATCCGTGTGCAGGTCACGAGCAGGTCTCGTCCTAGGTACTGACTCAGCCGCGACAATGTGGCTAACATCACGCCAGCACGGCGATGTTGCCGTGGGGGTACCTCCCACGCCTTTAAGGCTGTGGGGGAGTTACGGAGGTGTGCGACGTGCTGCCAGGATGGGGACGAAACGGTCGTGCAGTTCAGGTTCCCCGCATCCTGGGCACCCGTACGGCGTGGAGCACCGTCGGCGACGGCGAGTTCTTCTGCCCCGGCTGCGGAGGCGACCGCAACTACCAGCGGCTCGCGGGCCGACGCCGCTTCACTCTTCTGGGTGTTCCCGTACTCCCGCGCGGCGAGACGGGGCCCGTCGTCGAATGCGCCGCCTGCCGGCACCACTACGGCGCCGACGTCCTCGACCACCCCACCACCACCCGCTTCTCCGCGATGCTCCGCGACGCCGTCCACACCGTCGCCCTCGCGGTCCTCGCGGCGGGCGGCGGCTGCGCCCGCGCGTCCCTGGAGACCGCCGCCGCGGCCGTACGCTCGGCCGGCTTCGACGACTGCACGGAGGACCAGCTCGGCGCCCTGGTCGAGGCCCTCGCCGCCGACACGGGCCGCTTCTTCGGCGAACCCTGCGGAGCGAGCCTGGCCATAGAGCTCCACGAGGCCCTGGACCCGCTGGCCCCGCACCTCGCCCCGACGGGCCGCGAGGCGATCCTCCTCCAGGGAGCCCGCATCGCCCTCGCCGACGGCCCGTACACCCCCGCCGAACGGGACGTCCTCGCCACCGTGGGCGCGGCCCTGACGATCTGCTCGGACGACGTGACCCGACTCCTGGCGACGGCACGGACACCGTCGTAGGCCCGCGCTGTCTCCTGGCCACGGCGCGAACACTGTCGTAGTCGCGCCCTGTCTCCTGGCGTCGGCGCGGAAGCCGTCGTAGGCCCTCCGCCCCGCCGTTACTCCCCAGGGAGTAGTCCGGTCCCCGGGCCACCCCTCGCAGTACGCCCGAACTCGCCCTTCCGCGCGACGTGTCCCGTCCGCCGTGCCGGGAGTCTGGAGTCTGTCCAGGCATTCCGCGAGAAGCGCTGATATCAGCTCCTCAGGATGCAGCCATTCGTAGCCTTCTGTAGTCATCTCTATTCAGAACGTGAAGTTTTCGGAGTGGGCGCGTCAGCAGGGCGTCAGCTACCAGACGGCATGGCGGTGGGTGAAGGCCGGCACGATGCCGGTCCCCGTCCGCCAGGCCGCGTCGGGTACCTGGCTCGTCGATGACGCGCCCGCACGGACCGAGGGCAGGGTGGTCGCGTACTGCCGTGTGTCCTCCGCCGACCAGAAGGCAGACCTCGACCGGCAGACCGCCCGTGTCGTCGAGGGCGCGAACCGGCTCGGGCTCGCTGTGGGCGAGGTGGTCAAAGAGGTCGGTTCCGGCCTGAACGACTGTCGCGGCAAGCCTTACCGGATCCTTGCCGACGCGAAGGTGTCGGTGATCGTGGTGGAGCACCGTGACCGCCTGGCCCGGTTCGGTGTCGAGCACCTCGAAGCCGCCCTGTCCGCGACCGGGCGCCGTCTCGTGGTGCTCGACGCCGGGGAAGCCACGGACGACCTGGTGCGCGACATCACCGAAGTCCTCACCTCGATGTGCGCCCGCCTGTACGGGCGGCGTGCCGCACGCAACCGCGCCGAGCGTGCTGTGCGGGCAGCTACCGAGGACGTGGACGCCGGGTGAAGAAGTTCGAGCCGCGCGAGGGGTACGCCGTTCTCGCGCACAAGGTCGCTCTGGACCCGAACGCCTCCCAGTTCCAAGCGTTGCGTTCGCACTGCGGCGCGGCGCGGGTGGCCTACAACTGGGCGCTCCGGTGGGTGTTCGCCTCCTGGTCGCAGCGTGCGGTGGAGGAGACCTATGGCGTCCCGGAAGAGCGGCGCACCGAGTGGCGGTCGTGGTCGCTTCCGTCGCTGCGGAAGGCCTTCAACGCGGTCAAGCACACCGACCCGCGCCTGTCCGGCTGGTGGGCGGAGAACTCCAAGGAGGCATACAACACCGGCCTGGCCAACGCGTCGGTCGCGTTCGACAACTATGCGAGGTCGAAGCAAGGCAAGCGCAAGGGCGCACGGATGGGGCGCCCCCGCTTCAAGTCGAAGCGGAAGGCCCGCCTGTCCTGCCGGTTCACCACCGGCACGATCCGGATCGACGACCGTCGGCATGTGGTCCTGCCCCGCCTCGGGCGGATCCGCGTCCATGAGGACCTCGCGCGGCTCCTGGCGAAGGCGAAGGCGGACGAACTGCGGGTCCTGTCCGCGACCGTCCGGTACGAGCGGGGCCGCTGGTTCGTTTCTTTCCAGGTGGAGGAGCGCCACGACCGTCTTCCTGCCGCCGCACTGCCCGATGTGGCGGCCGGTGTCGATGTCGGCGTGAAGACGCTGATGGTCGCCGCCGACAGCAGCGGCAACACCCTGGACGTCCCGAACCCGAAGTTCTACCGGCAGGCCCTCAAGCGGCTGCGGAAGGCGTCGCGGAAGGTGTCCCGCCGCCAGGGTCCCGACCATCGCACCCGTACCGAGCCGTCGAAGCGGTGGGAGAAGGCAAACGCCGAACGCAACCGGATCCACCACCGGGTGGCGAACCTCCGCGCCAACCTGCTCCACCAGGAGACGACGAAGCTCGCCCGCCACTACGGCACGGTCGTGGTGGAAGATCTCAACGTGCGCGGCATGTCCCGCAACAGGCGACTCGCCCGATCCATCGCGGACGCCTCGTTCGGGGAGCTCCGCCGCCAGCTCACCTACAAGACCATCCGGCGCGGCGGTCGCATTTTGGTCGCTGACCGCTGGTTCCCGTCCTCGAAGACCTGCTCCCGCTGTGGCGCGGTGAAAGCCAAACTGCCCCTCAGCTGCCGCGTCTTCGAATGTGACGCCTGCGGCCTGGTCCTCGGCCGGGACCATAACGCCGCACTCAACCTCGCCGCCCTCGCAGCGACCGCAGCAACAGGTACCGGAGTGGCCGGAGACCTGGACACCACCAAGCCGGTGGCGTCGAAGCCCCGTGGAGCCCAGCGTAAGACCCGCACCGCCCGAACCCGCCGCCCGGCGGGGACGAGCACGCAGGCAGCGGGCGCAACCCTCCCCACGCCCCGGCGTGGGGAGAAGGAAGCGGGAGACCGTACTCAAACTGAAGCCCTCACGCTTTGGTGATGTGACGGACCTTCCAGGCCGTAATGCCTGGAAGGTCAAGATTTGACCATGGTCTTGGCAGCGGCCCGAGAAGGCCGGAAAGAAGACGGGCAGGCTCACGGCGGTGGGCGGCCCCGAGGCGCTCTCCGAGCGGGAGCGCGAGGTGCTCACCCTGGTCGCGCGCGGCCTCAACAACACCGAGATCGCGGCGGCGTTGGGGCTCAGCCCGCTCACCGCGAAGACCCATGTCAGCCGCATCATGGGCAAACTGGGCGCCCGCGACCGGACCCGGCTGGTCATCGTGGCGTACGAGTCGGGCCTGGTGACTCCGGGGGACGCGGACCGGTCCTGACCCGGTGTCCGCCCGACGTACCCGACGTGGCCGATGTGCCTGGCGCGTCCGACGTGCCGTCAGGACGAACTGACGTTTCGTCACCACGTGGTGAAAGTACGGGTATCACTGTGGCGCCCGGGGCAGATTAGGTTCACGGGACATCCCACGTCCCACGTTCCATGTCCGACGCGGTCGACGCAGTCCAGGGAGTGCCATGACCAGCATGAGCCGCATGCTCGCGTTCGCAGCCACCGCCGGACTCCTCACCGGCCTCACCACCCTCGCCGTCACCGGCGGCACCGCTTCGGCCGCGCCCCTGGCCGGCCCGGGCTGCACCTCCTCCGTCCCGTACACCGCGGGCCAGGAGGGCTATGACACGTACCGCATCCCGGCGACCGTCATGACCCGGGCCGGCACGCTGCTCGCCTTCGCCGAGGGGCGGCACAGCGGCGCGGGTGACACCGGGAACATCGATGTCGTCCTCAGGCGGTCCTTCGACGGCGGCTGCACCTGGAGCCCGCTGCGGGTCGTCGCGTCCGGCGGCGGTGACACCCGCGGCAACCCGGCGCCGGTGGTGGACCCCAGGACCGGCCGGATCGTCCTGCTCACGTCCTACAACAGCGGCGCGGTGACCGAGGCGCAGATCATGCGGGGCGAGGTCACGGCGGAGCAGAGCCGGCGCGTCTTCGTCCAGACCAGCCGTGACGACGGGCGGCACTTCTCCGCCCCGCGGGACATCACGGCGCAGACGAAGCCGCCGGGCTGGCGCTGGTACGCCACCGGCCCCGGCCACGCCATCGCGCTGCGCCACGGACCGCACGCCGGACGCCTGGTCGTGCCCGCCAACCACTCCGCCGCCCCGCCCGCCGGGTCCACCGACACCGGTCAGGAGCCCAAGTACTACGGAGCGCACGCGCTCTACAGCGACGACGGGGGGCTCACCTGGCGGCTCGGCTTCGTCGACGACTCGTACGACGGGGCCGACAACGCCAATGAGAGCTCGGTGGCCGAACTCCCGGACGGGCGGCTCTACTTCACCTCACGCGACCAGAACGGAACGAGTCCCGGCAACCGCCTCGACTCCTATTCGAGCGACGGTGGCGAAACCCTGGACCGCCCCTTCGCCGTCCAGCCCGCCCTGGACGACGTCCCCGTCGTCCAGGGCGGCGTCCTCCAGCTCACCGGCCGCTTCGCCCCGCTCCTCTTCTCCGGCCCCTCCGTCCCCACCGTCCGTCAGTCGATGGCCGTCTGGCGCAGTACGACCGGCGGCGCGACCTTCGTGAAGGCGGCCACCCTGTCCACGCGGCGGGCCGCCTACTCGGACCTCGTCCAGCTCGGCGCCTCCCGGGTCGGCATCCTCTACGAGACCGGGGTCACGGGACCGTACGAGAGCGTCGAGTTCAGGCGGCTGCCGGTGAGCGGGCTGCTGGGATAGCGGTGTCCGGCCCCGGCTGGAGCGGCGCGGTGTCCGGCCCGGCTAGAGCAGTCCCGCCGAGGCCAGGTACTTCCCGACCCGCTCGATCTCGCCCTGCGACAGCGGCACCTGGGGTTCCGCCGTCGCGGGGCAGTCGATGACGCCCCGCAGGGACAACGCGGCCTTGAAGGCGCCGAGGGCCGAGGAACTGCCGCCCATCCGGGCCGGGTCGCCGACGCCCACCAGGCCGAACAGCTCGCACAGCCGCTCCTGCTCCGCCCGGGCCCGCTCCCAGTCGCCCGCCGCGCACAGCTCGTACAGCCGTACGTAGCCCGCCGGGTCCACATTCGCCAGGCCGGGGACCGCGCCGTCCGCGCCGAGGGCCAGGGCCGAGTCGACGACCACCTCGGAGCCGGTGAGCGCGGTGAAGCCGTCGATCCCGGGGTGCGTACGGACGCCGGTGACGACCGTGCGGAAGGCGCCGAGGTCGCCGCTGGAGTCCTTGAGACCGGCCAGGACCCCGTCGGCGGCGAGTTCGAGGACCAGTTCGGGGCTCAGCTTGGTGTGCACGGAGGCCGGCAGGTCGTACGCGAACACGGGGAGCGACGCGCGGGCGGCGACCAGGCGGAAGTGGCGGTCGATCTCGGCGGGATGGGTGCGGGTGTAGAAGGGGGCCGTGACGACGACCGCGTCCGCTCCCGCGGCGTGTGCGGTGTGCGCGTGGGCCAGGACGCGCGGTGTCGTCATGTCGATCGCCCCGGCCAGGACGGGGAGTTGACCGGCGACATGCCCTGCCGCCGTCTCCACCACCAGTCTGCGCTGCGCGTCCGTCAGATAGGCCACCTCGGACGTCGAGCCGAGGACGAACAGGCCGTGCACCCCGCCCTCCACCAGATGGTCGATCAGTCTGGTGAGCGACGGGACGTCCACCTCGCGGTCCGGTGTCAGGGGCGTGCAGACGGGCGGTACGACACCGGTCAGCGGGGCGGGGAAGGTCATGAGGGCTCCCGGATGTGCTGCTGGAACGGAACGTCGGCCAGGGCGGCGGCCTCGGCGGCGGACTCGGCCTGCGCGACCAGGGTGCGCGTCGACCGGCCCTCCTCGACAGGATGGTGACACCGGAAGCGGTGACCCGGGGTCGACGCGGCCGTGAACTCCGGCATCCGGGTCGCGCACTCCTCGTCCGCCTTCCAGCACCGGGTACGGAAGGGGCAGCCGCTCGGCGGGCGCGTCGCCGAGGGGACGGGACCGGTCAGCGGAATCGGCTCGATCGGATCCAGCAGGCCCGGGGTCGCCGAGAACAGCGCCCGGGTGTACGGGTGACGGGAGCGGTCGGTGACCTCGTCGGCCGGGGACTCCTCCACGATCCGGCCCAGGTACATCGTGATCACCCGGTCGCTCATCCGGCGCACGGTCTGGATGTCGTGGGACACGAACACCAGCGCCAGGCCGAGGCGTTCCTTCAGGTCGAGGAGGAGGTTGAGGATCTGCGCGCGGACCGACACGTCCAGCGCGCTGGTCGGCTCGTCGGCCACCACCAGGTCGGGATCCAGCGCCAGGGCGCGGGCGATCGCCACCCGCTGGCGCTGACCGCCGGAGAGCTGGCCGGGCAGCGCGTCCGCGAGCGCCCGGGGCAGGCCGACCAAGGACATCAGCTCCTTCACCCGGTCGGCCCGTTCGGCCGCGGTGCCGCGCCGGTGCACGTCCAGCGGGTCGCGCAGGATCCGGCGTACGGGCAGCCGGCGGTTCAGGGCCGTCGACGGGTCCTGGAAGATCATGCCCGTGCTGCGGCCGACGGCCGTGCGCCGCTCGTCCGGCCTCATGGACCACAGGTCACGGCCTCGGAAGGTCACCGTCCCGGAGGTCGGCCGCTGCACCCCCACCAGCACCTTCGCGAGCGTCGACTTGCCGCACCCCGACTCACCGACGACGCCGATCGTCTCGCCGGGCACGATGGTGAGATCGGCGCCGGTCAGGGCGTACACCCGGTCCCTGGTGAACACACCGCCGCTGCGCGCCTTGTGGACGACGTGCGCGTCGGTGAGCCGGACGAGCGCGTCCGTCCGGCGGTCCTCGGCCTCCCGCGCGGGCGCGGTCATGTGACGGCCTCTTCCGGGCCGGTAGCCGTCGGGTCGGTCCTCACGTCACGGCCTCGCTCTCCGTGGTCACCAGGTCGACGGCCGGACGGTGGCAGGCCGCCGTGTGCGTGGGTGTGCCGACCAGGTCCGGCGCCGTCGTCCGGCACACCTCGCCCGCCAGCGGACACCGGTCGGCGAACCGGCAGCCGGCCGGGAAGTCGGCGGGGGAGGGGACGACCCCCTTGATCTGCGTCATGCGCTCCGCCGCCGACTCCAGGGACAGGACGCTGCCCAGCAGTCCGCGGGTGTAGTGGTGTGCCGGGGACTCCACCAGGTCCGCCGTCACGCCCGTCTCGACGATCTGGCCGCCGTACATCACGACCACCCGGTCGGTGACCGCCGAGATCAGCGCCAGGTCGTGCGAGACGAGGATCAGCGCGAAGTCCAGTTCCGCCCGCAGCCGCAGCAGCAGCTCCATCACCTGTGCCTGGACCGTCACGTCCAGGGCCGTCGTCGGTTCGTCCGCGACGATCAGCCTGGGCTCGCGGGACAGCGCCATCGCGATCAGGACGCGCTGGCGCTGGCCGCCGGAGAGCTCATGGGGGTAACTGCGCAGGGTGCGCTCGGGATCGAGGCCGACGAGCCCGAGCAGTTCGGCCGCCGTGCGCTTGCCGCCCCGCCGTATCACCTGCTTCAGCTGCGCCCTGATCGTCATCGCCGGGTTCAGCGACGACAGCGCGTCCTGGTAGACCATCGCCATCTCGTGGCCCAGCAGCCGGCGCCGTACCCGCATCGGCTCGCCCACCAACTGCCGCTGGTTGAAACGGACATGGCCGCGCACCCGGGCGCCCTTCGGCTCCAGCCCCATCACGGTCAGCGCGGTCAGCGACTTCCCGCAGCCCGACTCGCCTACCAGGCCCAGGACTTCGCCCGGGTACACCTCGAAGCTGATGCCGTCGACGATGTCCACACCGCTGTGCCGGTTCTCGAAGCCGATGGCCAGATGCTCGACCGCGAGCACGGGCTGCCGGCCCGAGGGGAGCGGGCGGGCCCGTGCCCGCAGCCGCGCGGCGGCCTCCGCCAGACCCGGCAGTTCGAGGACCGTGCCGCTGCCCGGCTCGGGGGCTTCGAGGCGGTCCTCGGCCGGGGGTACGGACACCTCCCGGCCGGCCGGCGCGGCCCACGCGTCGGAGACACCCTCGGAGAGGATGTTCAGCGACAGCACGGTGACCAGCATCAGCAGGCCGGGGAAGACCGTGGCCCACCAGCCGCCGGTCAGCACCATGTTCTTGCCGTCGGCGATGACGCTGCCCCAGGACGGGTCCGGGGGCCGTACGCCCGCGCCGATGAAGGACAGCGAGGCCTCGAACACGATCGCCTCGGCGACCTGCACGGTGCAGAACACGAGAATCGGAGCCGCGCAGTTGACGGCCACGTGCCGAAGGACGATGTGCGGGGTGCGGGCGCCGATCACCCGCTCGGCCGTGACGTAGTCCTCGCCGTACTGGTCGAGGACGTTCGCCCGTACGACCCGGGCGACGGGCGGGGTGAACAGGAAGGCGATGGCGCAGATCAACACGTTGATGCCGCCGCCGAACACGGCGACGAGCACGGCGGCGAGCGCGATGCCGGGGAACGCCATCACGACGTCCAGGCAGCGCATCAGTGTCTCGTCGACCGCCTTGCGCGAGGTCGCGGCGACCGCGCCGAGCAGCGCCCCCACGACCAGGGCGAGCGCGGTGGCGCCGAGACCGATCGCCAGCGACCAGCGCGCCCCGTACATCAGCCGGCTGAGGATGTCCCGGCCGAGACTGTCCTGCCCCATCCAGTGACCGGCCGACGGATGCCCGGTGCCGTCCACCTGCGGCTGCTGGTCGAGCGGGTCGTGCGGCGCGAGCAGGGGGGCGAACAGCGCCGTGAGCACGACGACGGCCAGGAAGCAGACCGCGATCCTCGACAGCGGCGGCAGCCTGCGCCAGCAGCGCAGCCGGATGCCGGGCCGGGCGAGGGCTCCCGCCAGATCCTTCCGCGTGAACATCAGGCCGCTTCCCTCAGTCGTGGGTTGACCAGCAGATAGAGGATGTCGATGACGAGGTTCACGACCACGAAGCCGATGGCCGTGGTCAGGACGACGCCCTGCACGACCGCCGGGTCACCGTTCTGCACGGCGTCGATCATCAGCTTGCCCATGCCGGGCAGCGAGAAGATCGTCTCGATGACGACCGCGCCGCCCAGCAGATAGCCCACGCGCAGGCCCAGCACGGTGAGCGGGTTCATCAGGGCGTTGCGCAGGACGTTGCGGCCGACGACCACCCGGGGCGGCAGCCCGCTGCCGATCGCGGTGCGCACGTAGTCCTTGTCGAGCTCCTCGACCACGGACGTCCGCACGATCCGGGTGAGCTGGGCCGCGACCGGCAGGGAGAGCGCGAGCGCGGGCAGCGCCATGGTCTTCAGCCAGCCGGTCAGCGAGTCGGCCGGGTTGATGTAGCCGCCGGTCGGGAACCAGCCCTGGTCGACGGCGAGATACTGGATCATCAGCAGGGCCAGCCAGAAGCCCGGTGCGGCGACCCCGGTCAGGGACACCACCCGGATGGCCTGGTCGGGCAGCCGGTCGCGGTAGATCGCGGCCGTGACCCCGCCGAGCAGCGCCAGCACCACCGCGATGCCGAGCCCCAGGAAGGTGAGCTGGAGCGTGAGCGGCAGCGCGGTGGTGACCTGTTCGACGACCGGTGCCCTGGTCAGCGCGCTGGTGCCCATGTCGCCGTGCAGCAGGTCACCCACGAAGTGGAAGTAGCGCACGGGCAGCGGATCGAGCAGTCCGTTCCGCTCCCGGAAGTCGTGCAGCTGCCGCGGGGTCGGGTTGGCGCCCTGGAAGAACGCCGACGCCGGATCGACGTCGGAGAACCGCATCACCAGGAAGACGAACAGGACGATCCCGAGCATCAGCGGCACGAGCAGCAGGGCGCGGCGCAGCAGGATCCTGACGATGACGACCACGTACCGACTCCCTTGTCGCCTAGACCCACTTGGCTTGCAGCAGGTTGATGCCCGGGTAGGGCTGGGGCCTTATCCCCGCGAGCCGGCGCGGATTCCACGCCGTCATCAGCTCGTTGTGCACGACCGGGTAGAGCACGGCCTGCTCGGCGACGATGTCGATGTAGTCCTGGATCATCGTCTTCTTCTTGTCGGCGTCGGGTTCCCGCGTCGCCTGGTCCATGTCCTTGAAGAGCTGCTTGGCGACCGGGTCGCCGGCCCAACGGGCGTATCCCATCCAGAGGTTCTGGGGGCCGTAGTTGTAGTGCATGATCAGGTCGGCGTCGAGGCCGAACTGGTTGGGGTTCGAGGCGGCGGCGACGACCTGGTAGTCCTGCTTCTGGTCCATCTTGGTGAACACGGCCGTGGTCTCCTGCGGGGACAGCGTCGTCTCGACACCGATCGCGTCCCAGGACGCCTTGACGGTCGGCAGGCAGTCGACGATCCAGCTGACGTTCACCGACAGGATCTCGATCTTCAGCCCCTTGACCCCGGCCGCCTTCAGGAGCTTCTTCGCCTTCTCCGGGTCGTAGGAGTAGACGGTCTTCGCGGGCCGGTAGGAGGGGTTGGCCTCGTTGAGGAAGGAACTCGACGGCTTCCCGTGCCCCCTGAGGGCGACCTCGACCATCTTGCCGGTGTCGATGGCGTACCGCAGCGCCTGGCGGACCCGTACGTCGTCGAACGGCTTGTGCTGGGTGTTGAACATGAGGAACAGGTTGTTCATGCCCGCGCCGCCCTGGACGGTCATGCCGCCCTTGCGGAGCTGCTCGATGTTGGCGTACGGGATGTTGTCGGCGATCTGGGCACCCGCGCTCGCCCCGGAGATCTTCGCGACGCGGGGCGCGGCGTCCACTATGGTCAGCCAGTTCATCCTCTTGAAGGCGGGCCTGCGCGGCCCGTTGTAGGCGGCGAACGCCTCGAACGTGGTGTTGGACTTCGGGTGGTGCGCGGTCTGCCGGTACGGGCCCGAGCCGATCGCCTTGCCCTTGATCGCGTCGTCCCAGGCGCCCGGCCGGGAGAAGACGTGCTTGGGCATGATCTTCGCCAGCGTGAGCCGGGAGATCCCCTCGGGGAAGGGGAACTTGAGGACCAGCTCGACGTTCTGCGCGTCGATCCTGCGGACTTCCTTCAGCCAGCTCGCGAAGAAGCCCTTGGCGAGGGTCTGGGTCTTCGGGTCGAGTATCCGGTCGAAGACGAAGACCACGTCGTCCGCGGTGACCGGCTTCCCGTCGTGGAACGTGGCACCCGCCCGCAGGGTGAACTTCCAGGACGTGCCGGTGAGGTCGGCGGGCACCTGGGTGGCGAGCGCCGCGTAGGGCTCGCGGGAGATCGGATCGGTGTCGAGCAGGCCCTCGTAGACATGGTTGTTGGCGGCCATGCAGAACGCGGACGCGGTCTGCGTCGGATCCCAGCTGCCGTCGTTCCCGTAGCCGATCACGGCCGTCAGCGTGGCGTTCCTGCCGCTGCCCGAACCGCCGGTGTCGTTCGTCGACTCCGGCCCGGACGAGCAGGCGGCGAGGGTCGAGGAGAGGGCGGCGGCCGCGCCCAGGGCCCCGGTGTACTTCAGGAACGACCGGCGGTGCGGCGCCGGAGTGCGGTTCACGTCGCGCACGGTTCCTCCACAAGGAGTGGTCCAGTTGAGCGGTCCGGTGAGGCGGTGGAGCGGTCGGTGCGATGGCGTGGAGCGGTCGGTGCGGTGGCCCGGGGAGCAGGAGATACGACGTCCTACGTCATAGGGGGCAGCGCGACCATAAGAGGGGGCGCGGAGAGGGTCAAGGGATCGCACACGAATGGCGTATCTTCCACAGGTGCGACCAATGGCGGTATGAATCAGGGCAGTTGGCCGAACTTGGCGTTTAATCAGCCCGGAGGTGGGACGTCCGATGTCCAGCGAGCGTACGATGCGGCGCATGCCTGAGGAGACCGGGAACCGGCGTCGGCCCGAGCGCCGGGTGAGCAGCCAGGTCCAGCGCGAGGTCATGCAGCTGATCCTCGACCAGGGGCTTCCGGCCGGTGCGCCGCTGCCCACCGAGACCGAGCTGATGACCGATCTCGGCGTGAGCCGCAACTCGGTCCGCGAGGCGCTCAAGGCCCTTCAGGCGCTCGACATAGTCGAGATCCGGCATGGCTACGGCACCTATGTGGGCGAGGCGTCCATGACGCCGTTCGTGGACGGACTGACCTTCCGCACGCTCGCCCGTCCGGACGACCCGACCGGGGCGCTGGCCGAGATCCTCCAGGTCCGCGAGGTGCTGGAGGAGGGGCTGATAAGCCGGGTGGCCCAGGTGCTGACCGAGGAGGAGCTGGACCGGCTCGAAGCCGTCGTCACGGAAATGGAGACGGCGGGCGACGACGGCCGCTCCTTCCCCGAACTCGACAGCGAGTTCCACGAGTTGCTGTACGCCTCGCTCGGTAACCCGCTCGTGCCCCAGCTGCTCGGCGCGTTCTGGACCGTCTTCCGGCGGGTCGCCGTGGTGCGCGGCTGGACCGACGACATCACCCCCGAGGTGACGGCCCGCCGCCACCGCGACATCCTCACCGCCCTGCGCGTACGGGACGTCGAGGGCGCCCAGCGCGCGATGGCCGACCACTTCCGAGGAATCGAGACCCGCGCGGCCCAGGGCTCCCGCGGAGTGAGCTGAACGGAGGCCCCGCTCCGCTCCGGGCTTGTTCGCTGCGCGGGCCGCTTCCGGCCGGCGGCGGCCCGCTGCCCACGTACGCTGTCCACCTGCTCGGCGGACAGCCGCCTCCGGTTCCCTGGGAAGCCCGCCCGCTGCGCCGGCCGGACTTCCGGCTGCCCGCCGACCGCTCC
Organism: Streptomyces sp. NPDC042002; assembly: GCF_055588305.1. Classification (NCBI taxonomy): domain Bacteria; kingdom Bacillati; phylum Actinomycetota; class Actinomycetes; order Kitasatosporales; family Streptomycetaceae; genus Streptomyces; species Streptomyces sp. NPDC042002. The sequence goes on along the minus strand of NZ_JBVJCT010000015.1, from coordinate 89,926 downwards.
CCGTTCGACTTCGGAGCGGTGGGCGAGCACTGCCTCGATCTTCCGGTCCGGCCAGGGACGTACGTCGACCGTCGCGCCGACCCACTCGTCCGGGACGCTGAACATCGGCCTGTTCTCCCGGAGCAGAAGGACGCCCAGGTCCCGGGCGGCTCCGGGCGCCGACTCCGGCACCCGCGCGTCGGCGTGGCCGAGCATCCACGGCGTGCCCGCGCCGAGGACGCGCAGCGCGTCGGCCAGCTCCGCGGCCCGGTGGGTGCCTTCCGCCCAGGTCGCCGTGACGACGGCGGTCCGGGCTCCCGAAGCCGCGTGCCGGGCGAGCACGTCGCCCGCCGACAGGGACTCGTCGTCCGGGTGCGCGAACACCGCGGGAAGGCTCGGAAGGGTCATCGCGGGGTCGTCCTCGCCCAGCCCTCGACGCCGGTGACGAACACGGTCCAGGCGTCCGCGCCGATCAGCGGCACGGGCCCGGCGTCGTCGATCGGCTTGTGCCGCGTTCGCTCGAAGCAGCCGTAGCTCCGCAGGAGCGTGTCGATCCGCCGAGCCACGTCCAACCGTGGTGTGCGGATGGTCTGTTCGAACTGGCCGATATGGCCCCGGAGACAAGAAGTCGCACACCCGACTCCACTTGGGTGAAACCCGCGTCCTCCCTGTGTCGTTCCAGTTCTGAACCGAAAAACTCCCAGGCAGCCTGCCGAGAACCGTTGGCCACGGCCAACCCCCTTACGCTGCGCCGCATTTGTAGCGAACCGGATCCTGTCGATTCTAGATGCGGAGCGTCACCATGAAGATGCGAAGCGTGAAATGAAAAGGGACAGGTGAGCAGAGTGGAAGAAGAACCGTCACCGGCACACGAAGGCGCCGCCCGGCTCGTGGCGGCCCGGCGATGAAGCCGCCGGGGCCGCCGGAACCTCCGATCGGTTCCTACGCCGTCGACACGTACACGGGGAAGGTGGGCATGGTCATGGGCAGCGAGGGGCCCTACGTACAGCTGAGACCGCTCGGCGGAGGCCGGGAATGGGACTGTGTGCCGGAGTCCGTCCGGCAGGCCACCGCGGCGGAACGGCTCAGCGCGGCGACCGCGTACGCCAACGCGCGCAGCCGCGGCGAGGTGACCTGAAGGGCCGGGTGCCTCCATGGGCTGGGGAGGTCCCGGACACGTTGCGACCCGTCCGGGCCGGGGCGCGGGCGCCGTAGGCGAGAATGGGCCGCATGAGTCTGTTCCGCGACGACGGCATCGTGCTGCGCACCCAGAAGCTGGGTGAGGCGGACCGGATCATCACGCTGCTCACGCGCGGTCACGGCCGCGTACGGGCGGTGGCGCGCGGCGTCCGGCGGACCAAGTCCAAGTTCGGGGCGCGCCTCGAACCCTTCTCCCACGTGGATGTCCAGTTCTTCGCGCGGGGCAGCGAACTGATCGGCCGCGGCCTGCCCCTCTGTACGCAGAGCGAGACGATCGCTCCGTACGGTGGCGGAATCGTCACCGACTACCCGCGCTACACCGCGGGCACCGCCATGCTGGAGACCGCCGAGCGGTTCACCGACCACGAGGGCGAGCCCGCCGTGCAGCAGTATCTGCTGCTGGTCGGAGGGCTGCGCACCCTCGCCCGCGGCGAGCACGAGCCGCACCTCGTCCTCGACGCCTTCCTGCTGCGCTCCCTCGCCGTCAACGGCTACGCGCCCAGTTTCAGCGCCTGTGCCAAATGCGGCATGCCGGGTCCGAACCGGTTCTTCTCGGTCGCCGCGGGAGGTTCCGTCTGCGTCGACTGCCGGGTGCCCGGCAGCGTCGTACCCTCACCTCAGGCCCTCGAACTCCTCGGCGCGCTGCTCACGGGAGACTGGGAGACCGCGGACGCGTGCGAGCCGCGGCACGTCCGGGAGGGCAGCGGGCTGGTGTCGGCCTATCTGCACTGGCATCTGGAGCGCGGACTGCGTTCCCTGCGGTACGTGGAGAAGTAGGCGCCGTCCGGCAGGCCGGGGCGGCGACCCCGCACAAGCGCGGCACGAGCGCGCGAGAACAGCACAGAACAGCAAGCAGAGCGAGACGAGCGCCCGGCGCACGCGAGCACACAAGAGGGAGACGAGAAGCACATGGTCGTACGCGGGATCCTGGGCCGCCAGCGCCGCGAGTACAAGGCGCCGGAACCGCACCCCTCCGGTGCCCGCGCGCCCAAACTCCCCGGCGAGCTCGTCCCGAACCATGTGGCGATCGTCATGGACGGGAACGGCCGCTGGGCCAAGGACCGCGGGCTGCCCCGCACCGAGGGCCACAAGGTCGGTGCCGAGCGCGTCCTCGACGTCCTCCAGGGCGCGGTCGAGGTCGGCGTCGGCAGCATCTCCCTGTACGCCTTCTCCACGGAGAACTGGAAGCGCTCGCCCGACGAGGTGCGCTTCCTGATGAACTTCAACCGCGACTTCATCCGCAAGACCCGCGACACCCTCGACGGGCTCGGCATTCGGGTGCGCTGGGTGGGACGCATGCCCAAGCTGTGGAAGTCGGTCGCCAAGGAGCTCCAGATCGCCCAGGAGCAGACCAAGGACAACGACGCGCTCACGCTGTACTTCTGCATGAACTACGGCGGTCGCGCCGAGATCGCCGACGCGGCGCAGGCGTTGGCCGAGGACGTGAAGGCCGGCCGCCTCGACCCGTCCAAGGTCAACGAGAAGACCCTCCAGAAGTACCTGTACTACCCGGACATGCCGGACGTGGACCTGTTCCTGCGCCCGAGCGGCGAGCAGCGCACCTCCAACTACCTGATCTGGCAGAGCGCCTACGCCGAGATGGTCTTCCAGGACGTGCTGTGGCCCGACTTCGACCGGCGCGACCTGTGGCGGGCCTGCGTCGAGTACGCGCAGCGCGACCGCCGCTTCGGCGGCGCCGTTCCCAACGAGCAACTGCTCGCGATGGAGAAGGACATGAGGGGCGACGGCTCTTAACACCCGCCGCCCGCAGGGTTGTTCGAATCCGGCGTTACGATCACGGCTCATCACCACCGAACTGGGGAGGGGCCGTGGTCGAGGACCAGGGTGCTGCGCGGCAGCAGGAGTCGCCGGAGCAGTCGCAGGGGCACGGGGCGGATGTCGTCGAGCTGGAGTACCGGCCGACCATCGGGGACCTCACGTCGGCGCTGAAGGCGCGCAGAGGTGTCAGCAAGGCGGGCCGAAGACAGTACTGGGCGCTGGGTGTCATGGCCGTCGTGGCCGTTCTTCAGGGCGCGGAGGCGTTGACCGGTCACGGAGGGTCCCTGTTCGTGGCCATCTGGCTGGCCGTCTGCGTGCCGCTCATCCTGCTGACGCCCTGGCTCACGGCCCGCCAGTTCCAGCGGCTCGCGGAGCGCCAGGGCACGTTCCGGGTGACCGTCACGGATGCCGGGGTGACGGTCACCACGGACAACTCCACGACGGCGCTCAACTGGGTCGCACAGCCCCGCTACCGGGAGACGAAGGACGTCTTCGTCATGACCAGCCCCGACAAGAATGCCGTCGGCTTCACCGTGCTGCCCAAGCGCGCCGTGCGCACCCCCGAGGACGTGGACAGGTTGCGGGCGATCCTCGACCGCAACCTGACGCGCGTCTGATCCCCTCGGGGGTTCAGCCCTTCGCCGCCGCGCACTCCGCGCACGTACCGAAGATCTCCACGGTGTGGGCCACGTTCACATAGCCGTGCTCCGCGGCGATGGCCTCCGCCCACTTCTCGACGGCCGGCCCCTCCACCTCCACGGCCTTGCCGCAGACCCGGCAGACGAGGTGGTGGTGGTGCTCGCCGGTGGAGCAGCGCCGGTAGACGGACTCGCCCTCCGACGTGCGCAGGACGTCGACCTCGCCGGCGTCGGCCAGCGACTGGAGCGTGCGGTAGACCGTGGTGAGCCCGACCGAGTCGCCCTTGTGCTTGAGCATGTCGTGGAGCTCCTGCGCGCTGCGGAACTCGGCCACCTCGTCGAGCGCGGCCGCCACGGCGGCGCGCTGCCGGGTGGAACGGCCCCGGACGGGCGATCCAGCGGTTGTCACCGTTGCCTCCTCGCGTCTGCCCTTGCCCGGCCATTGTGCCAGTCCGGGCTGTGCCCGGTCAGACGCCGACCGTGCTCTCCGGGCCACGCGCGGCCGGAATCGCGCACTCCGCGGGGTCCTGGGTCGCTTGTGCCGCGGCCACCGCACGGGCCCGGCGCCGGGCCAGCGGCGACGCCAGCGCGGTCAGCGCGATGAACGCGCCGATCGTCAGCAGCACGATCGTCGAGCCGGGCGGCACATCCTGGTAGAACGACGTCACGGTGCCGCCGATCGTCACGCTCACCCCGATCGCCACCGCGACCGCGAAGGTCGCCGCGAAGCTCCGGGTGAGCTGCTGGGCCGCCGCCACCGGGACGACCATGAGCGCGCTCACCAGCAGCAGGCCGACCACCCGCATCGCGACGGTCACCGTGACCGCCGCCGTGACCGCCGTCAGCAGGTTCAGGGCCCGCACCGGCAGACCGGTCACCCGCGCGAACTCCTCGTCCTGGCTGACCGCGAACAACTGCCGGCGCAGTCCGAGGGTGACGAGCAGGACGAAGGCCCCCAGTACGCAGATCGCGGTCACGTCGGACTCGCTCACCGTCGAGAGCGAGCCGAAGAGGTACGAGGTCAGGTTGGCGTTCGAGCCGCCCGGCGCGAGGTTGATGAACATCACGCCGCCCGCCATACCCCCGTAGAAGAGCATGGCCAGCGCGATGTCCCCGCGCGTCTTGCCGTACCAGCGGATCAGCTCCATGAGCACGGCGCCCAGCACGGAGACGGCCGTCGCCATCCACACCGGTGACGTGTTGAGCAGGAAGCCGAGGCCGACGCCCGTCATGGCCACATGGCCGATCCCGTCGCCCATCAGGGCCTGACGGCGCTGGACCAGGTAGATGCCGACGGCGGGCGCGATGACGCCCACCAGGACGGCGGCGAGCAGTGCCCGCTGCATGAAGGCGTAGTCGAGGATGTCCATCAGCTCAGCAGTCCCGTCCGGAGGGGTTCGGCGTCATGGGCCGCGTGCGGGTGTACGTGGTCGTGGCCGGGCAGCGCGTGCTGGCCGACCGCGCGCGGCGGCGGGCCGTCGTGCAGCACGCAGCCGTCCCGCAGGACGACCGCGCGGTCGATGAGCGGTTCCAGGGGACCCAGTTCGTGCAGTACGAGCAGCACCGACGTGCCCTGGGCGACCTGGTCGCGCAGGGTAGCGGCCAGCACCTCCTGGCTGGCGAGGTCCACGCCCGCCATCGGCTCGTCCATGATCAGCAGTTCGGGCTCGCTCGCCAGGGCACGGGCGATGAGGACACGCTGGTGCTGTCCGCCCGACAGGGCGTTGACGGAGTCCTTGGCGCGGTCCGCCATCCCGACGAGCTCCAGGGCCCGCCGTACGGCCGCGTGATCGGCCTTGCGCAGCATGCCGAAGCGGGCCCGGGACAGCCGTCCCGAGGCGACGATCTCGGTCACCGTCGCCGGCACACCGCCCGCCGCCGTGGTCCGCTGCGGTACGTAGCCCACCCGGTGCCAGTCGCGGAAGCGGCGGCGCGGAACGCCGAAGATCTCGATCTCGCCGCCGCTGACGGCGACCTGGCCGATGACGCTGCGCACGGCGGTCGACTTGCCGGAGCCGTTGGCGCCGAGCAGCGCGACGACCTCCCCGCGGCGCACCGCGAGATCGATGCCGCGCAGGACCGGGCGCGAACCCAGTTCCGCCCGGACACCCCGCAGGGACACGACGGACTCGCTCACGACGTCCTCCACAGTGATCACTTGGCGCCCAGCGCCGTCTGTAGTGCCTTCAGGTTCGACTCCATGACCTGCATGTAGTCGCTGCCCCTGGACTTCTCGGTGATGCCTTCGAGGGGGTCGAGGACATCCGTGCGGAGCCCCACGTCCCTGGCGATCGTGCCGGCCGTCCTGTCGCTGACGAGCGTCTCGTAGAACACCGTCGTGACGCCGTCGGCCTTCGCCAGGTTCTCCAGCCCCTTCACCCGGTTCGCACTGGGCTCCGACTCCGGGTCGAGGCCGTTGACGGCCTCCTCGGTGAGCCCGTAGCGCTCGGCGAGGTAGCCGAACGCGGCGTGGGTGGTGATGAAGGTCTTGGTCCTGGTGTGCGCGAGACCGTCGCGGAAGTCGGTGTCCAGCGCGGTGAACTTCTTCCGCAGCGCCGCCGTGTTCTTCGCGTAGTCCGTCGCGTGCTTCGGGTCGGCCTTCTTCAGCGCGGCCGACACGCCCTCGGCGACCTCGCCGAACCGCACCGGGTCGAGCCAGACGTGCGGGTCGGGTGCGCCGGTCTCCTCGCCCTCGCTGTGGTCGTGGGCCGCGGCGTGCCCGCCGACCTCGTTGCCGTGCTTCTCCAGCGTCGTCAGCGAGGCGGCGTCGATCTCGGTCTTGACCCCGGACTGGGCCACCGCCTCGTCGACGGCCGGCTGGAGGTTCCTGAGGTAGAGGACGGCGTCGGCGTCCTGGAGCCGCGCGGTCTCCCGGAGGCTGATCTCCAGGTCGTGCGGTTCCTGGCCCGGCCGGGTCAGGTTCGTGACGTTCACATGCGTCCCGCCGATCTGCTCGGCGAGATACTGGAGCGGGTAGAACGACGCGACCACATCGAGTTTTCCGTCGCTCCTGGCGTCTGCCGAGGCGGAACCCGAGCAGGCCGTGAGAGCGCCCAGACCGAGGGCGGTGGCCACCACGGCCGAGATCCCCGGTGTGAGGCGTCGTCGTACGTTCATGACACTCATTTTCAACAAATGTGGAAACGATTGTCAACAAGCCCTCGTCCGGACGTCCTCACACCCCCCGCCAACAGACATCAAGCGGATCTAAGCGGCGGTAAGCGGACCACTCCGCGAACCGATTTGATACAGGGGTGGGCGACGCCGGTAACCTGAGGCATTCGCTGCCGTCCGTTCGTAATGAAGAGAGCACCGTGGCCGCCGACAAGATCGATTCCATCGTCAGCCTGAGCAAGCGCCGTGGCTTCGTTTTCCCCTGTAGTGAGATCTACGGAGGACAGAAGGCCGCCTGGGACTACGGCCCGCTCGGCGTCGAACTCAAGGAGAACCTGAAGCGCCAGTGGTGGCGCTACATGGTCACGTCGCGCGAGGACGTGGTCGGTCTCGACTCGTCCGTGATCCTGGCCCCCGAGGTGTGGGTCGCCTCCGGTCACGTCGCCACCTTCTCCGACCCGCTCACCGAGTGCACCTCCTGTCACAAGCGCTACCGCGCCGACCACCTGGAGGAGGCCTACGAGGCGAAGCACCACCGCCTCCCCGAGAACGGCCTCGCCGACCTCAACTGCCCCAACTGCGGAAACAAGGGCACCTTCACCGAGCCCAAGCAGTTCTCGGGCCTCCTCTCCACCCACCTCGGCCCGACCCAGGACAGCGGCTCCGTCGCCTACCTGCGCCCCGAGACCGCCCAGGGCATCTTCACCAACTTCGCCCAGGTGCAGATCGCCTCGCGCAAGAAGCCGCCGTTCGGTATCGCCCAGATGGGCAAGTCCTTCCGCAACGAGATCACGCCCGGCAACTTCATCTTCCGCACCCGCGAGTTCGAGCAGATGGAGATGGAGTTCTTCGTCAAGCCGGGCGAGGACGAGAAGTGGCAGGAGTACTGGATGGAGCAGCGCTGGAACTGGTACACCGGTCTCGGCATGCGCGCGGAGAACATGCGGTGGTACGACCACCCGAAGGAGAAGCTCTCCCACTACTCCAAGCGCACCGCCGACATCGAGTACCGCTTCCAGTTCGGCGGCAACGAGTGGGGTGAGCTGGAGGGCGTGGCCAACCGCACCGACTACGACCTCGGCGCGCACTCCAAGGCCTCCGGCCAGGACCTCTCCTACTTCGACCAGGAAGCCGGAGAGCGCTGGACCCCGTACGTCATCGAGCCCGCCGCCGGTGTCGGCCGCGCCATGCTCGCCTTCCTGCTCGACGCCTACGTCGAGGACGAGGCCCCGAACGCCAAGGGCAAGATGGAGAAGCGCACCGTGCTGCGCCTCGACCCGCGCCTCGCGCCCGTCAAGGTCGCCGTGCTGCCCCTGTCGCGCAACCCGGAGCTCTCGCCCAAGGCGAAGGGTCTGGCCACCGCGCTGCGCCAGAACTGGAACATCGAATTCGACGACGCCGGCGCCATCGGTCGCCGCTACCGTCGCCAGGACGAGATCGGCACCCCGTTCTGCGTCACCGTCGACTTCGACACCCTCGACGACAACGCCGTCACGGTGCGCGAGCGCGACTCCATGAAGCAGGAGCGTGTCTCGCTCGACCAGATCGAGGGCTACCTGGCCAGCCGCCTCATCGGCTGCTGACCTGGCCTCTGGCCGAAGCGTTCACGAAGCCCCCGGTTCCCGCGCAGGGAACCGGGGGCTTCGCTGTCCCGGACCATGGGGTGTCCGGGCGTCGGTGTCACCGGTGGCGTGGGCGGCACCGGTGGCGTCGGTGACACGGGCGGCAGGGATGGCAAGGGATGGCGTGGGCGGCAGGGGTGGCACGGGTGGCCGCCACGGCTCTGTCGGTCCCGGATGCCCTGTCGGTCCCGGTGCCCTGCCGGCCTCAACGGCCCTGGAGTGCCTTCACGTTGTCGCCGAAGGTCCAGTTCTTCGAGCCGTCCCAGTTGACCGACCAGGTCATCAGCCCCTTGAGGGCGGTGCCGTAGTGGCGCCAGGCCTGGGACACGAGACTCGGTGCCATGTAGCCGCCGCCGGCGCCGGACTGCGCGGGCAGCCCCGGCACCTGCTTGTCGTAGGGGACCTTGATCGTGGTCCCCTGCACCACAAGGCCCTTGTCGAGGCAGTCGGTCTGGGCGGTGAAGCCCTGGACCGTGCCCGCGGAGTACGCGTCACCGGAGCAGCCGTACATGCTCCCGTTGTAGTACTGCATGTTCAGCCACCACAGACGCCCGTTGTCCGCGTACTTCTTGACGATCGGCAGATACGCGCCCCAGATCGAGCCGTACGCGACGCTGCCGCCGGTGACGTACGCCGTCTCCGGCGCCATCGTCAGCCCGAAGCCGGCCGGCATCCGCGCCAGCACTCCGTCGATGATCCGGGTCAGGTTGGCCTGCGAGGCGGAGAGCTGACCGATGTTCCCGCTGCCGACGAGCCCGGTCTCGATGTCGATGTCGATCCCGTCGAAGTTGTACTTCTTCAGGATGGGCACGATCGTCGCGACGAAACGGTCGGCGACCGCGGACGAACTCAGGTCGATCCCGGCCGCCGCTCCGCCGATGGACAGCAGGATCGTCTGCCCCGACGCCTTGGCCGCGCACATCTCGGCGGGCGTCGCGACCTTCACACCCGTGTCCATCCCGTCCTCCCAGAGGGCGGTACCGTCGGAGCGGATGACGGGGAACGCCGCGTTGATCACGTTGTAACCGTGCGCGGCGATACGGGAGTCGGTGATCGGCGTCCACCCGAAGGGCGGGTGCACACCGTTGGACGAGCCGTCCCAGTTCTCCCAGTAGCCCTGGAGAACCTTTCCGGCGGGGCGGGACTTCACGGCGCAGGTGTCCGCGGCCGAGGCGCTGGGTGCGCCCGCGATCGACAGCGGGGTGAGGACGGCCGCCGCCAGCGCGACGGCGAGCAGACGCGGTTTCCGGCGAATCAGCTTCCGACGAGTCATGCGAGGCCTCCCGGTGGGGGTGCGGTGAGGTGTCGTAGGCATGACAGTCGCGCGGTCCAGACCTTTCGTCAATAGGTCTGGACCAAAGTGGTGGCGGCGGCTCCGGGCGGGCCGGACGGCCTGGGGGGTCCTCCGGAGGCGCGATGCCCCCAAGCCCCGTCGGCGAGGGCCGGGTCCTCAGGCCTCTTTGGGGTCGACCGTCGCCTGGTGTTCCTCCGCCAGGTGTTCCTCCGCCTTCAACCAGGGGAGGAACTGGGCGTTTTTGCGCCAGCCGCACGTGTCGCATTTGATGGTGCGCTGTACGCCCGCTCGTTGTACGCGGACGGTGTGTTCGCGGCCGTGCTGGTCCCAGCGGCTTACCTTGCTCGTGTTGATCTGAAGCATGACACCTCCTGGTTTTACCGCTTCGTCTGCGCAGCAAGGAGTGTGCAGCATGGTGAAGATCAACGGGGGTTCTTCGGCGGTCGGTTCGGTGAGGGCAAGATCACGCTCAGGAAGGGGCCAGGTGTCCCTCGGCGGCCTCGACGGCGGCCGTGGTGACGTTGACCTGGTGTTCTATCTGCCGGTCCACCGGAACCCAGGTCGCCGTGAAACTCGCCGAGTAGGCGGCGCACCAGCGCGCGACGAGGGCTTCCAGCTCGGCGCGTTGAGGGGCGGTCCCCGGGGTGGGCGCGTACTCCTCCAGAAGGCGCAGCAGCATCGCGGCGGCCCGCAGCGGGGTGCGCCGGGCGAAGCCCTCGATGCTGGCCGTGCGGGCTCGGGTGAGGCCGGGGAGCGGGGTGAACGCCGGATGCGCGGGGTCCCAGCTGTCGGCCAACGGGCCGCAGACGCGCAGTGTTTCGGCCACGGCCCTGCGCATGCTGAAGGCGGGGTCCTGGCTGGGTGCCGGGAGGTGGGGGCGGGCCCTTTCGTAGTGGCCGCGGACGGTGTGGGAGTAGGCCCGCAGACGTTCCGCCCAGTGCTGCAGCCGTTGTTCAGGAGCGGGGTGGGGGGCCAGGTCGGCGAACCCGGCGGCGGCCCAGACCGGTACTTCCAGCACCGCGGTGACGCCGCCGTGGGCGTGCGGGGCGAGCCAGGTGGAGCGGTGGGCGTTCTCCGGGAAGGCGGTGGGACGTTCGGGCGCTCCGGGCGGCGGCAGGACGAAGACGCCGGGGGCGCTTGTCGGCCAGTGCAGGGCGTCCAGTGGGGCCCCCTCGACCGGGATGCCGAGCTGTTCGGCGGAGGCGGCGAGGGTCCGGTCGAGACCGGGGACGTCCCGGGTGAGCTGGGCGAAGGTGCCGCCGATGTCCGTGCCGTGCAGGGAGATCTGGATGTAGGGCCGCAGCCGGCGGATGACGTCGAGCAGGGCGCGGCTCTCCGGCAGGAACCGCGGCCGGGGGAGGGCGGGCGCCCATTCGGGCTGTTCGTCGGCGGTGGGGCGGAAGAAGGACCGGTAGTGGCCGAAGAGGGTGTCGGCGCGGTGTCCGCCGTCGTTGAGGCGGGCTCCGTCCGGGTCCAGGCACAGCACCAGATGCCATACGGTGCCGGGCCGTTCGCCGCCCAGTGCCCGCTGGGCCAGCGCCAGAAGGGTGCCCCCGCCGACGTACTCGTTGGGGTGCGCGCCCGCGACCACGAGGGCGTGCCGTGGCCCGTTTCCGACGCTCAGCATCCGCAGCGGGACGCCGCGTCGGGAGTGGCCGATCGTGCTCAGCCGGCACAGGCCGGGATGCCGGGCGGCCAGGGCTTCGGCGGTGCGGGTGACGTCGGCGGGTGTGGGATAGCTCAGTGTCCGGGACCGCTGTCGTCCCTGGTCTCTCTCGGGTCCAGCGCGCGGATCTTGATCTCGGCCACGGAGCCTCCTCGGATCGCGGATCGCGGGTGTGCCGGACGGAACGCGCCCGGCCGTCGCCGGGCGCGTTCCGTTCGACTTCAGTGCGACTCAGTACGGCATGGCGCACCACTGGTGTCAACAGCCCCTGAAGATAGGCAAGTTGGGCTCATGGCCAGTGCATATGCCGGTGGCTGCGCGGGAGTTGGTGCCGGTCGACCGGGTCGGGCCGGACGGCCCGGTTGGCCCCCTGAGCTCGGTTCCCCGGCCGGGGGCCGGCCCCTCAGCTGATCGTGCGCGGCAGCCGCAGGCTCAGCCCGGTGGTCAGGGCCACGCCCGCCAGTTGGACCAGGAGGGTCGTCACCAGGGCGTCCCGCATGCCGTGCGCCGGGACGAGGGACAGGAACAGGGTGCCGAGGGTGGCCACCCCGACGGCGAGCGCCGCCTGCTGGGTGGTGGCCATCACGCCGCTGCCGACGCCGGCCCGCGCGGCCGGTACCTCGGAGAGGACGATCCGGAAGAGCACGGGGAGCTGGAGCGCCTGCCCCGCGCCGGCGACCGCCGCGCCGGGCAGCAGTTCCAGCACCCCGAGGTCCGGCCAGGAACGCCAGGCGGCCAGCGCGATGAGGGCCACGCCCACGGCCTGGATCAGTCCGCCCGCGGTGACGACCCGGGTGCCGTAGCGGGCGATCAGGCGGGGTCCGCACAGGGACGTGACGAAGAAGACGACCGCCATGGGCGCGAGGGCCAGCCCCGCGGGGACGGGACCGAGTCCCGCGCCGCGTTGCAGGGCCACCGCGATCACGAACATGAAGCCGCTGAATCCGATCGAGAACGGCACGATCATGATCAGGCCCCGCCGCAGCGAGGTCAGTTCCAGCAGGCTCGGCGGGACCAGGGGGGTGCGGCCGCGGCGGTCGGCACGGCGTTCGACGAGGTAGAAGGCGGCGGCCGCGAGCGGGAACAGGGCGAGGGACACCCAGGTCCACAGCGGCCAGCCCGCCGCCCGGCCCTCGGTGAGCGGGGCGAGCAGGGCCAGCAGGGCGACCGCGAGCAGCACCGTGCCGGGGGCGTCGACCGGCTCCGGGCGCTGCGAGCGGGTCTCGGGGACGGCGCGGGCGGCCAGGACCAGGCCCAGCACGACCACGGGCACGTTCACGAGGAACACCGAGCGCCAGCCGGTGCCCGCGATGTCGGCCGCGACCAGGATGCCGCCGAGGATCTGCCCGGCCACCATGGACAGGCCGGCCGTGGCGCCGTACAGGCCCATCGCCTTGGCCCGGCGGGGCCCGGAGGTCGCCGACTGGATGGTGGCGAGGACCTGCGGCAGCATCGCCGCGGAGGCCGCGCCCTGGGCGACGCGCGCCGCCACCAGGGTCCACGCGGTGGGCGCGAGTCCGCAGGCGAGCGAGGTCAGGCCGAAGGCCGCCATCCCGCCGAGGAAGAGCCGGCGCCGCCCGAACAGGTCGCCGAGGCGTCCGCCGAGGACGAGCAGGACGGCGTACGCGACCCCGTATCCGGCGACGACGAGTTCGAGGACGGCCTCGCTCGCGTTCAGGTCATGCCCGATGGTCGGAAGGGCTACGTTGACGATGAAGAAGTCGATCAGGGGCAGTGCCGCGCCCAGCAGCACCGTGAAGAGTCCGAGGCCGCCGAGGGCGGGTGGCGCGGTGGGGGCGCGGACGGTAGTCGTGAGAGTTCCGGTTTCGGTCACGTCCTCCAGACTTCTCCCGTGCTCAGACGGGTACCAGAGTCTTCTTATCCTGGTACAAGCACTACCTGGCAACAGGCTGCGGTGAGCGGCAGGCTGGAGGCATGACAACCATGGCGCGGGAAACGACCACCGGCCGGGACCAGGTGCGACCGACCACCGGCCCGGGCCCCCTGCGGCCGGCCCCGGACGGGACGCGTCCGGCCGCCGCCGTGGCGCCCCGCGGCAGCGAGATCCGGCGGCACGAGCTGGCCACCTTCCTGCGCAGCCGCCGCGAACGCATCACGCCCGAGCAGGTCCAGCTCCCCCGCGGCCGACGCCGGCGCACGCCGGGCCTGCGCCGCGAGGAGGTCGCCCAGCTCTCCGCGGTGGGGGTCACTTGGTACACCTGGTTGGAACAGGCGCGCGACATCCAGGTCTCCGAACAGGTCCTCGACGCCCTGGCCCGCACCCTGCTCCTGGACGCGAGCGAGCGGGCCCACCTCTTCCAGCTCGCCGGAGCCGTCGACCCCTCGCCCGCCGCCCGGTGCCCGGTCATCACCCCGGCGCTGCGCCTGATCCTGACGCAGCTGGAGCCCGTTCCGGCCTGCATCCAGAACAGCCGGTACGACATCCTGGCGTACAACCGCACCTACGCGCGCCTGATGATGAACGACCTCGACTCGATCCCGCCCGCCGACCGCAACTGCATGATCCTCGCGTACACCAACGCGGAGTGGCGCGAGTCGATCGTCTTCCTCGACGAGGCCATGCGCCTGATGGCCGCGAGGCTGCGCGTCTCGATGGCCGGGCACCTCGGGGAACCCGCCTGGAAGATGCTGCTGAAGCGGCTGCGGACCGAGTCGGCGGAGTTCCGCGAGATCTGGGACCGGTACGAGGTGGTCGGCACCCGTGGCAAGACGAAGCAGTTCGTGAGCCCGTACGTCGGTCTGGTCACCGTCGATCACACGGACCTGTGGCTGGCCCCCGACCTGGGTGCCCGCATGGTGACCTACGCGCCCTCCGACGAGGAGAGCCGCGTACGGCTGGAGAGGCTGCACGTGATCGCGCTGGAGGCCGAGGCCGAAGCGGCTTCCCGGGCGGAAGCCGCCCCGGCGGCGGGGGCCGCCTGAGACCGGGACGGGCCCGACGCGTTCCGGGCCGCCGGGCCCGTGGGCCGGGGCCGGCGGCCCGGTCAGCCGGTGGAGGTGTCAGGCGGTGGACGGGTCCTGGGCCCGTACGCCGGCCGCTTCGCGGATCTCCGGGGATTCCAGCAGGCGGGCTGTGCGCTCGGCCGACGCGCGGGCCCGGCGTCCGCTGGTGAGCGCGCCGAGGACGAGGACGGCGACACCGCAGGCGGTGATGATCCACCAGCCGGGGCGGGAGGCCGGGACGAAGGTCTCCCGGTAGGCGGAGGCGCTGATGCCGGAGGCGAGGGCCGCGCCGATGACCGCGACACCGAGGGTGCCGCCGATCTGCCGGCTGGTCGAGGCGACGGCGGCGGCGACGCCCGCCTGGGAACGGGGCATCCCGGAGACGGCGGTGTTGGTGATGGGCGCGTTCACGAACCCGAAGCCGATACCGAAGAAGACATAGCCGATGACCAGCGTGACGTTCGACGTCTCCGCCTCGAACGCGGCGAACAGCACACCGCTCACGGTCATCGCGACACCGGCGATCAGCAGCGACGGCCGGGGACCGCGGCTGCCGACGAGCCGTCCCGATACGGGCGCGCAGACGAAGCACAGGGCCGCCATGGGCAGCATCCACAGGCCGGCGTGCAGGGCGTTCAGACCACGCACGTTCTGTAGGTACAGCGTCGACAGGAACAGGAATCCGCTGAGCGCGGCGAACGCGCTCACCGCGATGACGGTGGCCCCGCTGAACGGCACCGAGCGGAAGAACCGCAGGTCGATGAGGGGTTCGTCGCGCCGGGGCTCGTACCACAGGAGGCCGAGGAGCGCGGCGAGGGCGATCACGGAGAAGGCGAGGGTGTGGACGAGGCCGGAGGTGGGGGCCTCGATGATCGCGTACGTGAGGGAGCCGAGCAGCGCGATCACGAGGAGCTGGCCGACCGGGTCGGGGCGGCGGGCCCTCGGGGCACGGGACTCGGGGACGAAGCGCAGGGTCAGCAGGAGCGCGGCGAGACCGACGGGGAGGTTGATCCAGAAGATCGACCGCCAGCCCACCGTGTCGACGAGCAGTCCGCCCACCAGCGGTCCGGCGGCCATGGAGATGCCGACCACGGCACCCCAGACGCCGATCGCGCGGGCGCGTTCGCGCGGGTCCGTGAAGGTGTTGGTGATGATCGACATCGCCACCGGGTTCAGCATCGAGCCACCGACGGCCTGGACCATCCGGAAGACGATGAGCATGTCGAGGTTCGGGGCGAGGGAACAGAGCACCGAGCCGATGGTGAACAGCACCAGGCCCACCGTGAAGACCTTGCGCCGGCCGATGCGGTCGGCGGTGGAACCCGCGAGCATCAGCAGGGAGGCCAGGACCAGGGTGTACGCGTCGATGGTCCACTGCATGCCCGCGACGCTCGCGTGCAGTTCATGCTGCATCGAGGGCAGGGCGACATTCAGAACCGTGACGTCGAGGCTCACGATCAGCAGACTCATGCAGCAGATCGCGAGCACCAGCATCCGGTGACGGTGGCTGAGCTCAGGCATTCCCTCAATGTACGCCGCTGTCGATAGTGTGTCTAACTAATGACTCCTACACGGTCTTCCGTGCGAGCACTCGGCGCCGTGCGCCACAATGGGGGAATGCCCACGCCCACGTCCACCGTGAACTCCACGCTGAACTCCACGCTCTCGATCGGCCCCCACCAGGTGCGGCCGCCCGTCGTCCTGGCCCCCATGGCCGGGATCACGAACGCGCCGTTCCGCACGCTGTGCAGGGAGTTCAGCGGCGGCAAGGGACTGTTCGTCAGCGAGATGATCACCACGCGGGCGCTGGTCGAGCGCAACGAGAAGACCATGCAGCTGATCCACTTCGACGCGACCGAGACGCCGCGCTCGATCCAGTTGTACGGCGTCGACCCCGCGACCGTCGGCAAGGCCGTCCGCATGATCGCGGAAGAGGACCTCGCCGACCACATCGACCTGAACTTCGGCTGCCCGGTCCCCAAGGTCACCCGCAAGGGCGGCGGCTCCGCCCTCCCGTACAAGCGGCACCTGCTCCGCGCGATCCTGCGCGAGGCCGTCAGCGGCGCCGGGGACCTGCCCGTCACCATGAAGATGCGCAAGGGCATCGACGACGACCACATCACCTTCCTCGACGCCGGACGGATCGCGGTCGAGGAGGGCGTGACGGCCATCGCGCTGCACGGCCGCACCGCGGCCCAGCACTACGGCGGCACCGCCGACTGGGACGCCATCGCCCGGCTGAAGGAGCACGTGCCGGAGATCCCCGTCCTCGGCAACGGCGACATCTGGTCGGCGGACGACGCGCTGCGGATGGTGCGCGAGACCGGGTGCGACGGCGTGGTCGTCGGCCGTGGCTGCCTCGGCCGGCCGTGGCTGTTCGGCGACCTGGTGGCCGCCTTCGAGGGCCGCGAGGAGTACGCCCGCCCGACCCTTCGTGAGGTCGCGGCCGTCATGGTCCGCCACGCCACGCTCCTCGGTGAGTGGATCGGCGACGAGGCGCGGGGCGTCATCGACTTCCGCAAGCACGTCGCCTGGTACCTCAAGGGCTTCTCGGTGGGCTCGGAGATGCGGGGGCGTCTTGCCGTCACTTCCTCGCTCGCCGAACTCTCCGACGGGCTGGCCGAGCTGGACCTCGACCAGCCGTGGCCGACGGGTGCCGACGGACCGCGAGGCCGTACCTCCGGCAACAACAGGGTCGTCCTGCCGGACGGCTGGCTGAAGGACCCCTACGACTGCGCGGGAGTCTCCGAGGACGCCGAACTGGACACCTCCGGCGGCTGACCGGACACCTCGGGCGGCTGATCCGCCGGACGTACGGTGCTGATCCGCCCGATGTCCGGTGCGCGCGCCGCCCGCGCGCGCACCGGACCGGACCCGCTAGGCGCCGCCCACCGCCGTGAGCAGCGCCAGCGGTGCCGCCGCCGAACGGGACTCCCGTACGCAGGCGTGCGGGTAGGGCACCGGTTCGGCATGGGTGTCGCGGCCGTAGCCCGCGAGGACCTCGGGCAGGCGGTGACCGGCGGCCGTGGCCGCGTCCACGAGCGCGTGGGCCACCGTACGGGCCTCGTCGTGCAGGCCGTACCGTGCCAGCCCCAAGGTGATCAGGGCGTTGTCGTGCGGCCAGACGGAACCCCGGTGATACGACAGCGGGTGGTACGCCGACTGACCGGAGGCGAGCGTGCGCACGCCCCAGCCGGAGAAGAAGTCCGGTTCGAGGAGCCGGCGGCCGACCAGCTCGCCGTACTCCTTGTCCAGCAGACCGGACCACAGGAGATGGCCCGCGTCCGAGGCGAGCGCGTCGACATGCCGGCCGTCGCCGTCCAACGCCAGCGCGGGGAAGGAGTGTTCGCTCATCCAGAAGTCCCGCTGGAAACGGTCGCGCAGATCGGCGGCGGCCTGTTCGAGGAGCGCCGCGTACACCTCGTCGTCCCAGACCGTGCGGGACAGGTGCGCGGTGCGGCGCAGCGCGTCGTACGCGTAACCCTGCGCGCCCGCCGCCATCACCGGGCCGGTGGGGCGGCTGCCGTCGGCCGAACAGATGGCGCCCGGGGAGTCCTTCCAGTTCTGGTTGGCGAGGCCGCCGCCGTCCGCGCGGTAGACGAGATAGCCGCGCGAGGTCAGCCCGCCGTGGTCCAGCATCCAGCCGATCGCCGCACGGGCGTTGGGCTCAAGCCGGCGGGCCAGGGCCACGTCACCGGTCAGCTCGGTGTAGGCGCCGAGCAGCACCAGGAACAGCGGTGTGGCGTCCACCGAGCCGTAGTAACGCCCGTACGGCACCTGCCCGAAGTGCGCCAGCTCGCCGTGCCGCACCTCGTGCACGATCTTGCCGGGCTGGGCGACCGCGCCCAGCCCCACCTCGACCGCCTGGGTGGCGGCCAGCGCGGGCAGGGTGGCGGCGGCCAGCTGGGGCCGGTAGGGCAGCGCGAAGAGCGAGGTGAGCAGCGCGTCGCGGCCCAGCAGGGTGAGGAACCAGGGGACTCCGGCCGCGGGCACCCGCAGCTCCTCGCCGTCCAGGCCCGTCGCGGGCACCTGGAGGACGGCCAGATCGGACAGGCCCCGCGCGCAGGCCGCGGCCAGTTCGGGCCAGCCGGTCGGGAAGGGCACCCCCTGCGCGAACTCGCCTTCCAGAGCGAGGAGTCGCTCATTGGCCGCGGCAGGGGAGGCGGGCACGCTCGGTTCGTGCGCGGCGCCGTGCGGACGCGCCGCGACCCGCAGCGCCAGCTCCGCAGAACCGTGCGGTTCGAGGTCGAGGGTCCATACGAGGCGACGCGCGCCCGTGCCCGTCTCCTCCACCCCGTCCGGCGCGGGCTCGGAGGTGACCGTCGTACGGGACTGCCACTCCCCGCGCCGATAGCTGAACTCCACGCCGTCGTCGAGGACTTGGCGCTGGCGCACGACGCCCGTCTTGGCGTACGTGCGGTAGTCGGAGCGCAGTTCGAACTGATCCGTGAAGTCGGCGTCCGCGGTGACCGCGATCCGGACCGTGGTGGCCGTCGGACTATTGCTGGTGACGCGCAGCGCCTCCACGAACGAGCCCTCGGCGACGGCCTGTTCACGGAAGAGCGTGTACGCGGGCGGCTCGTTGCGACCGCCCCGCGGGACCAGCACACAGCGTGCCGTGTCACCGTCCGCGACCGGCGTCAGCGCCTCGGGCACCGCGCCGTCCACCGTCAGCTGCCAGCGGCTGAGGTGCCGGGCGTCCCGTACGAATAATCCGTCCGGAGAACTGCCGCCCCGTACTCCGCTGATGTCCCCGCCGTCGCCCACGGCGGCGAACGTTCCACCGTGCACGAGCAGATGATGCCGGTCCGTCATCCCCGGTCCCCTCCCTTGGCGCCCGTCTCGAACTCGAATACGCGCTGTCCCGCAGTGCTGTGTGCCGTGTCGATCAACGCGTCGCGCCCCTTCGGGGACACGACCGACGCCGCCCCGGAGGGCTCGTGCAGCAGGTCGAGCGTCAATGCCGCCGTCCAGCTGAAACCGAGCGCTCCGCAGGCCTCGCCGGTGAACGGGTCCACGTACTCCGCGAACCCCGACTCCCCGGCGGTGTCCAGCAGGGCGGCCCGCAGCGCGTCCGCCCGTCCTTGCTCCCCGTGCAGCCGCAGTCCGCGCTCCAGCAGCCAGTTGGTGTTGAACCAGGCCGGCCCCCGCCAGTAGCGGTGCGGATCGAACGCCTCGCCGGTCAGGTCGTAACTGGGTGCGAGCCGCGTCGCCCCGCCCAGCCCGAAACGCGGCCCGCCCGCGGTTCGTACGAGCGTGGCGGCGATGTCGCGCGGCAGCGCGGGGAGGATGAGGGGGAGCAGCCCGGCGACACTGCGCTCGGGAATCAGCGCACCGCCCCCGCCGTTGCCACCGGCCCGCTCGTCGCGGCAGAAGAACATGCCCTCCGCCGGATCCCACAGCCGCTCCACCAGCGCAGCCGTCAGCCGCTCGGCGCGCGCGTGGCGGGCGGTCCCCGTC
Organism: Streptomyces sp. NPDC042002; assembly: GCF_055588305.1. NCBI lineage: Bacteria > Bacillati > Actinomycetota > Actinomycetes > Kitasatosporales > Streptomycetaceae > Streptomyces > Streptomyces sp. NPDC042002. Next base: position 70,210 of record NZ_JBVJCT010000015.1, on the reverse strand, counting down.
GCGCCCAGCTCCCGCGCGATGCGGGCCAGCGCGTGTTCCGAGGCGATCAGCAGGGCGTTGAACGCCGGGTCCTCGACGGCGAACTCGCCGCCGCCGTCGGCGTACCCCCGGTCCCGGTAGTCCGCGGCCAGCCGCACATACCGCCCGTAGTCGAGGTCCGTCGGCCGGTCCTCGGGGGCGCCGTGGTCGAGGTCGGCGCGCCGGAAGGAACGGGCGGGTGCCGGAGTGACACGGCTGAGCGGGGCGTCCCAGCAGGGGCTGTTGTCCATGCCCTGCTCCCAGGGGTGGACCACGCTGGCGAGGCCGCCGCCGCCCAGGTCCCGGCGGTGCAGGAGATAGCGGTGCCAGGCCGCCAGCCGGGGATACATCCGGGAGAGGAAGGAGCGGGCCCTGGACAGCCCGGGGTCCGCCCGGTGCACCAGCCACACCGCCAGCGCGTGCACCGGTGGCTGCACGATGCCCGACGTCTGTACGGTGCGCGGGGCGCCCGCGGCGCGCCCGGCGGTCGAGGAGCGCCAGAAGTCGGGGCTCGGGAAGTACGCGTCGAGCGGGACGGAGGGGTTGAACACGATGTGCGGGACACGCCCGTCGGCCCACTGCGCGCCGAGCAGGGTCTCCAGCTCCGTCTGCGCCCGCAGCGGGGACAGATGGCGCAGGCCGATCGCGATGAACGCGGAGTCCCAGGACCACTGGTGCGGGTACAGGCCGCGCGAGGGCACCGTGGACGTTCCCGTCCAGTTGCCGTTCAGCACCCGGGACGCCCTGAGGTGCAGGGACCCCGACGGATCCGCGGGATCGTATACAGGTGATCCGCTACGGACGATCTCCCCGGGACCGGGCGAAGTGGGTGGGCCGGAGGCGTGCGCCGGAGTGCCGGAGGTACGCACGGGGGTGATGGGCCCCCTGCGCAGGGCGGTGAGCTGGGTTGTGCTGTCCACTCAGGTCTCCCCGAAGACGTCCGACCGGCCAGTTCGGCAGTAGCTGCCGTAGGGTTACGTCTATTTAACACGCAAAACTCAATATGTAATGCAGAGTTGGGGAACGCAAGAGGGTGCGCATGACAGAAAAGGGCGGGGAGGACCGTGAAGACCGGTAACCAGGCAAGCTCCGGAGAACTGCTCGAACTGGTGCGCAGCGGCCGGGCGACCACGCGCGGGGCGCTCCAGCGGGCCACCGGTCTGTCGCGGGCCACGGTCGGCCAGCGCCTGGACCGGCTGTTCCGCGCGGGCTGGCTCCGCGAGGGGGCCGGCGGCCCCGTCGACTCCCCGCTCGGCGGCCGCCCCTCCATCACCCTGGAGTTCGACGACGAGCACGCCGTCGTCCTCGCCGCCGACCTCGACACCCGGCACGGCCGGGCCGCCGTCCTCACCCTGACCGGGGAGATCCTCGCCGAGCACGGGGGACCCCTGGTGATCGACGACGGCCCCGAGGCGGTGCTCGGCGAGCTCGGACGCTGGTTCGCCGAGCTGCTGGAGAAGTCCGGGCGGCACGCCGACGCCGTCTGCGGCATCGGGCTCGCGGTGCCGGGCCCGGTCGACAGCGACACCGGCCGCGTGGTGCAGCCGCCGATCATGCCGGGCTGGGACGGCTACGACATACGGGGCCGGCTGGGCCGCGCCTTCGCCGAGCACGCGGGCACCGGCGCCGCTCGCGTACCGGTGCTCGTCGACAACGACGCGAACCTCATGGCGTACGGGGAGCAGCGCGCCGGCTATCCGGACTGCTCGGCGTTCGCGCTGGTCAAGGTCTCCACCGGTATCGGCGCGGGCATGGTCGTCGGCGGCACGGTCTACCGGGGCGTCGACGGCGGGGCCGGCGACATCGGGCACATCCGGGTGGGCGCCGACGCGCTGTGCCGGTGCGGCTCGTACGGCTGTCTGGCCGCCGTCGCCAGCGGCGGCGCGGTGGCGCGCCGGCTCGTGGAGTCCGGGGTCCCGGCCTCGTCCGGCTCGGATGTGCGGGACCTGCTGGCGGCCGGGCACCCCGAGGCGATGGCGCTCGCCCGGGAGGCGGGCCGGCAGGTCGGGGACGTCCTGGCCACCGTGGTGACGCTGCTCAACCCGGGCGTACTGATGATCGCCGGGGATCTGGCCGGAACCCCCTTCCTCACGGGTGTCCGCGAGCTCCTCTACCAGCGGGCGCTGCCCCGCTCCACCGCTCATCTGGACGTGGTGACCTCCCGGCTCGGCGAGCGGGCCGGGCTCGTGGGCGCCGGGGCGATGGTCGTGGAGTACCTGTACGCACCGGAGCGGGTCGAGGAGCGGCTGGCGGCCCTCGGCGTCTGACGGGCGCCCGGGCTCCGGGCCGCGCGCCCCGAGGGTCGCCCGTTCAGGGGGCAACCCCTGCGGGGACCGTGGTCCGAGGCCCGCCGTCGCGGGGTCACCCGTGCGGGGTATCGGTGTGTGACATCCGTGTGTCGTGTCCGGATCGTGGTCCGCATGATGAAATCTGGCTTCTCCTGGTGGCGTGATTCTCGCCACCCTTGATAGGGGCCACGCTCAGATGAGCGGATCTTGAGCGGCTGCACTTCCCTAAGGGGTGGCACTCAGTGCCACCCTCTGATCGTTCATCGATTAAACTCAGACGTGTCGAAGCTTGCTCACCTGAGCGTCCGGAGCGATCTATGTGCGTTGATTCGTTCAAGAAGTGAAAACATCGCCGCCCGATGGCTTGCCAAGCCTTGACTTTTGATCTGGTGGCGGACGAGTGGTTACAGGCGCATGACGCGCAAGTGGACGTACCCAGACGCCTTCGATCTGGGTATGTTCCCCGTCGTCAGGGCAGCCACCGCGACGTCGAGGAGTCGAGACTCGTGTCGGAAAACAAAGATCCCCACGTAGCCGAAAGCGGCGTTGGTGGAGCGAAGTTCGTTTATGACTTCACCGAGGGCAACAGGGACCTCAAGGACCTGCTCGGGGGCAAGGGTGCCAACCTCGCCGAAATGACCAACCTGGGACTTCCCGTCCCGCCCGGCTTCACCATCACCACCGAGGCGTGCAAGACCTACCTCGACAGTGGCGAGGAGCCGGCGGCACTGCGTGACGAGGTGAGTGCGCACCTCGACGCCCTCGAAGCCAAGATGGGCAAGAAACTCGGCCAGGCCGACGATCCCCTGCTCGTGTCCGTCCGTTCCGGGGCGAAGTTCTCCATGCCCGGCATGATGGACACCGTCCTGAACATCGGGCTCTCCGACAAGTCCGTCCTGGGCCTCTCGCGGCAGTCCGGCGACGACCGCTTCGCGTGGGACTCGTACCGCCGTCTCATCCAGATGTTCGGCAAGACGGTCCTCGGTGTGGACGGCGAGCTCTTCGAGGAGGCGCTGGAGGCGGCGAAGGTCCTCAAGAAGGTCACCGTCGACACGGACCTCGAAGCGGCCGACCTGAAGAAGCTCGTCACCAAGTTCAAGAAGATCGTCAAGACCGAGGCCGGCCGGGACTTCCCGCAGGACCCGCGTGAGCAGATGGACCTCGCCATCCACGCGGTCTTCGACTCCTGGAACACCGACCGCGCCAAGCTCTACCGCCGCCAGGAGCGCATCCCGCACGACCTCGGCACGGCCGTCAACGTCTGTTCGATGGTCTTCGGCAACCTCGGCCCCGACTCCGGCACCGGCGTCGCCTTCACCCGCGACCCCGCCTCCGGCCACCAGGGCGTGTACGGCGACTACCTGCAGAACGCCCAGGGCGAGGACGTCGTCGCCGGTATCCGCAACACGGTCCCGCTCGCCGAGCTGGAGTCGATCGACAAGAAGTCGTACGACCAGCTCATGCAGATCATGGAGACCCTGGAGAACCACTACAAGGATCTCTGCGACATCGAGTTCACCATCGAGCGCGGCCAGCTCTGGATGCTCCAGACCCGCGTCGGCAAGCGCACGGCGGGCGCGGCCTTCCGCATCGCCACGCAGCTCGTGGACCAGGGCCTGATCGACGAGGCCGAGGCGCTCCAGCGGGTCACGGGCGCCCAGCTCGCGCAGCTGATGTTCCCGCGCTTCGACGACGAGGCGAAGGTCGACCAGATCGGCCGGGGCATCGCCGCGTCGCCGGGCGCCGCGGTCGGCAAGGCGGTCTTCGACTCGTACACCGCCATCAAGTGGTCCCGTTCCGGCGAGAAGGTCATCCTGATCCGCCGCGAGACCAACCCCGACGACCTCGACGGCATGATCGCGGCCGAGGGCATCCTGACCTCGCGCGGCGGCAAGACCTCGCACGCCGCCGTGGTGGCCCGCGGCATGGGCAAGACCTGTGTCTGCGGCGCGGAGGAGCTGGAGGTCGACACCAAGCGGCGCCGTATGACGGCCCCGGGCGGGATCGTCATCGAGGAGGGCGACGTCGTCTCGATCGACGGCTCCACGGGCAAGGTCTACCGGGGCGAGGTCCCGGTGGTCCCCTCCCCGGTCGTCGAGTACTTCGAGGGCCGCATGCACGCGGGCGCCGACGACGCCGACGAACTGGTCGCCGCGGTGCACCGGATCATGGCCTACGCGGACCGGGTCCGCCGGCTGCGGGTGCGCGCCAACGCCGACAACGCCGAGGACGCGCTGCGCGCCCGCCGCTTCGGAGCGCAGGGCATCGGCCTGTGCCGCACCGAGCACATGTTCCTCGGCGACCGCCGCGAGCTCGTCGAGCGGCTGATCCTCGCGGACACCGACGCGGAGCGCGAGGAGTCCCTGAAGGGGCTCCTGCCGCTCCAGAAGCAGGACTTCGTCGCTCTGTTCGAGGCGATGGACGGCCTCCCGGTGACGGTCCGTCTGCTGGACCCGCCGCTGCACGAGTTCCTGCCGGACATCACCGATCTGTCGGTGCGCGTCGCGCTCGCCGAGTCCCGCAAGGACTCCAACGAGAACGACCTGCGTCTCCTGCAGGCCGTGCACCGGCTGCACGAGCAGAACCCGATGCTGGGCCTGCGCGGTGTGCGCCTCGGCCTGGTCATCCCCGGTCTGTTCACCATGCAGGTACGGGCCATCGCGGAGGCGGCCGCCGAGCGCAAGAACGCCAAGGGCGACCCGCGCGCGGAGATCATGATCCCGCTCGTCGGCACGGTCCAGGAGCTGGAGATCGTCCGCGAGGAGGCCGACCAGGTCATCGCCGAGGTCGAGGCGGCCACCGGCGTGCACCTGAAGCTGGCCATCGGCACGATGATCGAGCTGCCGCGCGCCGCGCTGACGGCCGGACAGATCGCCGAGGCGGCCGAGTTCTTCTCCTTCGGCACCAACGACCTCACCCAGACGGTGTGGGGCTTCAGCCGCGACGACGTGGAGGCCTCCTTCTTCACCGCGTACCTGGAGAAGGGCATCTTCGGTGTCAGCCCGTTCGAGACGATCGACAAGGACGGCGTCGGCTCCCTGGTGAAGTCCGCGGTCCAGGCCGGCCGCGCGACGCGCCCCGACCTGAAGCTCGGCGTCTGCGGCGAGCACGGCGGCGACCCCGAGTCGGTCCACTTCTTCCACGAGGTGGGACTCGACTACGTCTCCTGCTCCCCCTTCCGGATCCCCGTCGCCCGCCTGGAAGCGGGCCGCGCGGCCTCCACCTCGAAGGGCAGCGACCACCGGTAGAAACCCCGGAGCCCACACCGGTCACCTCACCCTCACCGACCGGCGACGGGCCCCGGCATCCAGAACGAAGGGGCGGCACCCTGTGCGGGGGTGCCGCCCCTTCGGGCATGGTCTGCGGGGGCTGTCAAGCTACGTCGCTGAGCAGGCAAGTTGGCGTTTGCTGGGGTTGGTTGCCGTTGGACCCGCGTGGAGCCGTTGTGCCCTCGTTGTGCCCTCCAGGGGTGGCTGTTACCTGCCACGGCACTAACTAGGGCTTCTTCGGCCTGCACTTGCGACACGGGACAAGTCCCGCCTGCAGGGCTTCGTACAAGGTGATCTCATCCGGCCGGTCCCCCGGCCGGCACCGCGCGTCCAGGCCTGTGTGGTAGACGGTGCCTCGCCCCATCGGTCCACTGGGCGCCTGCCACCACTTCGACACGGCCACCTTCGTGTCCAGGTGGTCCAGTTGCCGCTGTACCTTCTCCAGCTCAGCCCGCAGCTCCTGCTGGCGTTCCTGTAGTTGTATCCGTGCTGCGCTGGCGGTCTCCATCTGACGTTCGATCCTCTCGCAGTCAGGGCGCCGGATCGCGGCGGCGCTCGCCTGAAACTACATCGACGAGCCTTGCGGGGAGGGCGAGTTGGCCAGTGATCGCCCGTGCTGCTTCTGATGTGTGCTTATCGGGAACTAGGCTCGTAAGGCTGGTGTGTTCTGACGCTTGGTGGTGTCCCGAGCGGGGGAGCTAGCACATAGATCCGCCGGAGGGACAGGGGGAAAGGGAGGGCCACGGATGCCGGATCAAAGCGTGACGGGAGCTACGCGGAGAGCAAGGCAGACGCGGCGGTGGGCCGGACGGGGGACGAGGACCGAACCGACGCCGTCGGGGAGGGCCTGGCAACCATCGCTTACGCCCTGCTCGACGTCGCCGCCGCGATCCGCGAGAACGCTGAAGCCCGGCAGCAGTAGCAGCGGCGACGAGCCCCGTATGTGTGCAAGGGCCCGTCTCGCGAGGGCTGCTACGCGCGGGTTGGTTGTGGGGCGACTGGGCGCTGGCCGACCACCACTGGCGCCCTGACCGCATGCGGTGAGGCCGTGACACTAAAGCCGTTGGCACCGGCATCTGCCGACTGCAGCACGAGATTGCGCGCCAGCAGTGTGGTCAGGACCGGGAGATCACGATCGAGGTGTGCAAAGTCCCCACTTGACCGGGTATTCAAAGCTAGGCTCCGTTACATGACTTACATGTCGGGCGCCACCCTCAGACTCCAGGACTTCTCATGATGGGCGAGGAAAGTGCTCTCGTCTCCTCTCTGGAGATCCATGGACTCTTCGGGAGTAAATATCTTCCTGTTGATTTCACAGGGGAAGAAAGTGGCAATTCTAAAGGTCGACGACTCTCCCTCCTCTACGGCAACAATGGCAGCGGCAAGACAACCGTCCTCAAGCTACTTTGGCACGCACTTTCCCCATCTGATACAGAAAGTCATCGAACTGAGATCGGAAAGACGCCATTCGAACGCTTCACGATCCATTTGTGTAGCGGCGATATTATCAATTTCGTAAAAACGAACGGATTGGTCGGTGGCTTCACTGTCACTGTCTCCAGAGGAGAAAAGCGGGTAGTCGAGCAAGTCTATCGGGAAGCGCCGGACGGGGAAGCCGTAATTCCGGTTCCTATTCTCCCGGAAGCAACTGTTCAGATCTTGCATCAGAAGCCACTCTTCGAACTTGATGAAAGTTCAATGGCGGGCATCGAGATTATTCGGTCGGAGACAGAGTGGAGGGAAGTAGATGTGCGTCCAGACATGCGGTTCTCGCTTAGTGCGGGAAACGCGCGGGCGAGGGAAAGGCGGCCGGATGCCTTTGTCAGGTATCTGAAAGGCTTGGGTACCGGGCCCTATATGCTCGCAGACGATCGAAGAATCTACGGCGATGCTATCGAGCGAATGAATCGACGTCGGAGTCGGCGGCATGTGGAAATGGAGGAGAATGTAGACCGTCAAAACGGGGGCGGTGTAACGGCGGAGCTGGCGATCGCCCTCGCACGTACGCATGAAATGATCCAAAAAATGGTTATCACTGGCAACGTGTCCGGGTCCAGGGGGTCGAATACTGTCTACCTAGGAATCCTCGAAACGATCGCGCAAAGCAACTCTTCCGGCGCCAATCCGGTTACACGACAAGAGCTTACGGATAAGCTCAAAGAAATTGCAGAAAGAACTAAAGAATACAGCACTTATGGTCTTATGCCGAACCTCAAAGAGGACTCATTCCTCGATGTTCTTCGCCGAACCCCAGACCAGCAGCTTGGGGTAGCTGATGCTGTGATGCAACCTTTCTTGGAAGCGCAAGAAGCCCGTCTGGATGCGTTGAGCGGGGTCGTACGGCTACTTTCCACCCTGACACAGGAAGTGAATAGGTTCTTCGAGAGTAGTGGGAAGAGGGTTCGATATAAGACTCAAGCAGGACTTAGAGTTCTTTCTAGCGATGGTCAAGCGCTTCAGCCGGAGAGTCTTTCATCCGGTGAGCGTCAAATCCTGCTCTTGCTCCTGAATACTGTTCTCGCTCGGCAGAGCACGCGCCTCTTCTTGATTGACGAGCCTGAACTTAGCCTTAACGTGAAATGGCAGCGGCAGCTAATGAATGCGCTACTGTCGCTTACCGAGGGGTCGCCGGTTCAATTTATCGTTGCCACTCACTCCATTGAAGTTATTACGGGTCATCGAGACTCTCTTGCGCCGGTAGCTCCCCGAGAACTTGACGAAGACTAATTGCCGTTGTACTCGCGTTTCCAGAGGGGGATTCGTTGCAGGCGGAGGCTTACCGCAGAACGGTAGATGAATTGATCACCCTGTACCAGGTGGAGCCCGACGTGCGGGACATCTATACGGAGGGGAGATCGGACAGGAACTTTATCCGAGAAAATGTCTTGGGTAATGACGCACCTGCCCTCTGCAACGTGTATGCGGTATCGGATCGTGTGGAAATCTCTGACGCAGAGCTAATGAGCGCAGGTCTCCTAGTTGGACAGCGTGGACGAATTGTTTGGCTTGCTCAAAAGCTCGCCGACAGAATTCCGGAGCACTCGGCTGTAGCACTAATCGCTGACAAGGATTTTGCTAGCCTGCAGAAAGATCCAAATTCGGAGATTCGCGGTCTTCTTTATACTGACTATTCTTCCATGGAAGCCTATGCCTTAAATGATCGAACGCTTTCGAAGCTACTACGTGTGTCTCTCGGAGCGCCCGACTACATCACGCCCGCGAGCCTGATATCGGCGATTAGGCCAGCTTTGCTAGCCCTCTTTCTGATTCGATTGTGTCTCAGAGAAAGCGGTGTCGGCGTCACCTTGTCGGAAAACGTGCTGAATAAGTGGGATCTCGATGATCACTCCGAAGCGAAAATCAAAGAAGTATTCCGTTTGACGCTGAACCTGGTCCCTCGTGATGAACGAGAAGGACATACGCCTGATTCCCTCTATTCGGAATATTCTGCATATCGCGATAAAGTCGGTGACGAATTTCGAGACTACATCAGAGGGCATGATGTGAGCTTGGCAATCGTTCGGTTCATGAAAAACGAGTGCGGGCAGGTCTTCAATTCGGACGCTGGGCGTCATCTTCGCGTTCCGGAAGTGCTGGAAGTGGTAATGATGTCCTGTGTGGAAAGAGTTCAGCTAGAAGGCGAGCCAATGTTTCGGGCGCTAGCAAAATGGGTTAGCTCTGGCCAGTGGTGACCCATCGCGTAGCGTTGCGGTGTGCTGGCACTCTTTGACCTGGACAACACTCTGATCGACCGTAGCGGGGTCCTTGAGGACTGGGCTCGCGGTTTCACGCGTTCGCGTCGGTTGCCACACGAGGCGGAGTTTGCCATCTGCAGTCGACTCCGGGAGCGGGCCTACCCGGCAGACTTCGTGGACCTTCGAGAGAGGCTTGGTCTCAGGGACGATCCGGGCGATCTCTGGCGCGAATACGTCGACGGTGTCGCCCGTTCGGTGCGATGTTTCCCCGGAGTTCTAGAAGGGCTCGCCGCCTTGCGCGGTGCGGGGTGGTTCCTCGGGGTCGCGACGAACGGCGCGGTCGACATCCAGCGCGCCAAGCTCGAAGCGGCCGGCCTTGCACCGCTCTTCGACGGCATCTGTATCTCGGAGGCCGTAGGAGCTCGAAAGCCGGAGCGCAGCCATTTTGAGGCTGCCGCTGCCGAGTGTGGTCTCCCGCTGAGCGCCGAGGGATGGATGGTGGGTGACAACCCCGCCACAGACATCGGAGGGGCAACCGCAGTGGGGCTGCGCACGGTCTGGGTGGCTGGCGGCCGTCAATGGGCCGATGGCCTCCGCAAGCCTGACGTCGTGGTGCAGTATGTCGCGGAGGCCATCGAGCTACTGCGAGAGCTGACGATCTAGGTGGGATCGCACTGTGGACCCTTGTGCAACTCATCCAGCACGAGAGCGAGATCCGGTGACGTGTCCTTGAGCCCTGTCCACCGATCCATCACGGTGGCCGCGGCGTCAGCCAGGTCGGTGGGAAGGCCGGCCTCTTCAAGGGCATGCGCGGCTTCCCGCATTTCTGGTCCCCAGCGCCATGACCGCGCGGCGACCTTCGAGAAGTACGCGGTCTCTGCGAGGTAGTTGGTCGTACGTCCTTGGGCGATGTCCAGTAGCTCCGCCTCCACCCCGTGGTCACTGGCGAGGGCGTGGGCAACGGCGGCCAGTGCGCGGCTGGCTTTTTGGTAACTGCTGTACGACAGCTTGAGGGCGGATGCCTTCCCGATCCCGCCCGACAGGAGACGCGTCTGCACGGCGCTTCCGGCGAAGAGCTGGACGACTGCCGACAGGGCCTCGGTCGGTCCAGCGAGGTAGAGGCGAGGGCTCTTCGAATCCGACGGCGGAGACCCGATCACGGAGCCGTCGACCACAAGCGCCCCGGAGCGCAGCAAGATGCCACCGATGTTGGCCATCGTTGTGGGGGAGACGGCGTTCCCGTCAACGTAGATACGGGTGTACGAGCAAGCAGCGACGGCCCGCGCCACGTCTTCCGCGGCGGCTGGCGGACACAGACTCAGGATGACGTCGACCCGCTCGGTCATCTCGCTCAGGGTTCGCACCGGAGTGAGCCCGTATCGCTCGGCACGTTCCCCGGTGCCCGCACTGCGTCCGTCCGGGCACCACAGAACCTCAGCACCGGAACGCAGAGCCTGGGCGGCTACGGCTGCTCCCATGCTGCCGGGGTGCAGGACTCCGAGCGTGGTCATCCGACGAACTCTCGGACGTTCCGGATCTCGGCTGAGGCGGTGGCCGTGACGGCGTCGATGATGGAGTTGGCCGACTCGGTTGGGCTGAGTCGATCGGTCCGGAGTGCGAGGGTCCACGGTTCTGTTTCGTGGGCCAACACGTCCTCTCGGGTCTCATGCCAGACCTTGATCCGTGCGTCTACGTCCTTGTCTTTGCGGCCGATGGAACGTGCCTCGGTGACGTCCAGTGGGCACCACAGGAGTACCCGAATCCAGTGCAGGGGGAAGGCTGCCGCCGCGTCAACGCCGACGACTTGCCCCATATGAAGAACAGGAATGCGGCCATCATTGACCAGGGCAGTGATCCCTTGCCGGTCGATGGCGTACTCGGCGTCGTAGCGGGCGTTCCGGTACAGGAGATCTCCCGCGCGGGAGAGGTCTTCGATGTGGTCGGTGGTCGTGAGCCGGTAGCCCGTTGTTCGCCCTGGTCCAGCCTTGAGCCGCTGGTAGAGCGCGAAATGCCGACGAATTCGGGTCAGTTCACTGGTGATGGTGTCCTTGCCGGCACCGGGGGGCCCGTACAGGATCACGCCGAACGACGTCACAGATCACCGCCGCTCAGCACATCGCGTGCTTCGTCGACCAGGGCGACGGCCGCGCCGAGGCGGTTGTCGACTACGAAGTGGGGACCCTGAGGGCGCAACTCCAAGTTGAGTGACGATACGTACTCGTCCCACGCTTCCATCTTCCAGGCGTCACGGGCCGCGCCACGGAACTCGATGTACTCCCGCATAGATTCGGGGTCGCATTGAACCCAGATCGTCGCGACGGAAACCCGCTTCGAGCGGCACCGGTTCTGGAATCGCTGCATCCAGTCGGCTTGCGAAAACTCGGAAACGAATGGGGCGTCAAGGATGGTGGAAATCCCGCAGTCCACATTATCCCAAGCCGCTTCCATGAGGCAGCGATATTCAAAGGGGCGGACTTTTTCGCGGTAGAGGTCAGAACTCCGGTCGTGTGCTTCCCCGCCGAGTGCAATCAGGAGTTGGTCGACGAGGGGGCGAGTCAAGGAGTCCTTGTCGAGGATTGGCCACCCGGTCAGACTTCCTAGAAACTTCGCGAACTCGGACTTCCCGGAACCGGCGAACCCGCCAACCAGTACAACCGTGGGGCCGTCGGTGACGCCACCGCCCGTCCGGCGTCGCCATGCGTCGATTACGCGGTTTGTGAGTGCTTCGCTGTCGGCATCGTCCGTGCCGGACCGGATGCTGCTGAGTGCCTGCCGTACGGCTTGGGGCTGTTCGTCGTGCGTCTGTACTCGTGGGGCGGGAAGGTGCGCGGCGACGGATTCCACGGGGGCATCCTCTCCGGGCAGGGCTCGACGGAAGCCAAGTTGCGCTTCATTGCGTCGATAGAGTCGGCAGTAGGCCCGTCGATAATGCGGACCAGGGTAAACCGACCCTTTCTCGTGGCCCCAGATGGTTTGGAAATTCGCGGCAATATTGAAGCCGTGACGTTCCGCTAATTCACGAAGCTTTTCCCCCGTGTCTTCCAGGGTTAGCCCGATCTGTTCGCGATGCTTGCGAAGAAGTTCAGGGTTCCAATCTGGGTGCTGCCGAGCCATCTGCCCCTCCTAGATAGTTACTCGGAGCCGTGAGTGTAGCGGTCCGAGTAGGTCCATGAAACATCGTGATAGAGCATGTGTAAGCGGATGTGCAAAAGTCTCGGGAATTTCTCGCGTAGTGGTACGTGATACAGATTTTCGAGCTGCGGCTGTGAACTAGTGCACACACCGAACGAGGAGTGCACATGACCCGCGCCACGGCCGCAGAGGCTTCACCCCAGCTTTGTCGAGGTTCAGCTTCCTTCGAGAGTTGCGACCCGTCGGCGCAGCTCTACGACCTCGGTGCGCAGCTTCTTGACTTCCTCGCGCAGTTCCGTCACAGCCCCGGCCGGATCGGCGAGCTGTGCAGTGCGCGCGGCGTCCGGGGTCAGGAATGCTCCCTTGCCCTGGTGGCTCACGGCGAGGCCGTCTGTGGTCAGTTGGCGGATCGCGCCGCGGGCAACGGTCACGGTGACGCTGTAGCGCTCCTGGATCTGAGCCAGAGAGGGAAGCTGTCCGGTCTCGGTGAACTCGTCATCCCCGATTCGTCGCCGTAGGTCGTCGGCCACCTGTTGGTAGGCGAATTTGCCGGTCCACTCGACCATCTGCACCCCAAGCCTCGTCTCTGCCTCTGCCTCATAGTGCCCCTGCCTCAGAGGTAGAACCAGCGCCCCACGCTGCTTGTTCCGTGAGAGCACTTGACGCACTCTGCCTCAGAGTGCACTCTGAGGCAGAGTTGAAGGGATTCGCTCCCTACGGGGAGGTGCGTCTCAGTACCCCGCTTGACCTGCGTAAACAGCGCCCGGATGCACGGCCCGGAGTCAGCGCTGCGAAGAACTCAAGAGAGTGCCGACCCAGCTACCTGAACACGGGTGGTCGATGGGTGCGGGTCACCATCCCGACCGCCCATGTCGGGCCGGGTGACCTGCCCAGATCCGCCCTTTGTGGCGGTGAGTGGCATAGCTCGATCTGAATTCCGCAGCACCTTCGCGGGGGCCAGCCCTTCGCTACACGACCACTCCAATCGCCAAGCACAGAGGAGAAGCACATGGGTGACAGCCAGAGCGGCGCCGTCTTCAACTTCGGCGACGGCGCCATCACGTTCGGCGGCTCCGTGGTCCTCGGTGACCAGGTGGCCGTCGCCGGCGGCATTGTCCACGGCGACGTCGTCATGGGCGCCAGCGCCAACATCCAGGACGACGACAACGAGTAGAGCCACTGCACGACAAACGCCCCGGCCAGCCGCGAGGTGGCGGATCGAATCCGCCCCGGGGCACTGCACATTCCGGTGCGGCGGCACTCCCGGACAAGGACAGCCCGCCGTTTCCGGCCTCCATCCCGACGTACCTGAAATGGAGAGATCCACCATGCGTATGCGCACCTTCGTCGCTGGCCAGGAAGCGCACGGCGACATCGAGTTCGCGGAACTGGCGCTCGGTATCGACATCGACCTGTTCCGGGGCCCGTTGGAGTTCGAGACGGACGGCGAGCGTGCCGCCCGTGAGGACGCGGCCCGTGACGTCCTCGCCGACCTGCGTGCGGAGGCAGAGGCTGGTGACGAGATCGCCGGTTGGGACGCCCTGTACGCGGACGCGCTGACCCGTACGGTGCCGTTCCTGCGCTCCGTTCGCGGTTTCCGGTCGGGGGCGGGGGAAGCGGCATGAACGAGCCCCGCAAGTCTCTGACGAAAGTTCAGATCGGTGTTCTGACGGCCGCGTTCGTGCCGATGCTCGCCACGGGTGTGGTCGGCGGGATCGGTACGTACAGCAACATCGGGCACGCCTACGGCACGGGGACCGCGCTCGGTGCGCTCGGTGCCGGTGAGGGTGCCACGGCCGTGCTCGCCCTGGTTCTGCTGGGGCTGACGATGCTGGGCCAGTCCTCGCCGCGCGTCGTGCGGGTGGGGCTGTGGGCGTTGCCGGCCGCCGCCGCCGTCATGGGCGCCATGGCCGCGCCGGACCCGGGGCGGACCGTGATCTACGCGCTGACCCCGATGGGCATGTCCGTGTCGGCGGAGGGCATGGCGTTTCTCGCTCGCCGGATCGTCGTGCACACCGATGGTCGGGACGCGGAGAACGAGCGGCGTACCGCCGACATCGTGCAGGCTCTCGCCTACCACCGGGCCCGTGCCGCACACCATCAGGTCGACCGGGTCCGGAAGCGCTCCGATCGGGCGTCGTGGCGTCTGGCCCGCAAGGTCGGGGTCGGGGACGCGGCTCTTGGATCGAGGCTGCTGGACGTTCAGCGCGACCGGATCGCGGACGGTGCGGATGCTGCGCTCGCCTCGATGTTCGGCACGAGCACCCCGACCCTTCCTGTAGTCACAAATGCGGAGGAATTTTCCGAAGGTAGTCGAGAACGGTCTACCTCTGACCTGCCCGAATCGGGCACGCCGACGGTCGTTCTGACGCGGCTCACGGTGCCGGACCCGGTGCCGGTCGACCTCGGTAAATCGGCCGGCATGAAGTCGATGTCCGCCGTCGTCCCGGTGGTGAAGCCGGTCCCGATCGCCCCGGCTCCCGCTCGTTCGGTCTCAGCTGCGGCGCACGCGCCGCGTCGGGCGACGGGTCGCGTCCCGGTCGCTGCCAAGTCTCCTCGCACCCGCCGTACTCCCGATCAGCTAATGGCGGAGGCGCGGAAGGCGACGGACGGATGGGCGGACGCTGAGGTGACCGGGGAGGGCATCCGTCGGGCCCTGCGTACCTCGCCGGCGAACGCCCGCATGCTGCGTGACGCCCTGCTCGCTGAGCGCGCCGTCGGGGCGGTGGCGCCGTGAACACTCTCGCCGCCCTCTTACCGGCCGTGCCCGCTCTTGGGTGGGCGGTACATGTCCGGTGGTTGCACGGACGTCTGACGGCTGCTCGCCGTGACCCGCTCACCGGGTTGTGGACGCGGGACGCGTTCACCCGTCGGGGCCGCTGCCTGTTGCGCGACCCGCGCGCCGTGGTCGTGCTGGCGGACGTCGACCGCTTCAAGCGGATCAACGACACCCACGGGCATGCGGCCGGTGACGTGCTGCTGACTACGGTGGCGGCCCGGCTCGCCCACGGCGCCGGCCCCGGTGGTGTCGTGGGTCGGTTGGGCGGGGACGAGTTCGCCGCCGTCGTGATCGACCGAGACGGCACGGTCGCCGATCGGCTGGACATCCTCGCCCGGGTCCTCGCCCGACCGGTCGACACCGCCCCGGACGTTCACACCACGGTGTCCCTTGGGTGGGTGCGGGCCGTTGACCACCCGGGTGAGGACCTGTCGGCGCTGATGCGTCGCGCGGATGAGGCGATGTACGCGGCCAAACGGTCCGGGCGTTCTGGCTCTCGCCGCGCCCGGCTCGGGCGGCTGCTCGGGTCGGTCGCCGGTCGCCGGTCCGGCCGACGTGGCGCGGCGTGAGCACGCTGCCGGTCTTCCGGTGGCACCTCGCCCCGGACGGCTACGCCACCCGCCGCCAACTGCGGGCCCGGAACCTGCGGCCCGGTGGTCAGGACGTCGCCGCTCAGCTCGAACGCCCGCGGCGGCGGGGACGTCCGCCGCTGGTCGCCTACCTGTATCGCGTCGACCTCGCCGAGCCGGTTCGGCCGATGACGGCCGCGCGGTGGCGGGCTCACGCCGCGATGATGCGTGCCCGTCGCACCTGTCCCGAGTGCCACCGGGATGCCGGATACGTCATCCCGCCCTCGCTCGGATCGTGCGTGACCTGCGCCTATCCCGAGGAACAGCGCGCTGCTTGAACCATCCCCGAAATTCCGGGTCCGGCCGCCCGACCTTCCACAGCAAGCCGGCCGGACCCTTCGACTCCCGAAGGAGTGCGTACATCGTGACCGAGACCACCACCTTCACGCCCGCCGGGGACCCGGAGGGCATCGAGAGGCCAGCGACGGCCGACGTGCTGCCGTTCCCGCTGAAGAAGAAGACCGACCCCGACCCGACCGCCCCGAGCGAGGGCGCGGTGAAACCGGGGGAGTGGGAGGCCGAACTCCCTGACACCGACGACCCGGAGGCCGATGGCCTGACCGACGGGGCGCCGGTCGACCCGCCGCGCGAGGTCTACCCGCCCTCGGCCGCGGAATGGATGCAGGAGCGGGACAAGGCCCGTCTGCCGGTCCTGCCGGACTGGGTCAAGCTCCCTGACCAGCGAACGGCCGTCCGCAAGTGGGCGGTTCGGCACTACTCGGCTGTGGTCGGGTATCACGCGGTCCGGCTGCCGCTGGTCTACACGCCGAAGATCTGCCTGTACGCACCGCGCGGTGCGTGGCGTTGGTCGGCCGCGACCGGCCGGTGGGTGTTCGACGCGGAGGGCAAGGCGTTGCGTCTCGCGGCCGTGGCTGCTGAGGACGCGGCGGAGTACCTGAAGCTGTCGCGGCAGCGCAACGACCGCGTCCGGCTGCGCGGCATCGTCGCGGCCATTGCGTCCATGGTCGGCCTCGCCGCCACGCTGACCCTGTACGTTATGGCGCCGTCGTGGCTGCTCCTGCTGGCCGTCGCCACCCTGACCACCACGCTCGGTGCGGTCGGGGCGCCGGCGGACCGGCCGCTGATCGACATGGCCAAGGTGACGTTCCGCAAGCGGCGGCTGTCCTCGGACATCGTGATCCGCGCGCACGAGGTGGCCGGGCTGACCAGCAAGGATCAGACGGTTGCGTTCCCGCGGCCGATCGGCCGGGACGGCGACGGCTGGCGGGTGGTCGTGGACCTGCCGTACGGCAAGACGTTCGAGGACGCGATGAAGGCGCACGGCCGCCTCGCGTCCGGCATGGACATCGCCCCGACTCAACTCTTCCTGGACAAGGACGAGACGAGCGGTCGGCGGGTGTCGTACTGGATCGCCGACCGTGACCCGCTTGCCGTCCCGTCGGGCAAGTCGCCGCTGCTGGGGGCGACGCGGGTGGACTTCTGGAAGCCGTTCCCGTGGGGCGTGGACGAGCGGGGCAACGCGGTCATGGCGACGCTGCTGTGGCTGTCGCTGCTGGTCGGTGCCGTGCCGCGGCAGGGCAAGACGTTCTCCGCCCGGACGATCGCGCTCGCCGCGGCGCTGGACCCGTACGTCAGGTTGTACGTGTTCGACGGGAAGGCGTCGCCGGACTGGCGCAGGTTCGCGCTGGTCGCGCACCGGATCGGGTTCGGGATCGTGCCGAAGAACGGCATCGACCCGGTGGCGCATCTGCTGACGTCGCTGCGGGAGTTGAAGGCGGACGTCGAGGACCGGTACCACCGGCTGTCCGAACTGCCCTTGCATGTCTGCCCGGAGGGCAAGCTGACCCCGGAGATCAGCCGGGACCGGAAGCTGAACATGCCGCTCACGCTGTTTGTGGTGGACGAGGTGCAGGAGTACCTGACCCACCCCGAGCACGGCAAGGAGATCCTGTCCCTGATGGTCTACCTCGCCCGGGTCGCCCCCGCGGTCGGTGTCTCGGTGATGACGGCGACGCAGAAGCCGGACGACAAGGCTTGCCCGTCCGAGCTGCGTGACCAGCATCAGGCACGGTTCGCGCTGAGGGTCGGCGCCTACCAGGTCTCCGACACCATCCTCGGCGCCGGCTCGTACTCGGAGGGTCTGGACGCGTCCAAGCTCCTGAAGTCCCACAAGGGCGTCGGTCTGCTCAAGGGCATGTCCGACGACTCGGGGATCGTGCGGACCTACCTCGCCGACGGCCGCGACGCGGAGCGCATCCTCACCCGGGCCGCGGCGCTGCGCGAGGCCGAGGGCACCCTGTCCGGCGACGCGGTCGGCGAGGCACCGGCCCCGGAGACGTCCGCGACGATCCTGGACGACGTCGCCGCGGTCCTCGGTAAGGGCGAGGCCAAGGTGTGGTCCGAGACGATCGTGGACCGTCTCGCCGGCCTGCGCCCCGAGACCTACGGGCCGTGGGCGGAGTTGGAGGCCAAGCCGAAGGCGGAAGCGCTCACGGCCGCGCTCAAGCCGTTCGGTATCGGTACCGGGCAGATCAGCCGGCGCATCGACGGCGAACAGGTCAACAAGCGCGGCATCAAGCGCGACGACATCGCCAACGCGATTACGCAGCGCAACCAAAACAGGGACGCCGGATAGGTCTCGGAGGGTGCTACCGGTAGCGGCACACGTCGCTACCGGTAGCAACCCTGCTAGCAACCCAAACCGCTCCTGATCAGGCTGCTAGCGGATAGCGGCCGACCTGCGGAAACCCTCGAAAACCCCTCTGAGAGGCCCCTGATGAGCCTTCCGCTCCTTGCTATCGCATGCCTGCTCGCCGTCACGCTCGGTTATGTCGGTAAGTGCTGGCTGAGCCCGTTCGGCGACTGCCGCAAGTGCCACGGCATGGGCCACGCCTTCAAGACCGACCGCAAGGGCCGGACCCGACGCGGCCGGGACTGCCGCCGCTGCCACGCCACCGGCAAGCGCATACGCGTCGGTCGCTGGATCTACAACCGCGCCGCGCGCACCTACCGCGCCGGCACCCGCTGACCCACGCCGGGAGACACCCGTGGTCCTCACCATCCCCCTTGTCCTGCTGCTCGCGGCCGTCCTTGCCCTGCTGCTGCGCTTCCGTGCCCTCGGCGCCGGTGCGGCCGTCGCCGCCGCGCTCTTCGGCTTCTACCTCGCCGACACCGGCGCCGCCGACACCGTCAACCAACTCGTCACCGCCGTGACCGGCGCCTTCGCCGACACCGGCCGCTAGAGAAGGAGACCGCCGTGAACGGACACGCCCCCGCCCCGCGGACCGACGTGACGGCCGCACCGGCGTACGACCCGGCATCACTGACCCTGTACGCGCCTACCCCGGCCGCCGTCGAACTGGCCGCCGAACGCGGGCCGGTGGTGTGGGTGCCGGACGCCTACGGGCGGATGGTGCCGATGCCCAAGCACCTCGCCCCCGCGCCGATGCTCGCGCCCGAGCCGCGCGACTTGACCCCGCTCCCGCTCCTGGACCCGCTCGCGCAGCGCTTCCTGGGCGCCGGTCTCGGGGGTGGCGCCCTCGCGGCCGGTATCGGGTACGGCGTGGGCGAGGTCGTCAGCGCCGCCGCGGGAATCAGCGGCGGAGCGCTCGTGTGGGTCGCCGTCATCGTCCTCGCCCTGCGCGCGCCCGCCCGGGCGATCAGCGGCGGTAAGGGCAACACGGTCAACATCCGCAAGGCCGTGATCAAGCGCAACCACTTCAACTAGCTGCGCCCGAGGGCGGCGGCACTCCCGGACAAGGACAGCCCACCGCCCTCGGTCTCCGTATCCCGACGTAGCAGAACAGGAGACCTACAGCATGACCGAACTGCGCGTTCTCGGCGAGGGCCCCTCGGTCCCCGGCACCGTAACGACAGAAATCTTGCGGGTCGCCCTCGCCTTAGCGGCGGCCGGTGTCCCGGTCCTGCCCTTGCGGGCGGGGAAGGTCCCGTTCGGCAACTGCCGCACGTGCAAGGAAAACGCGTGTGGCCGACGGCCCAACATGAAGGTGGCGGGCCCTTGCCTGTGCCCTCGGCCGTGCCACGCGTGGGCCGCTGCCACCACCGACTTGCACGTGCTCACCTCGCCCGGGTGGGCGCCGGCGTGGTGTGAGGCGGTCGCCGTGGCCTACCACCCCGGCGGGGCCGGGCTGACCGTGGTCGACCTCGACAACGCGGCGGCCGTCGCATGGGCCCGCGAGACCCTGCCCGCCACCCGCACCGTGCCGACTACGCGGGGCGAACACTGGCTCTACCAGGGCGCCATGCCGTCATCGAACGCCGTCCGGCCCGGGGTCGACATCAAATCGCTCATGCAGTACGCCCGTTGGCTCGGACCCGGCACCGGCCGCATGGCCGTCCTCCCGGTTGCCGTGCGCGCGCTGCTGGAGAAGGAAGAGACCAACCCGCCCCGCGAGGGGTTGGCATCTTCCTTCCCCGCCCCGTGGAGCCGGTCGGTGGCCACCGGGTGTCGCCACACCGAGCGCTACGTCCGCGCCGGACTCGAACGCGGTCTCGCCCTGGTGCGGGCCCGCACTGAATCCGGGGCCGGCTCGCAGGCGTTCGGCGTCGCTCGGTTCCTCGCCGCCCACCACGCCGCATGCCCCGGCCCGTGCGGACTCGCGGCAATCGGCGAGGAGATCGTGGCCGCCGCAGTCTCCGTCGGTGTCCCGGAGCCCTACGCCCGCCGCGCGGTCGCCAACGGCCTTGAGGCGGCCGTGGGGCGTGTCGCATGAACGCAGCATCCCAAACCCCTTCGAACGACCCTCGCGACGCCACCCAGGGCCCCTCACGGCAGACCGTGGGCGGACCGAAGAGTGCCGCCCGTCAGGGCGTCCTTTCTGCCGTTGGCTCTGACCCGCACACGGCCACCGTCACCGGCATCACCCCGGGGCTTCAGATTCAGTGCGATGGCATCGCGGTCGCGGACTGGCTCTGTGCCTGTGGGCAGCACGAACGCGGCCGGGGCCGTGCCGCCGTCATCAGGCTGACGGCCCGCGTCATCGCCGGAATCTGCCCCCACACCACCGCCGAAGGGAGGCAAGCCTCATGACCCCACAGCCTGTGGACAGCCCTGACCTGTGGGCCGGCCTGCCCACCCCGGAAGACCCGCCCGGCGAGGATGAGACGGCACCGGACGTGTGGGAGGACCCCATTCCCCTCACCGGCCGGCGCGAGCGTCCGCCCTTCCCCGCTCACGTCTTCCCGGGGTGGCTGGGCGAGTTCGTGACGGCGGTCGCGGAAGAGACACAGACGCCCGTGGACCTCGCCGGCTCTGTCGCTCTCGCCGTGCTCGCCACGGCCGCCGGCGGTCGGTCCGTGGTCCACGTCCGCGGCAACTGGCGCGAGCCCACCAACCTGTACACCGTGGTGGCGCTCCCGCCCGCCAACCGCAAGTCCGCCGTCTTCGCGCTGCTGACCAACCCCCTCTACGAGGCGGAGAAACAGCTCAAGACGGCGATGAAGCCCGTGATCGTGGAAGCGGAGCTGACGGCCCGGTTGGCCAAGGAAGCAGCCGACAAGGCCGCCGCCAAGGCCGCGTCCGCCGACGGCGGCAAACGCGATGAGATGGTCGCCACCGCCGTGGGCCTCGCACAGACCGCGGACACGCTCACCGTCCCGGCCGAACCGGTGCTGTTGGCGGACGACTCGACACCCGAGACGGTCACCTCGCTCATGGCCGAACAGGGCGGCCGACTGTCCGTGATGAGCGCCGAGGGCGGCATCTTCGACATCATCGCCGGCCGCTACTCCGGAGCCCCCAACATGGAAGTCTTCCTCAAGGGGCATGCCGGGGACCGGCTGAGGGTCAACCGGCAGACCCGCCGCGAGTACATCGACGCCCCCGCGCTCACCATCGGCCTCGCCGTACAGCCGGACGTACTGCGCGACATCGGGAAGGTGAAGGGATTCGAGGGACGCGGACTGCTGGCCCGCTTCCTGTACTCCCTGCCGGTCTCCACGGTCGGCGACCGGCAGATCATCACCGACCCGGTCCCCGAACAGACCGCCGCCACCTACACGAGCCGCGTCGTCGACCTCGCCCTGTCCCTCGCGGAGTGGACCGACCCGGCCGTCATCCAACTCACCCCCGAAGCCGACACGGCCCTGATCGCCTACCAAAAGCGCATCGAACCGCAGCTCAAAGCACGCGGCGGCACGCTGGGCCACATCTCCAACTGGGCCGGAAAACTCGCCGGCGCCACCGCCCGCATGGCCGCGCTACTGCACCTCGCCGAACACGGCGGCGATGGCTACGCCCACCCCGTCACCGAGACCACCATGAACGCGGCCATTGAGCTGGGGGACTACTACACCGCCCACGCCCTCGCCGTGTTCGACGCCATGGGCGCCGACCCGGTCCTCGGACGCGCCCGCAGCGTGCTGGACGCGCTGCGGGACAACGGATGGGAGGACGTCAGCCGGCGGGACGTTTTCACCGTCCTGTCCCGCAGCGAGGTCCCCACCGTCGCCGACCTCGAACCCGCCCTCGCGCTCCTGGAAGACCACGGATACCTGCGGTCCTACCAACCCGAGCGCACCGGCAAGCGAGGACGCCCACCGGCACCCCGCCTACTCGCCCACCCCGCGCTGCGACAGCACGGCCCGTGACACCCGGCCGCGCGCCGAACCTCTCCCGCACAAACCGCAAAATCGCAGAAAACCCTGGACACCCCCGCTGACCTGCGACGGGTCCCCGACACGACCTCGGTCGGGGGCCCACCGCGCAATCCCGCGATATTCCGCAAAAAACCGAGCACGGCCCCGCGCGCGAGGGACCGGCCGATGGCCGCCCGTGATTTTTGCGGAATATCGCGGGTTTCTGCGGCGCGCCGTCCATCCCGCCCGCGAACCGCATCACCGCAGGTGAACCGCCCGTCCCGGGTTTCTGCGGATTCTGCGGTTTGTGCGGCCGATCTTCCGCCATTTCCGTCCGGGCGGTGTCCCTACGAGTGGTCGCCCACCACAGGAGGACGTCATGAGGAAGTACCTGACGACTGCGGAAGTGGCCGAGCGCTACCGCACGTCGCCGGCAACCGTCCGCTATTGGCGCTACGCCGGAACCGGCCCGCAGTGCTTCTTCAGACGCGGGCGACACGTGCTGTATGACGCCGAAGCGCTTGACAGGTTCGACGCCGAAGAGATCAGCGGTCGACGCGCGGCGTGACCTGAGACAGCAACGAACCCTCCAGAGGAGGCGCCACGTCATGCCCAGCCTGGCCCGCACCGCTGAAAAGGAGAACTGATGGCTGACGTGTACGACCGCTGGCACCTGTCCCGCCCGCCGGCCGACGCCGAACCCTGCGAGGCACACAGCAGTAAGACGCAGACGGTGTATCCCAGCACCGATCACGGCACGGGGAAGCGCTGGCAGGTGCGCTACCGAGACTTGTCCGGCAAACAGTGCAAGGAGAACTTTGAGAAGAAGACTGCTGCGGACTCCCGGGCCGCCAAGGTAACGACTGAACTCGACGACAGCACGTTCGTGAACCGGGAGTTGGGCAAGCAGAAGTTCAGGGTCATCGCAGAACGCTGGCAGGAGACAGCCGTACACCGCGAGCGGACCGAGACGAACGTGGAGCGAGCCCTGCGACTGCACATCTACCCGACGTTCGGCAATCGGGAGATCGGGCGGATTCAGCGAGTGGACGGACTGAGGTGGATCAAAGAGCGGTCGGCGGTCATCGCCCCGTCGACCTTTGCGACGCCCTGGAACGTCTGCACCAGCATTCTGAAGATGGCCCATCAAGAGGGGATCATTCCGAAGTACCCGTGGGAGGGGCTGAAGCCGCCAGAAGTCTTCTATCCGGAGATTCACCCGCTCCATCCGGAGGCGGTGAAGGCACTCATCATCACCGCGTCTCCCCGGTACCGAGCCCTGGTGAGGCAGGCCGCATCGACGGGCCTCCGGCAGGGTGAGCTGTTCGGGTTGGAGGATGAAGACCCGTCCGAGTCCGTGATGGTCAAGCAACAGATGATCGGTCCCGACAAAGGGGTGCCGTACCTCGGGGAGCCGAAGACGCGACAGAGTTATCGGTCCGTTCCTCAAGGGCGTTCCGTCATGGACGAGATCGAGCGCCATCGTGAGAAGTACCCGCCCCGGGTCGTCCACATCGAGGACCGGACGAACCCGCGGAAGCTTGTGTGGCGTCACGCCCGGTTGCTGTACACCAGCGAGACCGGCGGAGCGATCCGGCGTGCGAGCTGGGCGAAGGTGTGGACCCGGAACGTCAAGCGGGCGAACGCGCACCTGAAGAAGTCAGGCAGCAAGGTCTGCGTCCCCGAGGGCACGACGCTTCACGATCTGCGGCACTTCTACGCCTCAGTCCTGATCAAGAACGGGGCGACGCCGAAGCAGGTACAGATGAGGCTTGGTCACGCCAAGCCATCGATCACGCTGAACGTCTATACCCACTTGTGGGAGGCGGAAGAAGACCGGACAGCCAGCATGATGGAGGCGGCTCTCAACTGAAGCCGGGATCGTCGCCAGATAGCGGACAACGGGGCGGTACGGAGCTGAGTCGGCTCCGTACCGCCCCGTTGTTATGGTGGCCGCGTGCACCGAACCACCCTGAAAATATTCGCCGCCCTGGCACCGTTTCTGCTGCTCACCGCGTGTGTGGGAAGCCAGCCGACCACCAAGGTTGCGGCCGGCCGCATCATTGGGAATTGGGTGGGACCGCACGGCGAGAAGTTCACCTTTGCCGCCGACCGGACGTTTACCGCCAATGGTCTCGATTCGGAGAACCTCGCCCCCGTAAGGTGCCCCGGGAAGCCCTCCAAAGGCGGCTGGGCGTTCTATGTCGCTGTGGACAAGAACACCGAAATCTCGGATGAGGCCGCCAAGTCCGGTTCCTGGATCGGTCTTTCGTTCGACGGCGCGGCCGAGAACTGCCAATTCGACCTGGCGGTGGTGGACGACGGCGAAACGCTGTGCGCGACGGACGACGCGGACTTCTCGTGCGGACTGGACGTGAAGTTCACCAGGGAGCCGTAGCGGTACGGCTCACCTCTTGAGCGCTGCCATGACCCGCCTCAAGTGCTCTGAAAGTGCCCTTGGCTATGAGGGAAGGGCTGACGTCCCAGCTCAGGAAGCCAGCCAGACACCCTGTGCGGGGATGCCGCGCTTTCCGCATGGTCTGCGGGGGCTGTCAAGCTACGTCGCTGACCAGGCAAGTTGATGTTCGCCGGCGTTGGTCGCCGTTGAGCCCGCGGGAAGCCGTCGTGCCTTCGTTGCGCCCTCCCCTGTGATCATCCGTGTCCGGCCTCCTGGGCCACGTCACATCGTGCCCGGCGGCGCAAACACCCGAGCCCGGCCGGCCGCAACCATTTCCGCACCTCGCGGGTCACACCTGTGCAGCACGGCGGGCCGGGACCCTCCCGGCGCACGGGAAAGGTTTCGGTCGGATGGCACGAAGATCACGGATACGCGCGGTCGCGACGGCGGCGGCGGGCGCGCTGGCGCTGATGGCGGGGGTGTTCGGCACGGGTCCGGCCCACGCCGACGCGGCCCACGCCGACACGGCGGACGCCGCACGAGAGATGACGGTCCGGTTCGCCGAGCACGAGCTCTTCATCGGGACGGAGCCGCCGATCGTGAACCTGTCCTACCGGTGGAAGGTGCCCGGCGGGGGCACGGCACACCACGTCCACCTGACCGTCGACCTGTCCGGAGTGGCCGACTTCGCCGAGCCGGCACCGTCGGAGCACTGCGACGGCAACCTCTGCACGCTGGACCTGGCGTCCGCCACCTCGGACTACCACGTCGTCCAGCTGGTGCCGAAGCCCGGAGCGGCCGTCGGCAGCAGCGGCACCGTGACCGTCTCCGGCACGGCGTCGGACGCCACCGTCACCGGCGACCACCTCACCCTGACCAACGGCAAGACGCAGCTGAAGGTGAGCGCGTCCGCCGATGAGTCGGACCACGTGCCGGGCGACATGCTGACCTTTCCGCTCGACGTGTGGAACAACGGCCAGCTCCCGGCGGCCAAGGGGGTGGAGCTGCGGATCCGCACCACCGCCGGACTGCACCTCCAGGGCTCCTGGGCCAACTGCCGCGACGTGCCCCCGAGCGGCCTCAGGCACATCGTGCGCGAGACCCTGTGCGACTTCCCGACCCCGGTGGAGCCCGGCCGGCAGTACGCGTTGTCGTCGCCCCTGCGCGTCAAGGTCGGCGACGAGGCCTGGCGCGACGAGATCCGCTACGAATTCACCCCGCTGACCGGCGCCGCCCCGGCGAACGGCCCCGGGACCCCGCTGACCCTGGTCCCCAACGGCGCGATGCCGTCCGACGGGAACAGCGACCCGTACTTCACCACCTACGTCGACAGCGTCAACCACGTCGACTTCGCCGTCACCGGGGACACCACCACCGGGCGGCGCGGCGGTCACGCCACGCTGCAGGCCACGGTGATCGACCGGGGTCCGGCGGTGGTGGAGGACCTCCTCGACGACGACATCGCCCTCTCGGTCCGCGTCGAGCTGCCGCCGGGCACGAAGGCCACGAAGATCCCGAGGAACTGCCAGCCGACGCCCACGGACGACGGGTCGGACCCCGGCCCCCGGATGGGCCGGTCCTCCTACGAGTGCTACTTCGGCGACCCCGCCCCGGGGGACAAACACGTCCTGTCGTTCACCGTCGCCATCGGCCCCCGTACCCCGGCCGTCTCCACGGGCCAGGTCCGCACGGTGGAGTTCTTCGAGGGGTTCGACCCCGACACCTCCAACGACAGCGCGGCGCTGACCCTGCGGCTGGCGCAGGACGGCTCCGCGGGCGGCTCTGCGGGCGGTGGCACGGCCGGCGGGTTCGGGGGCGGCGGTACGCCCGGCGGGTCCGGCTCCGGCGGCACGACCGGAGCGTCCGGCTCCGTCTCGGGCGGCACTTCCACGGGGTCCGGGCCGCTGGCCGACACCGGATTCGGCGGCGGCTGGATCGCCTGGGCGGCCGGCGCGCTGTTGCTGGCCGGTGGTGTGGCCGTAGCGCTCTCCCGACGGTCCCGCGGCGGGAACTGACACGCCGTCCGGGGGTCCGGAGGGCCCCCGGACGGGTCAGGGACGGAAGCCGTCGGTGATGGTCGCAGCAGCGGCCGCGCCCGCGACGGCATGCTCCACGCCGCTCGATCCTCGCGGTACGCCGTTGTCACGAGGTAGGCGCGGGGCGGACGGCGGACATGACGGAGCCTGCGCCGGGCGATGTGCCCTGAGAGTGCCCTGTGAGATGCGGCAACCCCCGAACCCCCTGGTCAGGGGATTGGTCTTGCACCCTGTGCGGGGGTGCCGCCCCTTCGGGCTCGGTACCGCGTCCGGGGCTGATGGGCCCCCTAGGCTGGGCGCCCGTAGTCACCTGGAAGGAAACCGCCATGTCCGGCTGGAACGCGCAGGACGTCCCCGATCAGAGCGGGCGCACCGCTGTCGTCACGGGGGCCAACAGCGGGCTCGGGTACGTCGGCGCGCGGGAGCTCGCGCGCAAGGGGGCCCGGGTCGTGCTCGCCTGCCGCAGCGAGACGCGGGGCGCCGCGGCCGTGGACCGGCTCGTGGCCGAAGTGCCGGGCGCCGAAGTCGAGTTCATACGCCTGGACCTGGGTGAACTGGACTCCGTGAGGGAGTTCGCGAGCGTCTTCGAGCGGACGTACGGCCGGCTCGATCTCCTCCTCAACAACGCCGGGGTCATGGCGCTGCCCCTCGGCCGTACCGCCGACGGCTTCGAGACCCAGTTCGGCGTCAACCACCTCGGCCACTTCGCGCTCACCGGGCTGCTGTTCCCGGTGATCGCCGAGACCCCCGGCGCGCGGATCGTCACCGTGTCGAGCATGGTCCACGCGCTGTCCGACATCGACCTCGACGACCTCAACAGCGAGAAGGGGTCCTATCGGAAGTGGATCGCCTACGGCCGGTCCAAGACCGCCAACCTCCTCTTCACGCACGAGCTCGCCCGACGGCTGTCCGGCGCCGGGTCCGATGCCGTCGCCGCCGCCGCGCACCCCGGGTACGCCTCCACCAACCTGCAGACCGCCGGGCCCCGTCTTGAGGGGCGCAAGGGTGCCGAGCGGCTGATGGAGATCGGCAACCGCGTCTTCGCGCAGAGCGCCGAGGCCGGGGCCCTGCCGACGCTGTACGCGGCCACCGCCCCCGGCGTGCGGCCCGACACCTTCGTCGGCCCGTCCTTCGCGATGTGGCGCGGCTCGCCCGCGACGTCCTGGCGGGCCCGCTGGACCCGCGACGACACCAGGGCGGAGCGGCTCTGGACCGCCTCGGAGCGGCTGACGGGCGTCACGTACGAGGGACTCAAGGGCTGACCGGCAGGGGGCCCGGTGCGGCGGGCCGTCTCAGGCGGCCCGCACCTCGTACGTCGCCACCCGTACGTCCTCGTCGTCCAGGCAGCGCCCCGACTCCAGGTCGAAGCGCTGCTTGAGCAGCGGCGAGGCCACGAACGGGCGGCCCCGGTGAGTGCCGGTCAGCCCGCGGGAGAGCACCGCCGCCCCGCTGAACGGGTCACGGTTGTCGATGGCGTACGTCCGTCCCGCGCGGTCGGTGAACAGGGCGACCTGGCGGCCGTCAGGGAGGAGGGCCGCGACGCCCCGTCCCGGGGTCAGCAGGGACAGCTCGCAGACCGTGAACCAGTCCTCCCCCAGCAGGAGTTGGAGCGTGAGGACCGTTGTCGTCCGGGTCGTCTCGGGTGCCAGGGTCATCGCTGGGCACTTCCTTCCAGGGGTCGTTGTCCGATGGTCAGCAGCGGCAGGTCGGGCTTGATCTGGTCGCGCTCGGGAACGAAGCCGACGACCGGGTCCGGGGTGTCCGGGGCGTTCACGAAGGACACGAACCGGCCCAGCTTCTCCGGGTCGTTGACGGTCTCGGCCCACTCGTCCCGGTAGTTCGCGACGTGCGCGCTCATCAGCGACTCCAGCTCCTCGCAGATGCCGAGGGAGTCCTCCACCACCACCTCCCGGACGTGGTCCAGGCCGCCCGGAATCCGCTCCAGCCAGGTCGAGGTGCGCTCCAGGCGGTCCGCGGTGCGGATGTAGAACATCAGGAAGCGGTCGATGAGCCGGACCAGTTCGGCGTCGCTCAGATCCTGGGCCAGCAGATCCGCGTGCCGCGGGGTCGCCCCGCCGTTGCCGCCGACGTACAGGTTCCAGCCGTTCGCCGTGGCGATCACGCCGAAGTCCTTGGACTGGGCCTCGGCGCACTCGCGGGCGCACCCGGAGACCGCCGACTTCAGCTTGTGCGGGGAGCGCAGACCCCGGTAACGCAGCTCCAGGTCGATCGCCATCCGGACCGAGTCCTGCACGCCGTACCGGCACCAGGTCCGCCCGACGCAGGACTTCACCGTCCGCAGCGACTTCCCGTACGCGTGCCCGGACTCGAAGCCGGCGTCCACCAATCGCGCCCAGATCATTGGGAGTTGTTCCACCCGCGCGCCGAACAGGTCGATGCGCTGACCGCCCGTGATCTTCGTGTAGAGCCCGAAGTCCCGCGCCACCTCGCCGATCACGATGAGCTTCTCGGGAGTGATCTCGCCGCCGGGGATGCGCGGCACGATCGAGTACGAGCCGTTCTTCTGGAGGTTGGCGAGGAAGTGGTCGTTGGTGTCCTGGAGCGCGGCCTGTTCGCCCGCCAGGACGTAGCCGGCGGCGCCGATCGTCGGGGCGAGGGAGGCGATGACCGACCCGACGGCGGGCTTGCAGACCTCGCAACCGTCGCCGCCCCGGGCGTCCTCGCGGCCGTACCGGTCGAGCAGTGTCCGGTACGAGGTGATCCGGAGGGCGAGGACGATCTCGTACAGCTCCTCGCGGGTCTGCCCGAAGCAGCCGCACAGGCCGTGGTCGACCTCGACACCGCTCGCGGTCAGCTCCTCGTTGACGAGCTGGCCGAGGACCTTGACGCAACTCCCGCAGCCCGTACCGGCCTTGGTGCACTTCTTGACCTCGGGGACGTTCGTGCAGGAGTGCTCGGTGACCGCGCCGCGGATCGTGCCCTTGGTGACGTTGTGGCAGGAGCAGACGACCGCGGAGTCGGGGAGCGCGGAGGGGCCGAGGACCACCGGGGCGCCCGCGCCCGCCGGCAGCACCAGCTGCTCCGGGGCGATCGGCGGCACCGAGCCGGTGAAGGCGCGCAGGGTGCCGTAGGCGTCCGCGTCGCCGACCAGGATGCCGCCGAGGAGCTGCCCGTCGCGGCCGATGACCAGCTTCTTGTAGATGCCCGAGCGCGAGTCCGCGTAGACCACGTCGAGGCAGTCGGCGGTGACCCCGTGCGCGTCGCCGAACGAGGCGACGTCGACACCGAGGAGCTTCAGCTTCGTCGACAGGTCGGCGCCGGTGAAGCTCGCCTCGGCGGCGGCGATCGTGGCGGCGGCCGTCGCGGCCATCTCGTAGCCGGGCGCGACGAGTCCGTACACCCGGCCGTCCACGGCGAGGGCGCACTCGCCGATCGCGAACACGGCCGGATCGGAGGTGCGGCACCGCTCGTCCACCGTGATGCCGCCGCGCTCGCCGACCGTGAGCCCCATGGCGCGGGCGAGCTGGTCGCGTGGACGCACTCCCGCCGAGAACACCACCAGATCCGTGGGGAGTTCGGACCCGTCGGACAGCTTCATGCCGGTCACGGCGCCGTCGTCGCCGGTCACGATCTCCTGGGTGCCCGTGCCGGTGTGCACGCGCAGGCCCATGTCCTCGATGGTGCGCAGCAGCGCGGCACCGCCGCCGTCGTCCACCTGCACCGGCATCAGGCGCGGCGCGAACTCCACGATGTGCGTGGCCAGTCCGAGCCCCTTGAGCGCGCCGGCCGCCTCAAGTCCCAGCAGACCCCCGCCGACCACCGCTCCGGTCGTCGCCCGCGCCTTCGCGTACTCCTCGATGGCGAGCAGGTCCTCGATCGTGCGGTAGACGAAACAGCCCTCGGCGTCCTTGCCGGGGACCGGCGGTACGAAGGGGTAGGAGCCGGTGGCGAGCACGAGGGTGTCGTAGCCGACCGTCAGACCGGACCTGGCCGTCACGGTGCGCGCGGCCCGGTCGACCGACTCGGCCGGGTCGCCGAGGTACAGCTCGATCCCGTGCTCCTTGATGAACTCCGCGTCCGTGAGCGAGAGTTCGTCGGGTGTGCGGCCCGAGAAGTACGAGGTGAGCCGGACCCGGTCGTAGGCCGGTCGGGGCTCCTCGCAGAACACGACCACGCGGTGTGTGGCGGTCGTTCCGCGTTCGGCGAGCGACTCCAGGAAGCGCTGGCCGACCATGCCGTGGCCGACGAGCACGATCGTGTGCGCGTTCCGGGCCGAGGCGTCCGGGGCCGTCGCCGTCCCTGTCGTCGCCCCAGCCGTTGCCGCCGCCGTCATCGTCGTATGCGAGGTCATGACCACACCGTGCGGTGCCGGTGTTACCCGGTGGCATCACACCTGTTTCCCGGGAGGAACGCTGCCCTCAGCGGGAGCGCGGCCGCGGTGTGAGGGCTCCCGGGGGCGGGAGAGGAGGTGGGGGAGGAGGCCGGAGAGGGGGTGGGGTGGGGTCAGCCGTACCCCCGGTTCACGTGCGGGCACGATCGATCGGGGCGTCCTCGGACGGAATCCTTTGAAGGGCCGGACCTCACCCGCACAGAGGGGGCCGGACCTCACCCGCCCACGATCAGGGGAACCCACCTTCGCCGGCGCCCGGGCCTTCCACGCCCTCCTCGGCGGCGTCGGCTTCCTGCTGGTCATGCCGTGGCTCGGACGGGCCATGGCCGCCGTCCAACGCCGCCTCGCGGCGGCGCTCCTCTCCATAGGTTGGGATTCATGAACCGCCTCCGCGCCACGCTGGGCTCCCCCTTCGGGCGGCGGGCCCTCGCGGCCCTCCTCTACGCGCTGATCGCCTTCCCGCTCGCCCTCGTCGGGTTCGTCCTCACGCTCGTGGGCCTGCTGGTCGGCGGCGCGCTGTCCGTGACCACGCTCGGGCTGTGGCTGATCGCCGTCACCGTACGCGGGGCACTCGCCCTCGGCAGGCTCCAACGTGCCCTGGCACGCGGCCTGTTGGGGATGGACATCGAGGAGCCGGGGCGCCGTCCGGGTGCCGGGCCGCTGGGCCGGCGGCGGGCGCTGCTCGCCGACCGGAGCGGATGGCGCGCCGTCGCCTGCGCGCTGGCGACGCCCTTCACCGCCGTCTTCGGGTACGTCGCCGTCGTCATCGGCTACGCCTGGGGTGTCCTGCTCGTCCTCCACCCCGTCCTCGAACACTGGGACTACGACACCCGGCGGGCGAGTGACGGCACGGAGCGCCGGGTGTCGCTGGAGTTCTTCGGCTTCCAGGTCGACTCCTGGCCGCGCTGGCTGATCCCGGTGGCCCTCGGACTGCTGCTCCTCGCGACCGCCGCCTGGCTGCTGCGCCAGGCGCTCGCCCCGCACCGGTCCTGGATCGCCACCCTGCTCGGCCCGGACCCCGCCGACCGCCGTATCCGCACCCTGGAGGAGACCCGCGCCCAGGCCGTGGACGACGCGGCGGCCACCCTGCGCCGTATCGAACGCGACCTGCACGACGGCACACAGGCCCGGCTCGTCGGTCTCGCGATGCACCTCACGATGATCAGGGAGCTGATCGGCGCCGGGGCCCCCGCGGACCGGCTGCTCGCCGTCGTCGACACCGCGCAGGGCAATGCCCGGCAGGCCATCGCCGACCTGCGCCACCTCGTCAAGGGCATCCATCCGCCCGTACTGGACCAGGGCCTGGACACGGCGCTGGCCACCCTCGCCGCCGACAGCGCGCTGTCCGTCGAGGTGAACGCCGACATCGGGGAGCGGCCGATCCCGGCGGTCGAGTCGATCGCCTACTTCTGCGCCGCCGAACTCCTCGCCAACGCCACCAAGCACAGCGGGGCCACGCGGGCCACCGTCACGGTGACCGCCCGGGACGGACTGCTGCGGCTGAGCGTCCGTGACGACGGGCGCGGGGGAGCGGTGATCGGCGCGGGCTCGGGCCTGACCGGTCTGCTGGCCCGCGCGCGGACCGTCGACGGCACGCTGGCCTGCGACAGCCCGCCGGGAGGGCCTACCGTGGTCACCGTCGAACTGCCCTGCTGACCCTGGCGAACGGGAGCCCCATGCGCGTCGTCATCGCCGAGGACTCGGCCCTGCTGCGGGACGGTCTTGCCCAGTTGCTCCAACTGCGCGGTGTGGAGGTGGTCGCGGCCGTGGGCGACGCGGACGCGTTGCTCGCCGGTGTCGCCGAACACGAGCCGGACGTCGCCGTCGTCGACATCCGGCTGCCGCCGACCCAGACCGACGAGGGCATCCGGGCGGCCGTGCGGCTGCGCGAGGAGCACCCCGGCACCGGGGTGCTGGTCTTCTCGCAGTACGTGGAGACGAGGTACGCCACCCAACTGCTCGGCAATCCGGCCGGGTTCGGCTATCTCCTCAAGGAACGCGTCGTCGACATCGGCGAGTTCGTGGACGCCATGGAACGGGTCGCCTCGGGCGGTACGGCCCTCGACCCCGAGGTCGTCTCCCAGTTGTTCGGCGCGAGCCGCCGGGTCCGCGCCCTCGACGCCCTCACGCCCCGCGAGCGCGAGGTCCTCGCCCTGATGGCCGAGGGCCGCACCAACCACGCGATCGCCGCGGCCCTCACCGTCTCCGAACGCGCCGTCGAGAAGCACATCGCCAACATCTTCCTGAAGCTCGACCTGCCCCCGTCGGACACCGGCCACCGGCGCGTCCTCGCGGTCCTGCGCTACCTGGACTCGGTGAACTGAGAAGAAAAGGAGCCCAGGCCGTCCCCGGGACCGGTCGAGGCGAACCTCGGGAGTCACTCAAGCTTCCCGGCCCCGTGCACGACGCATCCATCGCGTCGCTTAGGGTCGCGATCATGCCCGACATATCGCTGACCATGATCCTTGTGCTGTGCGCCGCCGCCCTGGCGGCCGGCTGGATCGACGCCGTGGTCGGCGGCGGAGGGCTGCTTCTGCTGCCCGCCATGCTGCTCGGGCTGCCCGCCGGCACCGCGGCGGCGTACGCGCTCGGCACGAACAAGGCGGTCGCGATCGTCGGCACCACGGGGGCCGCGGTGACGTACGCGCGCAAGACAACCGTCGACGTGCGCCTCGCCGTACGGATCGGACTCGCGGCCCTCGCCGGTTCGACGGCGGGCGCGTTCGTCGCCGCCGGGCTCAGCACCGAGGTGCTCAAGCCGGTCGTGATGGTCGTCCTGCTCGGCGTCGGCGCCTTCGTGATCCTGCGGCCCTCCTTCGGTACGGCGCCGCCGACCACCCCGGCCTCCCCGCGCCGCGTCCTCGCCGCGATCGGGCTGGCGGGCCTCGGTATCGGCTTCTACGACGGGCTCATCGGCCCCGGCACGGGCACGTTCCTCGTGCTCGCCCTCACCGCGCTGCTCCACCTCGACCTGGTGACCGCCTCCGCCACCGCCAAGATCGTCAACTGCTGCACCAACGCGGGCGCCCTCGCGACCTTCGCCTGGAAGGGCACGGTGTTCTGGGAACTCGCCGCCCTGATGGCCGTGTTCAATCTGGCGGGCGGCATGGTGGGCGCGCGGACCGCGCTCAAGCAGGGCAGCGGGTTCGTCCGGGCGGTGCTCCTGACAGTGGTGTTCGCACTGGTGGCGAACCTGGCCTACCAGCAGTGGCTCGCCTGACACCTCAGCGCCTTCCTGAACCCGCCTGAACCGTCAGCGGCTGCCTGAGACCTGCCTGAATCCTCAGCGGCTGTCCGAGACTCGTGTGAACCCTCAGCGGCTGCCCGTTGTCGGCCCGGACTCTCCACGGCAGCCCGCAGCTCGCCCGAACCCTCGGCGGTTCCCGTGGCTCCCGTGAATCCTCAGCGGCTGCCCGTGAGATGGGCGAAGACGACCACGTTCCCCTGGTAGCCGGTCGTGCGCGAGTAGCCGCCGCCGCAGGTGATGACGCGCAGTTCGGGCCGGCGCGCGGCCCCGTACACCTTCGCGTCGGGGAAGGCACGGGAGTCGTACACCTCGACCGCGTCGACGGTGAAGACGGCCGTCCTGCCGTCGAGCCGGTCCACCTCGACCGTGCTGCCCTTGCGGAGGGAGCCCAGGTCGTAGAAGACGGCGGGGCCCTCCGCGTTGTCGACGTGCCCGGCCACGATGGCCGTGCCGCGCTCGCCGGGGCTGGTCCCCGCCTCGTACCAGCCGGCCAGGTTCTTCTTCTCGGCGGGCGGCACGTTCAGGCTGCCCTGCGGGGTGAGGCCGAGGCCCATCAGCGGGGCGTTCACGCCGATCGCGGGGATACGGATGCGGTCCGGCGGGGAGTGCGGCATCGCGGGGGCCACGGACCGCGCCCGGTCCCCGGCGGTCGCCGCCTGCGCCGCGGACGGCTGAGGAGGCGGATGCGCCTCGGCGCCGCTGCGCAGCAGCCAGGCACCGGAACAGAGGGCGACGACCGTGACCGACGCTATGGCGGCATTGCTGACCCGGCGCACGCGAACCTCCTCACGGGTTCCTCTCCGGGGGCGGGACCGGCCGGCGCCCGACGGCTGGGGTGTGCTGATGGGGATGTGCTGATGGGGCCGGTCCCTTCCCCCTCCGGGCCGCGAGGGGCGTCGGGCCACGGAGGGGGAGGGACGGCGGTACCGGCGGACGGACAGCGGAGGGTGTCCGTCAGATCCCGTCGCCTCTCGCCCGGCGATGCAGGAGCCAGGTACCGCCCGCGGCGGCGACGGCCAGCGCCGCCACTCCCGCCGCGGTCTGTACGGGGTCGGGGCCCAGCGCGCCACCGACACCCGTGTTCACATGCCCGCGCGGCTCGACCTGCTCGCGCGTGGAGGCCAGGGTCACCATCAGGTCGCCGGTGACCCGCCGGCCGTGGGAGCACGTCGCGACGATCTCGTACGTCCCCGGCTGCGCGCTCGGCGGCACCCGGAACTGGCCGATCGCGTCCTGCTCGTGCGCGCTGGCGGCGAGCGTGAAGGTACCGCCGCCCACCGCGTCGGCGTCCCCGTTCGCGGTGCCGTCCGAGCCGCACGCGGCCGTGTTGACGGTGACGTCGGCGCCGGGGACGGCGCTGGAGGGGAACACCTCCAGGCTCCCGGTGTCCCCGCCGTACACGGGCGCCGCGCCCAGACCCGCGGCGGCGACGGCGAGCGCGGTACCGGTCAGAAGACGTGCGGTACGTCGCATCGTTGCCAGCTCCTCCGAGGGGGCGCGGCCCGCGACACCCCCAAGTGCCGCAGCGTCGGTCGTGCCCCTGCCCTTCCGAGGTAAGTGGCACACGACCGCGCCCGCTCTCTGATGGAGTGTCAGAAATGATGTGAACGGGTGTCGGGCGGGGCGCCGGGAGAGGTGGGACTCTCGGTATTCCGGCAGGTCACCGGTGTGTGTCCGGTGTACCGCACAAGAGAACCCGAAGGGTGGGGGGCCGGGGGTGTGAACGGGTGACCCGGGCCCGCTCGTCCGCCGTTCGGGGGCGAGCGCGCGGCGCGACCCGGAGGGCCGGCCGGAAGGCGCGCCAGGATGCGCGCCGCGTCGCACCACGGCGTCGGGCGGGCGCGATGACTTCGGAGCGGTGCGCCGGTCTTCACCGATGTAATGCCGGTGCTCCTCGGCGGCGGCAAGACGATCTTCCCCGAGAACGGTACGAAGCGCCCGTTCGAACGCGTTTCCACCGCCACCGCGAAGCCGGGTGTGGACGTCGGTGTGTACAGGCCGGCGGAGGAGGACTAGGACCTGCCCGGGACGGACATGCTCCGGACAAGCCGTGGGCAGGCGAACCTGACGGCGCCTGCCCATGGCGACCTCGGAGCGTCCGCGGCCGGAGAGCTCCCGTGACCGCGGAACATCCGGGAGTCGCCGTCTCGACGCTGTCCCACGCGTCGATATCCGCGCGTGGACCGCGGGCGTCGGTCAGGCCCGCGCGGGCGACCGGGTCGCCGAGCGGGTCCGCCGTCCCCGTGTCGGTGCGCCGGGCGGGCCTCGGAGCCCCGTCCGGGGCCGGATGGACCACGAAGTCGCCGCCGGGCGGCGGGAGTTCGCGGTACGTCCGGTCGTACCGCACGCGCCGGGTGCCGTCCTTGTCGACGACGGCGCCACGGACGGAGGTGTCCTGCGCCGAGGTGCCTGTGGCGGAGGCGCTGAAAGCCGACTCGGATTCAGAGGTGCAGGACACGTCGTGTCCATAGGGACTGTCGGGTACGTCCGGGATGCGGCGAGAATCGTTTCCGTACCCCTCACGAGATGGAGGCGACCATGGAACTGCCGGCCTGCCTGGCCGTCCTGACCACGACGGACGCGGCGGAGAAGGCCGCGGAGCTGGCCCGTGGCGCGGTGGCGGCGCGGGTCGCGGCCTGTGCGCAGATCTCGGGGCCGGTCACCTCCGTCTACCGCTGGGAGGGTGCCGTGGAGACAGCCTCCGAGTGGCAGATCCAGTTCAAGACGACCGTGGCGCGCTACCCGGCGCTGGAGGCGTATCTCCTGGACGCCCACGACTACGACACGCCCGAGATCATCGCGACCCCGGTCGTGGCGGGAAGCCCGGACTATCTGCGCTGGCTGGAGGAGGAAACGGCCCCTTGAGCCGCCCGAGCCCTTTCGGCGAAGCGGAACTGCCCTTCTTCGTCTACGGCACCCTGCGCCCCGGCGAGCACAACCACGACCTGTTCCTGCGTGGCCGGACCCGGTCCGAGGAGCCGGGGCGGATGCGCGGGCTCACGCTGTACGCGGGGCCCGGATACCCGTACGCCGTCGAGGAACCCGGCGGCGTGGTGAGCGGCGAACTCGTGACCGCGCGGCCCGAGGTGTACGAGGAACTCCTCGCGGCGCTCGACGGGCTGGAGGAGTACACGCCGGGTGATCCGCGCAACCTGTACGAGCGGGTCGCGCGAGAGGCCGTACGAGCGGACGGCTTCACGGTCGTACGGGCCTGGGTGTACGTCGCCGCACCCGTGACCGCGTCCCGCCTGCGGGCCGACGGCAAGCTGATCGAGAACGGGGACTGGCGGGGCGACGCGAGAGCCACCCCGACGCATCGGCCGGGGTGAGCCGGGCGTGTGAGCCGGGCGTGCGGGCGGCCCGGAGCAGGTGCACCCGTGCGGGTGGCCGTCCCGTGCGCCCCCGGTGGCACGGGCGTTCGCGCCCCTAGGGTCCGGCCATGACCGACCGCGACTTGACCAGGCGACGTGTTCTCGCGCTCAGCGGGGCGGCCGTCGGCGCCGCCCTGGGCATCGGGCTCAGCTCCTGCTCCGCAGACCCCGCGCCGGGCGGACACTCCGGCTCCGGCTCCGGTTCCGGCTCGACCCGGACCCCCAAGTCCGTTGAGCAGCCCAAGCCGGAGGACCCGAGCGGACACTGACCGGCACCGCGTCCGGCACCCCGCTCGGTACGGCGCCGCTAGCGGGCCGCCGCCAGTGCCCGGGTCACCCCGCGCTCCTTCGGCCCCAGGAAATGCGGATCCGGCTCGAACACCGTGTCCAGCGCGGCCTTGCCGGCCGCGAAGATCTCACGGGTGCCGCCGTAGTACCAGGTGGCGTCGTGCTTGGCGTCGACGCCGATGCCGTACGAGCGGACGCCCGCCGCCTGGCACAGGGCGAGAGCACGGCGGATGTGGAAGCCCTGGCTGATCAGGACGGCCTCGTGGACACCGAAGATCTTGCGGGCGCGGACGCAGGAGTCCCAGGTGTCGAAGCCGGCGTAGTCGCTGACGATCCGCCGGTCGGGCACCCCGTGCGCGGTGAGGTAGGTGCGCATCGCGTCGGGCTCGTCGTAGTCCTCGCGGCTGTTGTCGCCGGTGACGAGGACGACCTCGATCCGGCCGGCCCGGTACAGTTTCGCGGCGGCGTCCAGGCGGTGGGCGAGGTACGCGGACGGCCCGCCGGCCGACAGACCCGCGCCGAACACGATCGCGACCTCGGTGCGCGGGGCGTCCGCCGTCGTCCGCAGCCGGTCGCTCGTCGCCACGTACAGCCAGGTCGCCGGGAGCAGCGCCAGCACGCACAGGATCATCAGCGCCTGTACGGCCCGCCGTTGCCCCTTGCGCGTACGCGGCAGCGGCGGCAGGCGGAGCAGACGTGGTCTGCGGAAGCTCGGGCGCGGCATGATTCGGTGTCCCCCCATGTGTCGTCACTCGCGGCGGCGCTCGGGCCGGCCGTCACGTGCGGCGGTACTCGCGTCGGCCGGGGTCGGCCTCCGCGGCCGATTCCGCTTCGGTTCTCGGCTCGGTTCTCGTGCGGTCGTCGGTCCGGTCGTCGGTGCGGCTCCCGCGCCGGATTCCGCGTTCCCGTTCGTCATATGAGGACGCATCGTAAGGCCGTTCGGTTCGCCGGGGTCCACCGCCCCGGGGCCCACGGCAGGAAGGAGCCGCAGGTGGAAGCCCCTCACACCGGGCCGGCGCCGTTCGGTGAACCGTCGGAAAACACCCGACATACCCACGCAACGGCCCGGCAACCTCGTACCGTCAGGATCGATCCATGACGGCCTCGAACCCCGCCCGCGACGCGTCCTCCCACCGCCTCGGCGGGCCGCCGCCCCGCGGTGCCCACCTCGAAGGCCACCTGGACAGTACGGCGCAGCTCATGAACCGGATCGCCGGCCAGCTCGGCAGCCAGCTCAGCCTCGTCTCGCTCGACGGCACCCGCCGTCCGGCACCGCCCGCGCTCGTCCTGGCCGCCCACGGCAGCCGCGACCCGCGCGCGCTCGCCACCGTGCGCACCCTGATCGAACGCGTCCGTGAGCTGCGCCCCCACCTGTCCGTGCGCCTCGGCCACATCGAGCTGAACGAGCCCCTGCTCCGCGACACGCTCGCCTCCCTGGCCGGCGGGGAGGACGCCGTCCTCGTACCGCT
The DNA here is from genome assembly GCF_055588305.1 of Streptomyces sp. NPDC042002. Lineage (NCBI taxonomy): Bacteria > Bacillati > Actinomycetota > Actinomycetes > Kitasatosporales > Streptomycetaceae > Streptomyces > Streptomyces sp. NPDC042002. The sequence goes on along the minus strand of NZ_JBVJCT010000015.1, from coordinate 30,682 downwards.
GCTGCTCGGCCGCGGCTACCACGTCCGGCGGGACATCCCCGAGACCGCGGCCGCCGTCCCCGGCCTGAACGCCCGGGTCGCCGCCCCGCTCGGCCCGCACCCGCTGGTCGTGGAAACCCTCTACGCCCGCCTCGTCGAGGCCGGTTGGCGTACCAGGTTGAGCGACTCGGCGCGCCGCGCGAGCGCCGTCGTCCTCGCGTCCGCCGGGTCCCGTGCCCCGGACTCGGCCGCCGACACCCGCCGCACCGCCCAGCTCCTCGCCGAACGCCTCGGCGTCCCGGTCGTCCCGGCGTACGCGTCCGCCGCCGCGCCCACCGTCCCCGCCGCCGTGCGCGCGCTCGCCGCGCGGGGCCGCCACCGGATCGCCGTCGCCTCGTACTTCACCGCACCCGGCCGCTTCGCCACGCAGTGCGCCGAGGCCGCCCCCTGGATCTGCGCCGAACCGCTGGGCGACCACCCGGCGATGGCCCGCCTGGTCCTGCACCGCTACGACCAGGCCCTCGCGGCCCCCGAGTCCACCCCTGAGCGCACCCTGGTCCCGGCCTGACCCCGGCGCCTCAACCCGCGCCCGGCACCGCGCTGCCGGTGGCCGCGTCCCGATTGTCAGTGCCTGCGTCTACTGTCGGTACATGGAAGGCATGGCACCGAAGACCGAAGACACCGCACCAGAGGCACCGCAGACACCACAGGCACCACAGACGTACGAGAACAACACCGCGCACCATGAGTACGACGTGTCGGCCGTCGAGCGCTGGGCCGTCGAGCCCGACAAACGCCCCGGCCGCACCGCCTTCCAGCGCGACCGCGCGCGCGTGCTGCACTCCGCGGCCCTGCGCCGCCTCGCGGGCAAGACCCAGGTCGTCACCCCCGGCACCCTTCCCCAGGTCCTCGGCCCCGCCGGATCGGGCGGGGCGCCCATCCAGGTGTGGGACGCCAGTCCGCGGACGCGGCTGACCCACTCCCTGGAGTGCGCGCAGGTGGGCCGGGAGCTGGGCGCCGCCCTCGGCTGCGACCCGGACCTGGTCGAGGCGGCCTGTCTCTCGCACGACCTGGGCCACCCGCCCTTCGGGCACAACGGCGAGCAGGCGCTCAACGAATTCGCGGAGGACTGCGGCGGATTCGAGGGAAACGCCCAGTCGCTGCGCCTGCTCACCCGGATCGAGCCCAAGCGCTTCGTGCGCAGCGACATGGTGACCTCGGCCTCCGCCGCGGCGGGCGACGACCTCGTCAGCGTCGGCCTCAACCTCACCCGCGCCGCCCTCGACGCCGCCACCAAATACCCCTGGCCGAGAGGCGCCCGTCCCACCGACCCGAAGTCGCCGAAATTCGGGGTCTACGAGGACGACCGGCCGGTCTTCGACTGGATCCGCAAGGGCGCCCCCGGTTCGCGTACGTGCTTCGAGGCCCAGGTGATGGACTGGGCCGACGACGTGGCGTACTCGGTGCACGACGTCGAGGACGGCCTGCACGCCGGCCACATCGACACCGCCAGCCTGCACTCCGAACCGGAACGCCAGGAGATCTTCGCCGTCGCCATCGGGCGGTACGTGCCCGAGGACACCGATCCGGCCGAGCTGGCCGAGGCCCTCGACCGGCTCCTCGGCCAGGAGTGGTGGCCGCACGGGTACGACGGATCGGCCGTCGCGCAGGCCCGGCTGAAGGACGCCACCAGCCAGCTCATCGGCCGTTTCTGCCTGGCCGCGGAGGGCGCCACCCGCGCCCGGTACGGCAGCGGGCGCCTCACCCGGTACGCGGCGGAACTGGTCGTCCCGCGAGACGCCCGGCACGAGTGCGCCGTCCTCAAGGCGGTCGCCGACCGGTACGTGATGCAGCGCGCCGAGCAGGAGCGGCTCCGCGCCGACCAGCGGATCGTCGTCGCCGAGCTCGCCGAGGCGCTCACCGCCCGCGCCCCCGGGATACTGGATCCGCAGTTCCGGGCACTGTTCGACCACGCGGCCGACGACCGCGCCCGCAAGCGCGTGATCGTCGACCAGATCGCGTCCCTCACGGATGCCTCGGCGCGTTCCCTGCATCGCAGGCTCACCACGCGTTCCCGTGACTCCTCCCCCTCGTGAACGAGGGGGCTTCTCAATCGACTCCAAGGAGTTTCATGACGGCCAGGCCCTGACCGCTGCCGAAGGCAGATGCGGAGCCTGACATGCCGCTCCGCGGCTCCGGCACTCAGGACGCTTTTCCCGCCCGGCCCGAAGGCCGGGATTCCCACACAAGGAGAAGGACGGGGGCGGACAAGTGTGACCCTGCGTGGCCCGATCGGGCCACTCCCCCTTCCCCCATCACGCTCCGTGCGGGAGGCTCGCATATGGCGACATCCTTACGAGGAGGCATCAAGTGGTCGACGCGGATCAGACATTCGTCATCGTCGGAGGAGGCCTGGCAGGCGCCAAGGCGGCCGAGACGCTCCGAGCGGAGGGCTTCACCGGCCGCGTGATACTGATCTGCGACGAGCGCGACCACCCCTACGAACGCCCCCCGCTGTCCAAGGGCTACCTCCTCGGCAAGGAGGAGCGCGACAGCGTCTTCGTCCACGAACCCGCCTGGTACGCGCAGAACGACATCGAACTGCATCTCGGCCAGACCGTCGACGCGATCGACCGCACGGCCAAGACGGTCCGTTTCGGTGACGACGGCACCCTCGTCCACTACGACAAACTGCTCATCGTGACCGGTGCCGAGCCGCGCCGCCTCGACATCCCGGGCACCGACCTCGCCGGCGTCCACCACCTGCGCCGCCTCGCCCACGCCGAGCGGCTCAAGGGCGTCCTCGCCGCGCTGGGCCGGGACAACGGACACCTCGTCATCGCCGGCGCCGGGTGGATCGGCCTGGAGGTCGCCGCCGCGGCCCGCGAGTACGGCGCCGAGGTCACCGTCGTCGAACCCGCGGCCACCCCCCTGCACAACGTGCTCGGCCCCGAACTGGGCCAGCTCTTCGCCGAACTGCACCGCGAGCACGGCGTCCGCTTCCACTTCGGGGCCCAGCTCACCGAGATCGTCGGCCAGGACGGCATGGTGCTGGCCGCCCGCACCGACGACGGCGAGGAGCACCCCGCCCACGACGTCCTCGCGGCCATCGGCGCCGCCCCGCGCACCGGCCTCGCCGAGGCCGCCGGCCTGACGTTGGCCGACCGCGCGCACGGCGGCGGCATCGCGGTCGACGACCAGCTGCGCACCTCCGACCCCGATGTCTACGCGGCCGGTGACGTCGCCTCCTTCCACCACGGCCTCCTCGACACCCGGCTGCGCGTCGAGCACTGGGCCAACGCCCTCAACGGCGGACCGGCCGCCGCCCGCTCGATGCTGGGCCGCGGGACGGCGTACGACCGCGTGCCCTATTTCTTCTCCGACCAGTACGACGTGGGTCTGGAGTACTCCGGCTGGGCGCCCCCGGGGTCGTACGACCAGGTGGTGATCCGCGGCGACGCGGGCAAGCGGGAGTTCATCGCCTTCTGGGTGAAGGAGGGCAGGCTGCTGGCCGGGATGAACGTGAATGTGTGGGACGTCACGGAGCCCATCCAGCGGCTCATCCGCTCCCGGGCCGCGGTGGACACCGAAGCGCTCGCCGACCCGCACGTTCCGCTGGAGAGCCTGGCCCCCTGACCGGCGGAGCCGGGCCCCGTGACCCACGCGTGGCCCGGCTCCAGGAGCGCCCCGTGCCGGGGATTCCGGGGGCGCGCCACCGGACCCCGGCCCGGTGGTCGTCCATGTGCCCCGGGAGTGTCGGTGCGGCCCCGTAGAATCACCACGTGGCAGGCAGGATCAATGACGAGGACGTGAAGGCTGTTCGGGACGCGGTCCCGATCGACGCCGTGGTGTCCGAGTACCTCCAGTTGCGCAACGCGGGCGGCGGAAACCTCAAGGGTCTCTGCCCCTTCCACGACGAGAAGTCACCGTCCTTCCAGGTCAGCCCCAGCAAGGGCCTCTTCCACTGCTTCGGCTGCCAGGAGGGCGGCGACACCATCACGTTCGTGATGAAGGTCGACCACCTCACCTTCTCCGAGTCGGTCGAGCGCCTCGCCGCCCAGGCCGGCATCACGCTGCGCTACGAGGAGGGCGGGTACAACCCCGCCCACCAGCGCGGCGAGCGCATCCGCCTGGTCGAGGCGCACAACGCGGCCGCCAAGTTCTACATCGAGCAGCTCGACACCAGCCCCGAGGCCGACACGGGCCGTACGTTCCTCGCCGAGCGCGGCTTCGACCAGGCCGCCGCCGCCCACTTCGGTGTCGGCTACAGCCCCCAGGGCTGGGACCACCTCACCCGCCATCTGCGCGGCAAGGGCTTCACCGACAAGGAACTGGTCCTCTCCGGCCTCGCCCAGGAGGGCCGCCGCGGCCCCATCGACCGCTTCCGCGGCCGCCTCATGTGGCCGATCCGCGACATCGGCGGCGAGGTCGTCGGCTTCGGCGCCCGCAAGCTGTACGAGTCCGACAACGGACCGAAGTACCTGAACACGCCCGACACCGCGATCTACAAGAAGTCCCAGGTCCTGTACGGCATCGACCTCGCCAAGAAGGACATCGCCAAGAGCAGCCGGGCGGTCGTCGTCGAGGGCTACACCGACGTCATGGCCTGCCACCTGGCCGGCATCACCACCGCCATCGCGACCTGCGGCACGGCGTTCGGCGGCGACCACATCAAGATCCTCCGCCGGCTTCTGATGGACAACGGCTCGGCCCGGGTGATCTTCACCTTCGACGGCGACGCGGCCGGCCAGAAGGCCGCCCTGCGCGCCTTCGAGGACGACCAGAAGTTCGCCGCCGAGACCTACATCGCCATCGCGCCCGACGGCATGGACCCCTGCGAGCTGCGCCTAGCCAAGGGCGACGCGGCCGTCGCCGACCTGGTCGAACCCCGCACCCCCCTCTTCGAGTTCGCGCTGCGCCAGATCGTCCTGCGCTACGACCTGGAGACCCCGGCGGGACGCGCGGCAGCCCTCGACGAGGCCGCCCCGATCGTCGCCCGCATCAAGAACAGCGGCGCACAGCACGAGGTCGCCGTGCAGCTCGCCGGCATGCTCGGCATCCTCGACACCCAGTTCGTCGTCAAGAGGGTTTCCCAGCTGGCCCGTTGGGCCCGCGACCGCGGCGGCATGGGCCCCGCGCCGGCCGGCGCCCGCCCCCAGCAGACGTATACCGCCACCCAGGCGCCCACCGGCGGCGGCCCGGCCCTCACCCTGCGCAACCCCGTCTTCGCCACCGAGCGCGAGCTGCTCAAACTCGCCCTCCAACGGCCCGAGTTGGTCGCCCCGGCGTTCGACGCGTACGGCATGGACGAGTTCACCGCCGCGCCCTACGCGGCCGTGCGCCAGGCCGTCATGGACGCGGGCGGCGCCGAGTACGGTGCCCAGGACCCCCAGGAGTATCTGATCCGGGTCCGCGACGCCGCCCCGGACGACGTGGTGCGCGCGATGGTCACCGAGCTGGCCGTCGAGGCGATCATGCGCAAGACCGTCGACGAGACCTACGCGGGCGACCAGCTCGTCATGGTCCGCCGCCGCGCCGTCGACCGCCGCATCCGGGACGTCCAGGGCTCCCTGTCCCGCCTCAGCGCGGGCGGCGACCCGGCCCGGCTGGCCGCCGTACAGAACGAGTTGTGGGTTCTCCAGCAGTACGAGCAGGCGCTCCGTGAGAAGGGCGCCGAAGCCCTCTGAGGCCGGACGACGGCGTTCCGGGGATGTTCCGCGGGTGAACCGGCGGGACCGCCGGGGCGGGGCGGGCGCTCGGAGCGGCCGGCGCACATGCCAATCCCGTACGCGCTTCCGCAGGTTTCGTCTTCGCTGAGCTGCGCACTCGTCCAGGACAGTAACCAGGCGGTCACGGACCGGACGCAAAAAGTCACCGCACGCCCCTCGTGGCAGCGATGTGTCGTACTCCACACTGGGTTCCGGTGCCTGAGTCCTCGGAGCGCGGCCGACCCGCACGCGACGGGTTCGCGATCCCCGCGGTTCCGCCAAACGACTACGGGATGGACAGCGGCGAGGCCGTCGACCCCATCCCCGACGTACCGCTGCCGCACGCCTCAGCAGCGACATTCCTGGAGGTCGCCCCCGTGCAGACCCAGACGCTCGCCCAGACCGACAACACCATCGACACGGACGCGGATACCGACGTCGTCGCGGCGGTTCCCGCGCAGCGCCGTGCCGCGCACCATCCCGAGGCCGAACCGGAGAGCCCCCCCGAGGCTCCTGGGGAGGCCCCCGGGGCGGAGGCGGAGGTGGAGGTGGAGGTGGAGGTGGAGACCGAGGCCCCCGAACCCGTGGAGCCGGCCCGGGTCCGCGCCGCCGACACCGGCGGCCCCTCGTCCGACCTGTTCCGCCAGTATCTGCGGGAGATCGGCCGGATCCCGCTGCTCACGGCGGCCGAGGAGGTCGACCTCGCCCGCCGCGTCGAGGCCGGGCTGTTCGCCGAGGAGAAGCTCCGGCGCGCCCCCGACCTGGACAGTCAGCTAGCCCTGGACCTGGACAAGATCGTCGTCATGGGCCGGATGGCCAAGCGCCGGCTCATCGAGGCGAACCTGCGGCTCGTCGTCTCCGTGGCCAAGCGGTACGTGGGCCGCGGCCTGACCATGCTCGACCTGGTCCAGGAGGGCAACCTCGGCCTGATCAGGGCCGTCGAGAAGTTCGACTACGCCCGCGGCTACAAGTTCTCCACGTACGCCACCTGGTGGATCCGGCAGGCCATGTCGCGCGCCCTCGCCGACCAGGCGCGCACCATTCGCGTCCCGGTGCACGTGGTCGAGCTGATCAACCGGGTGGTCCGCGTACAGCGGCGAATGCTCCAGGAGCGCGGTTACGAGCCCAGTCCCGAAGAGGTCGCGGCCCATCTCGACCTGACCGGCGAACGGGTGAGCGAAGTCCTGCGGCTGGCCCAGGAACCCGTGTCCCTGCACGCCCCCGTGGGCGAGGAGGACGACGTGGCCCTCGGCGATCTCATCGAGGACGGCGACGCGACGTCCCCGGTGGAGTCCGCGGCGTTCCTGCTGCTCAGGCAGCATCTGGAGGCGGTGCTGTCCACGCTGGGCGAGCGGGAGCGCAAGGTCGTCCAGCTCCGGTACGGGCTGGCGGACGGGCGTCCGCGCACCCTGGAGGAGATCGGCCGGATCTTCGGCGTCACACGCGAGCGCATCCGCCAGATCGAGTCCAAGACCCTCAACAAGCTGCGGGACCATGCTTTTGCCGACCAGCTCCGGGGCTATCTGGACTGAGGGGGCTCGCCGGGGCAACGGCTTTCTTCGCCCCCTCCGCCCCTTCCCTTCCCGCATCGGGGGCGCTGCCCCCGGACCCCCGCTCCTCAAACGCCGGAGGGGCTGAATCTCTTCAGCGGGGGTCCAGGGGAGGCGGGGCTAGTCGACCTCGGCGACCGCCTGGGCGAACTGCGCCTGGTACAGGCGGGCGTAGGCCCCGCCGGACTCCAGCAGCTCCGCGTGGGCGCCCTGTTCCACGATGGACCCGTCCTCCATCACGAGGATGGTGTCCGCGTCCCGGATCGTCGACAGACGGTGGGCGATCACGAACGACGTCCGGCCGTGCGCCAGCTTCGCCATCGCCTTCTGGATCAGCACCTCGGTCCGGGTGTCGACGGAGCTGGTCGCCTCGTCGAGCACCAGGATCACCGGGTCCGACAGGAACGCGCGGGCGATCGTGATCAGTTGCTTCTCGCCCGCGCTGACCCCCGATCCCTCGTCGTCGATCACCGTGTCGTAGCCCTCGGGCAGCGTGCGGATGAACCGGTCGGCGTGCGCCGCGCGCGCCGCCTCCTCGATCTCCCCGCGGGTGACGTCCCGCGAGGCCCCGTACGCGATGTTGTCGGCGATCGTGCCCCCGAACAGCCAGGTGTCCTGGAGCACCATCCCTATCCCGGACCTCAGCTCGTCGCGGGACATCGACGCCACATCGACCCCGTCGAGGGTGATCCGGCCGCCCGTGACGTCGTAGAACCGCATGAGCAGGTTCACCAGGGTCGTCTTGCCGGCGCCGGTCGGGCCGACGATGGCCACCGTCTGGCCCGGCTCCACCTTCAGCGAGAGATCCTCGATGAGCGGCTTCTCCGGGTCGTACCGGAAGGACACGTTCTCCAGCGCCACGCGCCCGCGCAGCTCCTCGGGACGGACCGACTCCGCCGGGTCCGCCTCCTGCTCGTCCGCGTCGAGGACCTCGAAGACCCGTTCCGCCGACGCGACGCCCGACTGCACCAGGTTCGCCATCGACGCGACCTGCGTCAGCGGCATCGAGAACTGGCGGGAGTACTGGATGAAGGCCTGCACGTCACCGATCGACAGCGAGCCCGAGGCCACCCGCAGACCGCCGACGACGGCCACCAGCACGTAGTTCAGGTTCGACACGAACATCATCAGCGGCTGCATGACGCCGCTGTTGAACTGCGCCTTGAACCCGGCCTCGTACAGCTTGTCGTTCTGCTCGGCGAACTGCGCCGCCGACTCGTCCGCCCGCCCGAACACCTTCACGAGGTTGTGGCCGGTGTACATCTCCTCGATGTGGGCGTTGAGCTTGCCGGTGGTGCGCCACTGCTGCACGAAGTGCGGCTGCGAGCGCTTGCCGACCCGGGTGGCCACGACGAACGACAGCGGCACCGTGACCAGCGCGACGAGCGCGAGCAGCGGCGACACCCAGAACATCATCGCGAGCACGCCCACGATGGTCAGCAGCGAGTTGACGAGCTGGCCCATCGACTGCTGGAGCGTCTGCTGGATGTTGTCCATGTCGTTCGTCGCGCGGCTGAGGACCTCACCGCGCTGACGCTTGTCGAAGTACGACAGCGGCAGCCGCGACAGCTTCGCCTGCAGGTCCTCGCGCATGCGGTAGACGGTCCTGTTGACGGACCGGTTCACCAGCCGCGTCGCCACCGCCATCAGCAGGCCGGCCAGCAGGAACGTGCAGAGCGCGAGCAGCAGGATGTTCCCGACGGCGCTGAAGTCGATGCCCTTGCCGGGGGTGAAGTCCGTCCCCGAGAGCATGTCGGCGACGGCGCCCTTGCCGTGCGCGCGCAGCGAGTCGAGGGCCTGGGCCTTGGTGGCCCCGGCCGGCATCTGGCGTCCGACGATCCCCGAGAAGACCAGGTCGGTGGCCCTGCCGAGGATCTTCGGGCCGACCACGGAGAGGCCCACGCTCACGACGACCGTGACCAGCATCACGTACAGCGTGGCGCGCTCGGGCTTGAACTGGGTGAGGAGCCGTCGGCCCGACACCTTGAAATCCATCGAGCGCTGGTCAGGGCCGGTCCCGGCCATCATGCGCCCCATAGGCCCGGCCATCAGGCGGCCTCCGCTTCCGTCAGCTGGGAGAGCACGATCTCCCGGTAGGTCTCGTTGTCCGCCATCAGTTCGTGATGCCGTCCGCTGCCGACGACCCGGCCCTCGTCGAGGACCACGATCCGGTCGGCCTCCCTGATGGTCGACACCCGCTGGGCGACGATCACCACGGTCGCCTCCGCGGTCTCCGCGGTGAGGGCCGCGCGCAGCGCCGCGTCGGTCGCGTAGTCGAGGGCGGAGAAGGAGTCGTCGAAGAGATAGATCTCGGGGCGCTGTACGAGGGTGCGGGCGATGGCCAGGCGCTGACGCTGGCCGCCGGACACGTTCGTCCCGCCCTGCGCGATCGGCGAGTCGAGGCCGTTCTCCAGCTGTTCCACGAAGCCCTTGGCCTGCGCCACCTCCAGCGCGTGCCACAGTTCCTCGTCGGTCGCCTCCGGGTTGCCGTAGCGCAGGTTCGTGGCGACGGTCCCCGCGAACAGGTACGGCTTCTGCGGGACCAGTCCGACGGTCCTGGCCAGCAGCTTCGGCTCGATCGTCGCGACGTCCACGCCGTCGACCAGGACCTGGCCGTCGGTGGCGTCGAACAGGCGGGGGATCATGCCGAGCAGGGTCGACTTCCCACTGCCGGTCGACCCGATGACCGCGGTGACCTCACCGGGGCGCGCGACCAGGTCGACGGACCTCAGGACCGGCTCCTCGGCGCCCGGGTAGCGGAACCCGGCCTCGCGGATCTCCAGGTGGCCGTGCCGGCGCAGCTCCAGGACGGGCGCGACGGGCGGGACCACGCTGCTCTCGGTGTCCAGGACCTCCTGGATGCGCTCGGCGCACACCTCCGCGCGCGGCACCATCATGAACATGAAGGTGGCCATCATCACGGACATCACGATCTGCATCAGGTAGGCCAGGAACGCGGTCAGATCACCGATCTGCATCTGGCCGCTGTCGATGCGGTGGGCGCCGAACCAGACGACCGCGATCGACGACAGGTTCACCACCGTCATGACCATCGGGAACATCAGGGCCAGCATCCGGCCGGTGGCCAGCGACGTCTCGGTGAGGTCGGTGTTGGCGCCCTTGAAGCGCTCCTTCTCGTAGCCGTCGCGCACGAACGCGCGGATCACGCGGTTGCCGGTGATCTGCTCGCGCAGCACCCGGTTCACGGTGTCCAGACGCACCTGCATGGTGCGGAACAGCGGGCGCAGCCGGCGCACGATGAGCGTCACGCAGATGCCGAGGGTCGGCACCACGGCGACGAGCACCGCGGACAGCGGCACGTCCAGGCCGAGGGCCAGGATGATGCCGCCCACACACATGATCGGCGCCGACACCAGCAGGGTGAACGTCATCAGGGCGAGCATCTGCACCTGCTGGACGTCATTGGTGGTGCGGGTGATCAGCGACGGCGCGCCGAAGTGGCCCACCTCACGCGCCGAGAAGGACTGGACGCGGTCGAAGACGGCGCCCCGGATGTCCCGGCCGACCGCGGACGCCGTACGGGCGCCGAAGTAGACGGCCCCGATGTTGCAGACGACCTGGGTCAGCGAGATCCCGATCATCAGGGCGCCGAAGGACAGGATGTAGCCCGTGTCCCCCTTCACGACACCGTTGTCGATGATGTGCGCGTTCAGGGTGGGCAGGTAGAGCGTGGCGCAGGTCTGCAGGAACTGCAGCAGCACCAGCAGGGCGATGGGTTTCTTGTACGGACTGAGGTGGGTCCGCAGGAGTCGTATGAGCACGCGGGGTCTCTCGGAATCGTCGATGGCGGGATGATCGGCAGGCGGTGGATGGTGCACCACCCCCTATCGTCGAACACTCCACCCGCGTTACCTCAACCGATTAACCCAAGTGCGGTCCAAAAAAGGAGCCCACCTCCGTCTTCGGACGTACGCCCGCGGAGGGGTTACGACCGGAACGCCCCCGGATGCGTCTGTTCGCGTACGGAGACGTACTGCTGTCGTACGGCCTGTCCCACGGCGAGTTCGTCACCGGGCTCCAGCACCTGGGCGACCGGCCCCTGCCACGCGGGCGGGGTCCGCGGGTCGAGGGTGCCCTGCGAGGCGCCGAGGGCCCAGGCCGCCTGACGGGCCGCGCCGAGCGCCGCGTAGTCGGCGGGCTGCGGCACGACGACCTGCGCGCCGAACAGCGCGGGCGCCACGGCCTGGACGGCGGGCAGCTCGGCGGCCTGGCCGAGCAGGAATATCCGGCGTACGTCGACCCCCCGGCCGCGCAGCACGTCCAGCGCGTCCGCGAGCCCGCACAGCATGCCCTCGAAGGCCGCCCGCGCCAGGTGCTCGGGCCGCATCGACTCCCTGCGCAGTCCGGCCAGCGTCCCGGCCGTGTGCGGCAGGTTCGGGGTGCGCTCGCCCTCCAGGTACGGCAGCAGGACGAGCCCGTGGGAGCCCGGCGTCGACTTCATCGCCAGGTCGGACAGGCCCTCCAGGTCGGACACGCCGAGGAGCTCGGCGGCCCCCCGCAGGGCCCGTACGGCGTTGAGCGTGGTGACGACCGGAAGATGCATGCCGGTCGCGTCCGCCAGGGAGGTGATCATGCCGGTGGAGTCCACCAGTGCCTCGGTGTGGACGGCCATCACGGAGCCGGAGGCGCCCAGCGACACCACCGCGTCGCCGAGCCCGATGCCGAGTCCGAACGCCGCCGCCATGGTCTCGCCGGTCCCGGCGGAGATCAGCAGCCCCTCGGGCGTGGTTCCGGCGGCCTCGGACGGGCCGAGGACGTCGGGCAGCCCGGCCTGGTGGCCGAGCGCCAGTTCGATGAGGTCAGGCCGGTACTGGCCGGTCGCCGCCGACCAGTACCCGGTCCCCGAGGCGCCGCCCCGGTCCGTGGTCCTGCGCACCGGCCGCCCCAGGAGCTGCCATACGAGCCAGTCGTGGGCCTGCAACAGCATGCTGGTGCGTCTCGCGGCCTCGGGCTCGGTCTTGTTCAGCCAGCGCAGTTTGGTCACCGGCTGCGCGGCCTGTGGGACACTGCCCACCGCCTGCGCCCACGCCTCGCGCCCGCCGAACGCGTCGATCAGATCGGCCGCCGCGACCTGCGCCCGCTTGTCACCGCCGACCATCGCGGGGCGCACGGTGTTGCCCTGCGCGTCCAGCGGGACGAGCCCGTTCTGCTGGGCGGACACGCCGATGGCCTGGACGCCTTCGAGGAGCCCGCCTCCCGCGGCCTCGCCCAGGGACAGCAGCCAGGCCTGCGGATCCACGTCGGAAGGACGGCCGCCACCCTCGCCGCTGTCGAGCGGATGTGGCGCATAACCCTGCCTCAGCACGGCACCCGTGTCGGTGTCGCAGACGACGATACGAGTGAAATCGGGCGCACTGTCCAGCCCGGCGACTATCCCCATGGCGGAAATTCTGCCGTACGACGGGGGCGGGCGGCGCCGAGCGGCCACACAGGACCCGGCGCGCCCAACGATCCCTAGGTATTACTGGCGCACCAGCCGTCTCGAACCCCAGGTACTGCTGGTGCCCCAGTCGTCTCGATCTCTAGGTGTTACTGGTGCCCCAGTCGTCCTCGCCCGCGGCGCCCGTGTTCCGCTCCCGCAGGGAGCGCACCCGGTCCGTGACCGAGTCGGGGACGCGGTCGCCCACCTTCTCGCTCACGGTGTGCAGCGCCTTGCCCGCGATCTCGCGGCCCTGCTGGGCGGCGGTCTCCGCGGTGTTGCGCACGGCGGGGTTCTGCGCGACCTGGCGCATGGACTTCTTCAGCTGTTCGTAGCGCTCGCGCCCGGCCCGCGTGCCGAGCACGTAACCCAGGGCCAGTCCGGCGACGAACGTGAGCCGGTAGCGCATGACGGCCACCCTTCCCTTGCGTCGGCATCGGTACGGAGGGAACCGATTGGCGGAGCACCCCCCTGCTTGCGCTAATGTATGTGTCGCAGCGGGAGCACGCTTCCTGGCGAATACCCAGGTAGGTGCGTTCGATGCAAAGATCAATCCTCCGTAGCTCAATTGGCAGAGCAGCCGGCTGTTAACCGGCAGGTTACTGGTTCGAGTCCAGTCGGGGGAGCTCGATCTCCTGTAGCTCAATTGGCAGAGCAGCCGGCTGTTAACCGGCAGGTTACTGGTTCGAGTCCAGTCGGGAGAGCAACGAAAGAGGGCCCCTCGGGGTCCTTTTTCATGTCCGCGGGAGCCGCTCAGGGCATGCCGAAGTCGTCATGGTCGCGCGATGCCGACCATCCGAAGCAGGAGATCGTATGAGCGGCTATGCTGCGGCAGACGGCGCGCACAAATGTGCGCGGCGCGCCGTAACGGGGCGGTAGCTCAGCCGGTTAGAGCAGCGGACTCATAATCCGTCGGCCGTGGGTTCGAGTCCCACCCGCCCCACCTGTGCAGGTCCCTGACCTGCGGAAACGTTCATTTTTGGGTGTCGGAGCGTCAACTTTGCCTGAGCGGACTGGATCTGCTGCTCGCGAGTTCGGCGCCGGGTTCGTCTGCGTCGGCTGGTACCTCTTCTGAGCTGCATGGACGCATGCGGATGTGCAGCCCGTGAGACGGGTTTTGGTCTGCTCTGCTGCGGCAGGGCCATGTATTGAGGCCATCCTGAGGCCGGAGGCACCGGGGAGCGCCTCGGAGGCGTTCCCTGTCGAGTCGTCTGCGTGCGGCTCAGGACGTTTCATGCGGCGACGGTCTGGGGTTGTAGCTCTGTGCTGAGTACGCCTGGCTGGGGTCTTGAGGAGCCAAGGAAACGGTCCCGACAGATGACGGCCCCTGAGGGGCGCTGGACTTCTCGTGTACGGCCACGACGCTGATCTGGGGCGTCAACGGACCTGCTCCTCGCTCGATGATCGCGAGGAGACGAGGTCGATCCGGGCCGGCTGGACCTTCCGACCCCGCAGCTCGGGGAGTAGGTAAAGATGCCCTGGGCCCTCGGCCTGAGTGGGCGCAGAACAGACTTTCGGCCGCACTCTGACGCCACTCTCGCCAGCAACACCGGCGTCACCGTCCGCACGTGTGTCCTGATCGCCCTGGACGGGGCGCCACCGCCGTCGAGTTTGCGACAGTCCCCGGCCTTCTCCCACTTCTGGTGATGATCGCCACCGCCGAGAGCATGGTGCTCGGCAACCTCACCTTGCGCCGGGGCGCCGCGCGAAGCGGGTTCACGCTCAGGTAGCCAGGGGGATCAGGTCAATTCGCTGCCCTCTGGCAGTGTCCGGGTTGCGACTCGGCCCGTATGGGTTTTTCGTGCGGTGTCCGTACAAGGTCGACCGAAGAGGCGGAGGACACTGCACGCGTGTTTCAGCCTGCCTGCGCCGCTGCACTCATGTGCGCGCCCCTCGAAGCTGTCTTAGCGTCACGCCCTTGCCGTACCGCCGCCGACGCGACACAGGAACAGACTGACAAAGGCAGAGGAGCGTCTCATGGATAACCCCATCTGACCTGCGGAAACGTCATGGATGAGCGTTGATCGACAAGGCCCGCCAAGATCCTCGAAGGGCGCATAATCCGTCGCCGCGGGTTCGAGTCCCACCCGCCCCGCCTCAATAGGGCCCTGACCTGCAGAAACATCTCTTCGGAGGTGTTAGAACAGCTCACTCGCCCCAGCAGAGCTTCGCATCATCGCCGTCGCAGTGTGCCGGTGCTGCCGCGCCACGGCGACGGTGTGTCATCTTTCCGCCAGTGGCCACACCGCCGAGCACCTGGAGACCGTGGCCGCCGAACTCGACAGCCGCCCACGCAAAACGCTCGGCTGGGAAACCCCAGCCGAGCGCCTCACTCAGCTACTTGACCCAGCCAGCTGACCAGCGGTATTGCAATCCTCCCTCGAATTCGCCCCGCGGCGGGGGCCTTCGACCTCTTGGGAACACCTGGCTTACCGAGCCGTGATGAACCGGCAGGGGCCCGGCTGTGCGGGTCAGCGCAGTGCACTGACCTCGGTCGCCGACAGTGTCCGCGGGTAGACGTGGACGTCGGCGACGGAGCCGGGGAAGGCCAGGTACGGGGTGGTGGCGGAGGCGCTGTTGACGCAGCCGCCGATGGTCAGAGGGAGGGAGGAGTCGTACTGGGGGCTGAGGTTGGTGGCGGTCCCTGCCAGGGAGCCGTTCTGGTAGAGGGCCATGTTTCCGGTCGTGGAGTCCCCCGGGACCGGTGCCCGGAAGGTGGCGACCAGGTGGGTCCAGGTGCCGACCGGGCCGGAGTTGGTGTCTCCTTCCGCGGTGGGGAAGTCGGAGTTTTCGTCGTTGGTGGTGGTGGTCTGGAACATCCAGGCGGCGCTGGGTTTGTCGTAGGAGAGGTAGAAGGACTGGTGCTGGGTGGTGCCCTGGCAGACGGCGGTGGTCCCGAGGGCCGAGTTGATCTTCACCCAGGCGGAGACGGTGTAGTCGCCGAGGGTGTTGACCGCGCTCTGCTTGCTCTTGAGGAGGCCGGTGCTGCCGTCGAAGGCGACGCTGCCGGACAGCCCGCTCGGCGCGTCGCTGCCGTAGGTGGTGCCGCCGGTGGCGGTGACCGGGTTGAGGGAGGCGGTGTCGGTGCCGTTCGATCCGAGCTTCCACTCGTCCTCGGGCATGCCCTTGTCCCAGCCGGCCGGCACGATCACGCTGGCCGCGTCGGCCTGGCTCGCCGGCATCGCGTACGGGTAGACCTGCACGTCCGAGACGGAGCCGGGGAACGCGTTGTACGGCGAGGTCGCGGCGGGGTCGTTGATGCAGCCGCCGACGGTCAGGGGCATCGACGAGTCGTACTGCGGGGTGAGGTTGGTGGCGGTTCCCATCAGGGTGCCGTTCTGGTAGATGGACATCCCGCCGCTGCTGTCGTCGCCGTCCACGGGTGCGGTGTAGGTGACCAGGAGGTGGGTCCAGGTGCCCACGGCCCCGGTGTTGTTGTCTCCTTCCGCGGTGGGGAAGTCTGAGTTGTCGTCGTTGGTGGTCGTGGTCTGGAACATCCAACCCTTGTTGCCCCGGTCGTAGCCGATGTAGAACGCCTGGTGCTGGCTGGTTCCCTCGCAGATGGCGGTGGCCGGGTTGTCTGTGGAGTCGAGCTTCACCCAGGCGGAGACGGTGTAGTCGGCGAGGGTGTTGACGACGGTGTGGTCGCTCTCCAGGAAGCCGGTGCTGCCGTCGAAGGAGGTGGCGGTGGCCGGGGCGTTGACCGCGTCGGGTCCGGTCGAGCCGAAGGTCGCCCCGCCGACCGCGGTGAGCGGGTTGTCCCCGCGTGCGTCGGTGCCGTCGGCGGCCAGCTCCCACTCGTTGTCGGGGGTGTCGCTGCCGGTGGCCTCCGGGACGATCAGGTTCGGCGCGATGCCGACGACCTGGGTGTTGGTGTCGCTGAGGTAGAGGGCGGCGAGGTCGTCGTAGTACGTGTTCGACGGGTTGCCGCTCGAGAGGTCCGCCGCCTTCACGGTCGACGAGATGGCCGTGCCGTCCGTGGAGACCGCCGCGGCGAAGTCGATGACCTGGGTGGGGAAGTTGTCGAGCAGGTACTGATTCACCACCTCACGTGCGGATTCCTGGGTCGCCGTGCCCGGGTGGGCGGCGGTGAACGGCGCGATGGTGGTGAGGTAGACGGTGATGTTGGAGTTCTCGGTGACCGGCTGCCCGTTGATATAGGCCTGTCCGTCGTCGGTGGAGTACGAGTTCAGCTCGCTGTTGATCGCGGCGAGTCCCTGCTCGACACCGGTGGCGCAGGCGTCGGCGGTGCCGGTGCAGTTGAGCAGGTCGGCGGCACCGGTGGAGACGAGCACGGTACGCACGTTTCCCTGCGCCAGTACGTTGCGGTCCAGCGGGTTGAGCGCATTGATCGGGGTGTCGCTGTACGTGCCCTGTGGCAGCAGGTTGTTGCTCAGGCTGGTGCTGTTGGTGCCTGCGTTGAGCACGCCGTAGTCCACCGAGGAGTCCCCGTTGGGGTCGCCCACGATGGCGCCGGTGATGGCGTCGCTGAGGTGGTGCTGACCGTCGCCGCTCGCGGTGTCGCCGTTGACGCTCTGGTCGCCGTAGAGGACCAGCGAGCCGGTGGGCGCGGAGACGGGCGTGGTGACGTCGATGCCGGCCAGGTACGGCAGACCGGTGTACGTGGTCTGCGTGAACTTGGTGGCCGCGGTGTCGCCGGTGCGGTTGGCCGCGTCGCTGACCCACACAGGCGTCTGGGCCGCCGCGTGGCCCGGCAGCGCGGACACCGAGCCGTGCACCTGCAGGCTGACCAGGACCGTCGCCTGCTGGTCGACGTGCACGGTCACCGGGTCGCTGGTGACGTCGCCGCCCGCCGGGATCGTGACGGTGACGGCGCCGCCGAAGGCCAGCGGTACCGGTGCCCCGGTCGCCGTGGCACCGCCCGCCGTGCTGTCCTGGAGGGCGACGGAGGCCGCGTCGAAGGTCACCGGGCTGCTGCCCATGGCGTTGGACAGGTGGACGCGGACGCCGTTGCCGTCGTCGCTACCGATGCTGACGTGGGCCGGCATGCGCAGCGTCTGTCCGTTGACGGTGGCTGCGCTGCCGCCGGACTGCGTCACCTTGGCGGTGTCCTGGACGGAGGACCAGGTGCCGACCCAGTGCTGGGTGCCGTTGCCTGTGACGGTCAGCGGCCGTACGCCCATGCCCAGGATGTGCAGGGTCGGCTGGCCGGCCTGGACGCCGTTGGTGAACAGCGGCATGGAGACGCTGCTGATGACCGAGCCGGGGCAGGTCAGCGGGACGCTGACGGCGTAGACCTTCGGTCCGGGGCTGGGGCTGGTCTGGGTGTTGTTGCTGTGGTTCTGGTGGACGAGGGTCAGCGTGGCCGCGGAGGCGGGGCCGCTCAGCCAGTCGGGCACGGTGTCCAGGGTGTACGACTGGTCGGCGGGGGCGCCGGTCGGGTCCAGGCAGTTGTTCTTGGCATAGGTGATGGTGCCGGTGGCGCCCTTGGCCGCACCGCCGGTGGCGAAGGCCAGGAAGACCACGGCGTCACCGGTGTTCACCACACCGCTGCCCGGCACGGTGACGGTCTGCCCGGAGGCCAGCATGTTGTCGTAGGTGCCGGTGCCGAACTTCGGCAGCGCGATGCCCGTACCGTCGACGGTCACCGACTTGCCGCTCTGCCAGCCGGAAGTGCCGGTCAGGTCGGCGGAGTTGATGCTGTTGCCGGAGCCGTCGGCGTCGGCCGTGCTGGTCGTCGTGGTGAAGGTGCTGGTCGCGGTGTTGTTCAGGCAGCTGCCGGTGCTGTTCATCGCGCAGGTCAGCGCGGGTGCGAGGCGCAGCACGTCGAGTCCGGCCTGATAGCCGCTGGAGCTGGGATTCTTGCCGGTCAGGGTGAGGGTCAGGGTGTGCGCGCCCTGTTTGAGGGTGAGCAGTTGACCGTTCGAGTCCTTGGGGATGCCGAGGTTGACGAACCGGGTGGTGGTGTACGAGTTGTAGGCGTCCAAGCCGCTGAGCAGGGTGGCCTGGGTGGGCTTGCCCGCGTCCAGGACCAGGTTGTAGATGCCGTAGTCCTTGGCCCGGGTCAGATTGGCCCCGAAGCTCCAGGGACCGTCCTTGGGGATGTCGAAGCCGAACGTCGCGCTGTCACCGCTGACCACCTTCGAGGTGGTGCTCTTGTTGGCCAGCATGGCTTGGTAGCCGTCGGCGAACTCGTAGCCGCTGAAAGCCGCCTGGCTGATCAGCTGACCGCCCTTGGACGTGGTGGTCGCCTTGGGCACGGCGGTGGTCGTGCCGTCGGTGTTGGTCGCCGTCCAGCCGGCGATCATCTTGTCGCCGTAGGCGTAGGTCGGGGTGCTGGTACCGGCGTAGAAGGCGTAGCTCGTCTGGGAGATGGACGTCGAGCCTGCCTGGTCCACGGACTTGGCGTAGAGCGTGTGCGGTCCCGCCTTGGCCGGGGCGAAAGCCGGGGAGGCGCTGCCGTTGAGGACCGCGGTGCCGGTGCCGGGGCCGTTGTCCGAAGTGGCGTAGTAGATGTGGCCCGGCACGAGCGTCGTGCTCGTGGTCCAGTGGGTGGTGCTGGTGGTGTAGACCGTGTTGCCGAGGGTGGCGTCCAGGGCGAACAGATAGCCGGTGATGTTGTTGGTGTGGTTGTTGCTGAGCGTGAAGGTGCCCTTGTCACCGAAGGCGGCACCGATCTGCTTGGCCGGGAACTGACTTGACGTCGCCGTGGGCGCGGGGGGCGCGCTGGTGTCCACCGTGAACGTCTGCGTCTTGGTCCAGATGCCCGAGCCAGGGCCCACCCAGTAGCCGGCCGCGTTCTGTGCGGTGGCCTTCCAGGTGTAGGTGCCGTCCGGCAGGCTCGACGTGGTCCAGTCGCTGCCGTTGGTGTTGTACCGGGCGCGCTTCTTCGAGTCCGTGCTGGGGCCGAAGCCTTGGTGGATCAGGGTGCCGGAGGAGTTGTAGACGTCGTACTCGATGCGCACCAGTTCGCTGCCGCCCGCCAGGTCGGGGTCGACCGCTCGCGCGGACAGCGTCGGCGTGTGGGTGGTGGTCATCGTCTTGCCCATGCTCACGATGGACGGCTTGATGGCCGGGGTGCCGGTGCCCTTCTTGAGCCTGGGGCGGTAGCTGTAGGTGACTGACATGGTGGCGCCGCCGCCGTAGGCGAGCTGCTTCCACTGGGTCGCGTCGTTCATGTCGGGCGACTGGACCATCAGCGTCATGCTCTTCCAGCCGCCGGCCGCCGCGCTCTGGGCCCGGGAGGTCACGTCGAACTCCAGTGACGGCGGGCTGACCCAGGAGTTGGCACCGTCGGTGACCGGGCAGGTGCCGGCCTCGTGGCTCTTGGGGTTGGTGCCCAGCGAGCCAGTGCGTCCGCCGGGCTCATGGCCCCAGTACAGCGACGACGAACTCCAGCCTGCGGGGCGGTCGGTGCCGTAGACGGCGGCCGGGGTGTCCGAGCAGGAGGCGGCGGAGAGCTGCTTCACGTACAGCGAGGCATGCGTGACTACGGCGCCTTTGATGCCGCTCGTGTTCATCTGGTAGTAGGTGCGGGCCCGTTCACCGTTGCCGGGGGAGGAGTTGTCCCACCCCTCACGAGCGTTGGTCGCCCCCGAGGTGGACGTCGAGTTGTAGACGTTCCAACCGTTGTCGGAGATCCGCGCCCAGTCCAGCTGGGAGGGCCTGCCGCTCCACTCCGGGTCCACGTAGACCGGGTAGGTGGTGCTCTTGGCGGTGAGCAACTTCTGGTCCAGGCCCAGCAGCTGCTTGCCGTGCTTGAAGGTCACATGGACGCGGGAACGGTGCCGGCCGACCTTGGCCGCCGCGGCGTGCTCGGCTCGTGCGGCGGAGACGGTTGCTGTCCGGGCACGGCCAGTGCCACCTGTCTTCTGGCCGGTGCTGTCCCACATCAGCGCGGTGTCGCTGTGGAACAGCGTCTTGCCGGTGCGGTTGTCGAGGGCCTGCGCGCCGCCGTCTGAGGTGGCGGCCAGCTTGAGGTTGGTCGAAGTGGTGTTCCACGCGAGGCGTTGCAGTCGCGGATCGGCTGCGGCCTTGGAGGTCTTGACCACCAGGATCGAGGAGTAGCCGGAGGCGTCCGCGGTCAGCTGGAGGTCGACTCCTGGCAGCACCTCGGGGTAGGTGGCGGTGTCTTTGGAGATCACCGGTCTGGGGAGTGCGCCCGGCCAGGAGAATCCCAGCTTGTCAATTCCGTCACGCATTGTGACCAGCGCGCCGGAGCCGCCGTTGGAGAAGGCCACGTGCGTGACGGCGGCTTTCGGTGCCCAGGTCCCGTCTGCGTGCCGCACCAGAGTGGTGTCGATGGGGACCCATTTCCCTTGTTGCTGCACACGCTGCGGCATGGAGGAATCGGTCTGGGTGAAGGTGCCGTCCGGGTTGGCCACCACTTCCGTTGCGCTGCCGGTGAGCGAGTCGACGGTCACTGGCTTGCCGGTAGCCTTCGCCTGCGCGGACGCCGACTCCGTAGGGTTGAGGCGCCCGGCGGCGGATGTCGGACGGTCGCTCGGGGACGCGGCCTGTTGAGATGCGGCCGGTGTGCTCGATAAGGCGTGAGCCGGTGCCGCAGCGGCCAGCGAACCGGCAGCCATGGCCGCGATGACGGCAGCGGCGATCGGTCTCGACGCACACGTAGGTATGCGGGAAGCGGACATTGAAGTTGGGGTCCTTCGCAGGTTCATGCGGTTCCCCCCGTGGGCCCCGCGCCGCCGTGCATTCTCTGGGGCCGGTGTGAGCCGGGTCCAGCGCCAGTTGGTCGCCAAGTGACCATGTTGAGTCCATTTTTGACGCATAGATGTGAACTTGTGTTCGAGTCTGTGCGCCCCCTTTGCCTTACCCCGGAGAATCCTTTGCCTGGACATGCGGCCTCAGGTCCTAGCGTGATTCCTTGCGGGGGGCTTGATCGACGTGTGCCTCCGTTTTGGCGTGCACTCAAATCGCTGAAGTCGAAAGGGACTTGGGCGGTTCGGGGCCGGGGAGGGGAGACACGGCATGGCGCGGATTTCGGGGTGGAGACGCGGTCGGGCGGCTTGGGCTGCTCGGAGGGTTCGTCGTACGGCGGTAGTGATGGCGGGCGCCTTGGTGGTGAGCCTGTTGCCCGTCGGTGTAGCCGCGGCGGCCACGCCGGTGAAGCGGAACATGGCGGCTCCCGCCGCTCCGCACACCAAGCGGGTCCCCTTGGCCCGCCCCTGGCCCAAGCGGGGCTTATCTTCCAAGAAATTCAAACATTTCGACCCCGGCGGGCAGACGAAGCTGCCCGCCCCGGGCAGCGCCGTGGTGACTCTTCCCAACGCGCCTGCCTTCGCGAGCCTGATCGCCAAGACGCCGCAGGTACGGGCCGGAAACACACCCGTTCTGCTCGGTGCCGCCACGGGTTCGCGGCTCCCGTCGGTCACCGGTTCGCAGCGAGTGCGCGTGACGATGCTGGACCAGAAAGCCGCGCGAGCCGCCGGTGTCCACGGTGTCCTGTTCACGCTGCACCGCACCGGCCCCGGCAGCGGAAAGATCCCGTTGCAGGTGGACGACTCCTCGTTCCGCTATGCCTTCGGCGGCGATTTCGCCTCGCGCCTGCACCTGGTCCAGCTGCCCGCCTGCGCGCTGACCACGCCGAAGCTGGCCAGGTGCCAGACGCAGACCGCGGTGCGCACCGCCCCGGGAACACCGCTGTCCGCGCAGGTCACCGTTCCGGGCCCGGGCGCTGCCTCGGCCGCGCTTGTCCATTCACACTCGGCCGCGAGTGCACTCAACGCGACGTTTGTCATGGCCGCGACCGCAGGTGCTTCCGGCTCATCCGGTGACTACTCGGCAACCGCTCTGTCACCGGGCGGCTCCTGGTCGACCTCGGGGAACACGGGCGCGTTCACCTACAGCTACCCGATCACGGTGCCTTCGGCAATCGGTGGGGCAGCGCCTCAAGTGGGCCTGTCGTACAGCTCCGCAGGTCAGGACGCGCTCACCGAGGGGACGAACAATCAGTCGTCGTGGTTGGGTGACGGCTGGACGTCGACTGAGAACTACGTCGAGCGTACCTACAAGTCGTGCAGCGACGACTCTTCATCCGGTGCTCCGAAAGACGACGGCGATCAGTGCTGGGCGGGACAGATCCTGACCCTGTCGCTG
This sequence comes from Streptomyces sp. NPDC042002, assembly GCF_055588305.1. Classification (NCBI taxonomy): domain Bacteria; kingdom Bacillati; phylum Actinomycetota; class Actinomycetes; order Kitasatosporales; family Streptomycetaceae; genus Streptomyces; species Streptomyces sp. NPDC042002. The sequence goes on along the minus strand of NZ_JBVJCT010000015.1, from coordinate 7,928 downwards.
AACGGTGCGTCCACCGACATCGTCTATGACGACGCCACCAAGAACTTCCGTCCCGCCGACGACAACTCCACGATCAAGATCGAGGACCTGTCCGGCGGCACGAACGGCACCAAGAACGGTGAGTACTTCAAGGTCACCGAGGGGGGCCTGCAGTACTTCTTCGGCCTCAACCGCCTGCCCGGCTGGACCAGTGGCAAGGGCGAGACCAAGTCCGTGTGGAGCGAGCCGGTCTACCACGCACATGCCGGCGTATCCGACTGCCCGGACAGCACGGACTTCGCCGCCACCTCCTGCACGCTCGGGTACCGGTTCAACCTGGACTACGCGGTGGACCTGCACGACAACGCCACCGCCTGGTACTACGCGCCTGAGACCGGCTACTACGGTGCGGACCTGAAGGACACCGCGGTGTCCTACACCCGCGGCGGCACTCTGTCGCGCATCGACTACGGCATGACCTCCACGAGCATCTACTCGGGTACGGCGCCGGAGCAGATCCTCTTCGACACCACGGGAGAGCGGTGCATCCCCGGCACTCCGTCGGGCAACACCTGTGCGGACAGCCAGTTCACCCCCGCCAACGCCGCGTACTGGCCGGATGTGCCGATCGACTTGAACTGCACCTCCGGGGCGAGTTGTACGAACCACGGTCCGAGCTTTTGGTCGCGCAAGCGCCTGACGTCGATCACCACGCAGATCCAGACGGGCGGAGCGACCCAGCAGGTCGACAAGTACACCTTCACCCAGTCCTTCCCCGACGGCGGCGACCACGCCCCCACCCTGTGGCTGGACTCCATCAAACGAACTGGCCTGGACACCCTGGGCGGCGCGTCGGGCAGCACCTCCACACCGGCAGTGAGCTTCGATCCGCCCCTGCAACTTCCCAACCGTGTGGGCACCATCCCGCAGATGCCGCTGATGTACCACGACCGCATCCAGACGGTCACCAGCGAGACCGGCGCACAGACCACTGTCACCTACGACCGGCCCAACTGCTCCAGCGCCCCGGCCAGTGACCCCACGGACCCGACGGACGCAGCCGCCCAGACGTTCGCGTCGACCAACACGCTGTCGTGCTTCCCGGTGTACTGGACCCCGTACGGGCAGCCGGCACCGATGATGGACTGGTTCTACAAGTACAAGGTCACGTCGATCGTCACCGATGACCCGCACAACTCCTACCAGGACGGCACCCAGCCGAAGCTCGAAACGGACTACGCCTACAAGGGCAATCCGGGATGGCATCACGACGACAACGAGGTCGTCAAGGCCAAAAATCGGACCTGGGGTCAGTTCCGTGGCTACCCGGAGGTGGACGTCACCACCGGTGATCCCAGTGTTTTCCACCTGACCGACGGCGCCAAGGTCTTCGACCAGAAGACGCTGAGCAAGACGTACTACTTCCTGGGCATGAACGGCGACACGTTGCCCGGCAGCAAGACCCGCTCGGTGCCCGCGCTCACCAGCCAGGACGGCGCCACGTCCGTAGCGGACAGCAACGCGCTGGCCGGACAAGTCTTCGAGACCGACACGTACACCAGCGCCACCGGAAGCCTGGACAAAGCCACCGTCACCGTGCCCACGATCATCGGCCCCACGGCCAGCCGCAACCGCAGCGGCCTGCCGGGCCTGACGGCGCAGATGGTCCGCACCGCCAAGAGCCTCAGCCGGCAGAAGGTCTCCTACGGCTGGCGCAAGACCGAGACCGACACCTTCTACAACACCACCTTGGGCAAGTCGACGACCGGGATGCCCGCGCAGATCGACGACCGCGGCGAGACCGCCGACAGCGACAACGCCGCCAAGTGTGCCTACACCCATTACCTCACTGGTGCGGTGGACACCTTGGTTGTGCCCGCCGAGATCATTGCCACCGACCAGGACTGTTCCGCCGCCGGAGCGACTCCCGGCGGCACCCTGATCTCCGACGTCCGTACCTCCTACGACAAGAACGCCTTCGCCTACGACGGAGACGGCCAGCAGAACCCGGCGCTCCCCAAGACCGGAGACGTCACCCTCGTCCAGAAGGCGTCCGCCGCCACCGGCGCCACGGCGACCGCGTTCGTCGACGAGGCGGCGACCACCTATGACGGCTACGGACGCAGCACGCTGATCGTCCGTACGCCCCACTCCACCGCCCCCGACGGCACCAGCCTGTCCCAGAGCACCGTTACCGGCTATAGCCCCGCAACGGGAGAACTCCCGACCAGCGTCGTCACCGCCACCCAGGTCACCCCCGGGGCTGCCTGCACCACCAGTACGGCCAGCTCCAAGGACTGCCACGTCACCAGCAGCACCATGGACCCGGCTCGAGCCCTGCCCACAGCCAACATCAGCACGGCCAGCCTTCTCACCTCGCTAACCTATGACGCGCTCGGCCGTCGCACGGCCGTCTGGCTGCCAAACGAGAGCAAGGCCAACAGCGCACCGGCGAACACGACCTACACCTACAACCTGTCCCAGACGGGCCCCTCGGTCGTCGCCACCAACACCCTGTTGGACAACGGCAGCTACTCGACCAGCGAAACGCTGTACGACGCCATGCTGCGCCCCCTGCAGACGCAGGCGACCGCGGAGAACACGAGCACCACGGTCAGCGACATCGAGTACGACTCGCATGGCTGGACCGTTGACACCAACAACGCCTACAGCGTCGCGGGCAACCCCGTCAGTACGCTCGTTCCAGTCTCCCAGGTGACCATCCCCGACACCACCGTCACCGACCACGACGGACTCGGCCGCGCCGGCCTGGTCACCGAAGAGCACAACGGCTCCAAGACCTGGACCACGACCACCGCCTATACAGGGGACAAGACCACCATCCTGCCTCCCAAGGGCGGTGTCGCCACCACAACAGTCGTCAACGCACGCGGTCAGACCACCGAACTGGACCAGTACACAGCCGCTCCCACCGTTTCCGGTACTGCGGCCACCGGATTCACCACCACCGGCGGCACCACCTCACCCACGACCTACGCCTACACCGCCGCAGGCCAGCAGCACCAGGTCACCGGACCCGACCACACGGCGTGGACATCCGACTACGACCTGCTCGGACGCAAGAAGTCCCAGAACGACCCGGACGCGGGCAAGAGCAGTTACGGCTACGACGACGCAGGCAACCTCGTGTCGAGCACCGACGACGCGAAGCAGATCGAACTCGACTACACCTACGACCTCCTGGGCCGCAAACTCACCGGTAGCGACAAGTCGAAGTCCAACTTCCAGTTCGCCTCCTGGCTGTACGACACGAAGCGCATCGGCCTGCCGACCTCCTCCACCCGCTATGTCCAGGGTGTGACGGGCGGTTACACGGTCGCCGCCACCGGCTACACCACTCTCGGCAAGCCGACCGGCACGACGATCACCCTGCCGGCTTCCGAGACGCCGCTGCCGTCGACCTACACGACGACGTACACCTACACCGTCAGGGACCAGCTGCCGGCGACACAGAGCGACCCGCGCGCCCAAGGGCTGAACAACGAGACCATCGCCTATGAGCACGACGTGCTGGGCAACCCTACGAGAACCAGCAGTAGCGCCAACATCTACGTCGACGGGACCGTCTACACGGACTACGGGGCGCTGTCCCAGGTCACCCAGGGCGCCTCGACCAACCCGGCCACGACCACCTACCACTACGACGACCAGACCCTCCGGCTGACCGAGCGCCTCATCAGCCGGACCCAGGCACCCGGTCCGACGGTCGATGACACCAAGTACGCCTACGACGCCTCCGGCAATCCGACCTCCATCACCGACCAGCAGTCGGAGACCGGCAACACCGTCACCGACCAGCAGTGCTACAGCTACGACGCCCTGAACCGACTCACCGACGCCTGGACCGGCAAAGACAACTGCACCGCCAACCCGCCCACGGCCGGCACCCTCACCACAACGCCCGGCTCCTACTGGCAGTCCTTCAGCTACGACGCCATCGGAAACCGCCAACAGGGCGTCGACCACGCCATCGGCAGCTCTGGCACCTCCGTCACCACCACCTACGCCAACGGTTGCACCGCCAACTGCAACTCCACCGGCGCCCAGCCCCACACCCTGACCGCCACCACCGGCGGCACCAACCCCACGACGTTTGGTTACGACGAAAACGGCAACCTGCACACCCGCACCCCCACCAGCGGCCCCGGCCAGACCCTGACCTGGGACGACGAGGGCCACCTGGCCCAGGTGGACACCAGCGGCTCCAGCCCCACGACCACCAAGTACCTGTACGACGCCGACGGCAACCAGCTCATCCGCCGAGACCCCGGCCAGACCACCCTCTTCGCCGGCGACACCCAGATCATCGTCAACACCGGCGTCACCCCCAACGTCCTCCTCGGCGCCGTTCGCACCTACTCCCACGGCGGCAACGGGACCCCCATGGCCGTCCGTTCCAGCCTCACCGGCGGGGGTCTGAAGTACCTGTTCAACGACCCGCACGGCACCGCGACCCTCTCGATGGACACCACCACCCAGCAGGTCGCCCGCCAGCAGTACACCCCCTACGGCCAGCCACGCACCAGCGCCAACGCCACCAACTGGCCCGACCCCACCCACTCGTACCTCGGCAAACCCCAGGACACCACCACCGGCTACACCGACGTCGGCGCACGCAAGTACGACCCCACCCTGGGCCGCTTCATCAGCGTCGACTCCATATTGGAAGCCACCAACCCGCAGGAACTGGGCGGCTACACCTATGCCGCCGACAACCCCATCACCAACAGTGACCCGACCGGCCTCGAATCGTGCTACCCGAGCTCCTACTGCTCCGGCAGTAATGGAACCTACGGGACCTACAAGTCGCACAACGACCCTCAGTCGCCCGACTACGACGGAAGCAGTCACGACACATCCGGTGGCGGTGGCGGTGGCGGTGGCGGTGGCGGCGGCGGTGGCGGCGGTGGGTGCTATTTCGTCCTGCTCAACCCGTGCGGTGGGATCACGGTCCCGATGCAGTCCCACGGACATCCCAGCGTGACGACGATCATCGCGGGTGAGCTCGCCGGCGTAGCCAACGGGCTTGATAAGATAAGCGACTTCGCAAATCCGGCGTGCTGGATCTTCTCGGGTGCCTGCAGTAGCTCTGACTCGTCGAGCGCAGCGTACGACAAATTGGCGAAGAAAGCGGGAGCGGATACCGACTCGAATGCCTACAAGGCGGCAGTGAATAACGGATTCACCGCGCCGTTCTTGGCCCTCGGTGGTGGCAGATTTCCCGAGGATGATGTCCCATTCCTCGGAGTGGCGTGCAGCTTCACGCCCACGACCCTGGTTTTGATGGCCCACGGCAAGACCAAAGCCATAGCAAAGATCAAAAATGGTGACCAAGTCGAGGCAGCTGACCCCCGGACAGGAAAGCATCGGGGTCCACGTGTGGTCCTTGCGCGCTTCGTCAACCATGACCACGACTTGATCGACCTGTCGATCGAAACAGCACTACATCACTCCGCCATCGTCCACACCACCTCGCGCCACCCCTTCTGGGACGATACCGACCACAGATGGGTGGCAGCGGGTCGCCTTAAGCCGGGCCACGTCCTGAACACGGCAACCAAGCGGCATGTCTCCGTCCTTGCTGTCCGGGTCCGCTCGGCGGCAGCGGATATGTACAACCTCACGGTTCAACAGCTCCATACGTACTATGTGCTGGCAGGGACCACGCCGGTCCTTGTTCATAACACCTGTGGTGGAGACAAAGTTTGGGAGCCGTTCCGCGAGGGCGTCGACCACACCGACCAGGGAACCCTACCGGCGGATGCAGGGATTTCGGCCGGAGCCTCGTTGGATGAGGGTTCATATCACTTCATTGTTCGCCGGGATGGTTCCTTGCGCGCAATGGAGGACTATTCGATGTGGGATCTCAACCCGGATGCCGGTCACACCGCCCTGGGTGACCGTCAAGGGGTGCTCATGGCAGGCACGTTCGAGGTCGATGGAGATGGTGTGATCAGTGAAGTCCGAAATTTCTCCGGACACTATCGCCCGACGGATTCTCCAGGGCACACACCGTTGCTTGATGTAACCCGTAGAGCCTTTCAAGGGCACGGGTGGGACTTCGCGGACGATGTCTGGAACTACACAGACCGCTGAACTAGCGAACGCTTGTGGGGGCAGTCTCGTTGAGGCTGCCCCCATTGGGCTTGAAAACCCCGTAGGACTACCTATCTCCATGTGGCGGTAACAATGGAACTTCCGGCATACCCCAGCCCCGACGTACTCCTTGCGCGCCTCGCTCATTTTCAGGGGGTCGGTCCCGCAGGCGACATCGAACGCACCAACGGCGGGCCGTCACCAATTCATACTGGAGAACCCTCTCGCGAGGAATTTCTCAGTCGACTGGCGGGCCAGGTCGGCATGCAGGGCCATGACCTCTTCCTCGTTGCGGGTCTAGCTCTTCCGGACGATGCATTGCACTTCGACGAGGCGGCCAGTCGTGCGCTCCCCGCACTGGTGCAGCGCGCACTCACCTTGCCCGCTTCCAGCCGCCGGCGATTGCGGGACTACGCCCGATCTCTGGCCGAGGTACCGCATACTGCCCCCCCCAGGAAGATGCGCTCATTTGAGCAGTACCCTCCGGGTTTCGGGTCGCTTTTTGTGCGAATGCTCGCCCTCCGAAATCTGGGATGGTCTTCGGCGGCCAAGGTGATGTATTTGATGTCTGATGTTTATCTATCGGCTGCAACCATTGGGGCAATAGGGCGTGGTGTCAAGGAACTTGACCCTGAGCTTCTCGAAGGGTTCGCGGCCGTGCTTGGCGTTCCAGTCACTGTTCTGACTTCTTTGACGGGAATGCCGCAAATTTCGGCAAGCCGCAGGCATCCTGAGGAAGTTATCGACACTGCCGCGCTGCTTTGGGACGTGCGGCACCTGAGCGCGGAGCAGGTGCGGCAAATCTCGCATCTGGCAGGTTGACCCTGGGTGGTCATCGCTGCTAGCGCGACGATAGTCCCAATTGTAGCTGGTTGGGGAATTGGCAACCCATAAGCATTTCTCTCATTCGATTTACTCTGATGAGGTTGCTGCATCTCAAGTGCCAACATGGACTCAAGATGGCATTCGACCCTTCCTGGGGATCGTGGGCATCTCAATGCGCTGCCCAGCTGAGGGTATGTAAGTAACGGTCCTAATAGGACTCCGTTAGGTCTGTCTCGATCTTGGCTTTGAGTGGGACCCGCTGGGCAGGGGTTGGTGGCAGGTGGTGCAGACGCCGGTCCAGCACCTCAGGACGTCCTGGAGGGCGTCGAGGATCTGGTAGAGGGTGAGGCCGGTCCGGGCGCTTTTGGGGCCAGGCGCTGTTCGGTGAGGAAGGCGTGGGCGGCGGTCACGAGGGTGACGTGGTGGTGCCAGCCCGGCCAGGAACGCCCCTCGAAGTGGTCCAGGCCCAGGCCGTGCTTGAGTTCGCGGTAGTCGTGCTCGATGCGCCAGCGGACCTTGGCCAGACGGACCAGGTCGGCGACCGGGGTGTCGGCCGGCAGATTGGACAGCCAGTACTCGGTCGGTGCCTCGGCACCCGCGGGCCATTCGACCAGCAGCCAGCAGTCGGGCAGGATCCCGTCCCACCAGCCCTGTTCTGCCGAGGCCGTGGCCTTGATCGGACGCTCGACCGCTTTGCCTGCCGGGCGCACCCGCACGGCGGCGAAGCGGGAGCGTAACTCTCCTCGCGAGCCGTTCCGCCAGGTGAGCGGGGTGAATGCCTCCTGTCCGAGGCCGGCGGCCAGGGTTGCCACAGACGGTGCCTTCTGTCGGTAGCGGGGCTGGGGCCAGCAGCCGACGGGCCCGTTGCGGGCCGGAGCGACGGGCTTGGTCTCGAAGGAGTGGGCGCTCACATCCGAGCGGATGGCCAGGACGTAGGAAAGTCCGCGCTCGGACAGCGCGGACCGCAGGTGAGCGTTGGTGCCGTAGGCGGCGTCGGCCACCACGAC